>JBJKXC010000015.1:0-45550 GCA_045561735.1 Flavobacteriaceae bacterium | reverse complement strand
CATCATTGAAACCGATGCCGATGTTCGCGAACCTTCCTTGGAGGTTAGCGTTGAAAAAGAGGACAAAAGCGCTTTTAAACCTATCAACGCTCAATTCTCAGAGGAAGTTGAGGCGGTTGAAGCAACGGTTTCTACTGCAAAATCTTTTGTGACGCCTATCAGCTCTAATGGCAATCGATTTTATTCACCTTTGGTGAAAAATATTGCTAAAAAAGAAGGTGTTTCTCAAGCCGAATTGGATCAAATTTCAGGAAGTGGCAAAGATGGCCGTGTGACCAAAACGGATATTTTAGATTATTTGGACAACAGACAAAATACGCAGCCTACCTCCAATGATAATAAGCCTGCAGTCGCAAATCCAATTGTTTCTACACCATCAAATTTTATAAATATCGAAGCCACTTCAATGCAGTCAGAAACGGCTCAATCCAACAGTTCTTCAGATGAAATTATTGAGATGACTCGTATGGGCAAACTCGTGGCTAAACACATGGTGAATTCTGTTCAGACTTCGGCACACGTTCAGTCTTTTATTGAAGTGGACGTGACTAAAGTTTGGAATTGGCGCAATAAAATAAAGGCGAAATTTCAAGAAAGTTATGGGATGAAAATCACATTTACGCCTATTTTTATGGAAGCAGTCGCAAAAGCACTGACCCTACATCCCATGCTGAATATTTCTGTAGACGGTGATCACATTATAAAACACAAATCCATAAACCTTGGGATGGCAACAGCATTGGCCGATGGCAATTTGATCGTTCCCGTCATCAAACAAGCGGACCAGCTGAATTTGATGGGATTGACCAAACGTGTCAATGATTTGGCAGTCCGTGCAAGAAACAATCAACTCAATCCAGATGACGTTCAAGACGGCACTTACACTGTGACCAATGTGGGTGGGTTTGGAAGCATTATGGGCACTCCTATTATCAACCAACCACAAGTTGGAATTTTAGCCTTAGGGAACATTCGAAAAGTACCATCAGTAATTGAGACAGAAGCGGGTGACTTTATAGGCATTCGTCAAAAAATGTTTTTATCGCATTCCTACGACCACAGAGTGGTCAATGGGGCGTTAGGCGGTCAATTTATCAAAACCGTCAAAGAACTTTTAGAATCTTGGGACGAAAACAGACCAATATAAACAGATGCAATTAAATTTAAAAAAACCAATTTGTTTCTTCGACTTAGAAACAACCGGCGTCAGCATTACTTCTGATAGAATTGTTGAAATTTCTATTTTAAAAGTTTTCCCCAACGGAAAAGAAGAAAAAAAAACATGGTTGGTCAATCCAGAAATGCCCATTCCAGCGCAATCTACAGCCATTCATGGTGTTTCAAATGAAAAAGTTGCAGATGCCCCAACCTTTAAAATGCTGGCCAAGGAGGTCAATTCCTGGATTGTAGATGCCGATTTAGGGGGCTTTAATTCCAACCGTTTTGACATTCCAATTTTAGCTGAAGAAATGCTTCGTGCTGGCCTTGATTTTGATATGAAAAACAGACAATCTGTAGATGTTCAGACCATTTTTCACAAAATGGAACAGCGCACTTTGACGGCCGCATATAAGTTTTATTGTGATAAAAATTTAGAAAATGCCCACAGTGCTGAAGCTGATACCATTGCCACTTATGAAGTTTTAAAAGCGCAATTAGACCGATACGATGCGCTTGAGAATGATACCAAGTTCTTGGCACAATTCAGTACCCGACAAAAGTTTGCGGATTTTGCAGGGTTTATACGTTTTGATGAAGACGGTGACGAATGTTTTTCATTTGGAAAACACAAAGGGAAAAAGGTAACAGAAGTTTTACAAAAAGAACCTGGTTATTTTGGTTGGTTGTTAGATGCTGATTTCCCACTGTTCACAAAAAAGGTTTTAACGGCCATTAAATTACGGGCTTTTAATCAGAAATTATTTTAAATGAAACTGATTTGTATTGGCCGTAATTACAGTAATCACATTTCAGAGCTTCAAAACGAAACCCCTGATGCCCCAATTGTTTTTTTAAAACCGGACACCTCCATACTTTTAAAGAAACATCCCTTTTTTATTCCTGATTTTTCAGAGAATGTTCAATACGAACTTGAAATTCTTGTAAAAATTAACAGAGTTGGGAAGTACATCGCTCCCGAATTTGCCTACAAATATTTCGATCATATTGGTTTAGGAATTGATTTTACTGCTAGAAATTTACAAGAAGATTTAAAGGAAAAGGGATTACCTTGGGAAAAAGCCAAATCTTTTGACGGTTCTGCAGTCATTGGCAAATGGGTTTCAAAATCAAAATTTAAAGATTTAAACAATATAGCATTTCATCTCAAAAAGAACGATGCTATTGTACAGACTGGAAATACCAAAAAAATGCTTTGGAATATCGATGCCATCATTGCGCATGTGTCCCAATTTTTTACCCTTAAAATTGGAGATGTTATTTTTACAGGAACGCCATCGGGTGTTGGTGCAGTCGCTTCTGATGATATTTTAACCGGATTCATAGAAAACGATGAATTCTTCTCCATAAAAGTCAAGTAAATGAAGGCTGAAATTATTACCATTGGAGACGAAATATTAATTGGGCAAATTGTAGACACCAACTCAAACTTCATTGCCAAAGCCTTAAATAAAATTGGTATTTCCATCCATCAAATAACTTCTGTTCAAGATGAGAAATCACATATTTTAGATGCTTTAAATAGGGCACAGCCCAATTCTGATTTGGTGCTTTTAACAGGGGGGTTAGGCCCCACAAAAGACGACATAACCAAAACTACATTTGTTGAGTTTTTTGAAGACAAACTTGTTTCAGATTCTGCCGTACTGGCGCATATCAAAGACATTTGGAAAAAATACATCAAGCAACCGCTTTTGCAGGTTAATTTGGATCAAGCTTTAGTACCTTCTAAAGCTACAGTTCTCATGAACGCATCAGGGACTGCACCAGGAATGTGGATGGAAAAAGAGGGCACTGTTTTTATAGCACTTCCAGGGGTACCGTTTGAGATGAAAGCCCTGCTTCAAAACGAAGTACTCCCACGACTTTCAGAGGCCTTTGAATTGCCTTTTATTTTACATAAAACGCTTTTGACCTATGGCGTAGGGGAGAGCATCATCGCCGATCGCATATCAGATTGGGAAACCAATCTCCCTAATACAATTAAATTGGCCTATTTGCCAAATCTTGGGCGCGTGCGATTGCGATTGTCTTCGAAAGGATTTGACAAAGAATTGGTTGAAAAATCAATGGCTGCAGAAATCCAAACACTCATTCCGCAAATATCTGATGTTTTTGTAGGTTTTGAAGAAGACAATTCCATAGAACAAATAATTGGAAATCAGTTGGTTAACATCGATAAAACCCTTGCGGTCGCAGAAAGTTGTACAGGAGGAAAAATCGCCGCTCAATTTACAAATCACCCTGGAGCCTCCAAGTATTTCAAAGGTGGGGTCGTTGCTTATGATACGCAAATAAAAACAGCGGTATTGGGCGTGGACAAGACACTCATTGACAATCATTCTGTGGTGAGTGTAGAAGTCGCAAAAGCCATGGCTTCAGGCGTTCAGAAATTGTTCAACTCAGATTATGCAATTGCCACCACTGGAAATGCAGGTCCTTCAAAAGGCGATTCTGATGCGGAGATCGGAACAGTTTGTATTTCGATTGCAACGCCAAATCAAGTTTATGCTCAAGAATACACTTTCGGAAACCAGCGGCACCGCATCATGATCAAAACTTTAAATATGGCACTCAACTTGATTCAAAAAGAAATTTTTAAAAATTGAGTAAACAAAATTTGTGAACTTACGAAGATTTCGTATTTTCGCACCTCGTTTTGAAACAACAAAACTTTAAAAAATAAAGATCATGTCTAGAATATGTGAACTTACTGGGAAGAAATCAATGGTTGGGAACAATGTTTCTAAGTCTTTGAACAGAACCAAGCGTAAATTTAACGCCAACCTTTTGAAAAAACGTTTCTACATCCCTGAAGAAGACAAGTGGGTTACTTTAAAAGTATCTGCTGCTGCATTGAAAACAATCAATAAAATTGGTATATCTGCAGCCATCAAAGAAGCAAAATCAAAAGGGTTTTTAAAATAATCCATTAAAGTCTAAACGATTATGGCAAAGAAAGGAAACAGAATTCAAGTGATTTTAGAATGTACAGAGCACAAAGCTTCTGGTCAACCAGGAACTTCGAGATACATTACAACAAAAAATAAAAAGAATACACCAGACCGCATGGAGATTAAAAAATTTAATCCCATTTTAAAGCGTATGACGTTACACAAAGAAATTAAATAATTTGAATCATGGCAAAGAAATCAGTTGCAACATTACAAACAGGCTCTAAGCGCCTTACAAAAGCCATTAAAATGGTAAAGTCTCCAAAAACTGGGGCCTATATCTTTGTGGAATCTATCATGTCTCCAGAAAGAGTCAATGACTTCTTAAACAAGAAGTAAAATACCATAAACATTATACTTAAAAGCTGCTTTTATCCAAAGCGGCTTTTTATTTTTTAGTAACTTGCAAAACAGCTAATTATTCCATAACTATAGGTCTCATGAGTTTTTTTAAAAAGATATTTTCATCCGAAAAAAAGGCAACCCTAGACAAAGGGTTGGAAAAATCTAAATCCAGTTTTTTTGAAAAACTAGGAAAAGCAGTTGCCGGAAAATCTAAAGTTGACGATAGTGTTTTAGATAATCTTGAAGAAGTATTGGTTACTAGCGATGTAGGGGTTGAAACAACGCTCAAGATCATCGATCGCATTGAAGCGCGAGTTGCCAAGGATAAATATTTAAGCACAGAGGAATTAAATCTTATTTTGAGAGAAGAAATTGCGGGTTTACTCTCCGAAATAAATTCAGGCAACGATTCAGAATTTTCTTTAGCCTCCAACCACAAGCCCTATGTTATCATGGTTGTTGGGGTCAATGGCGCTGGAAAAACAACGACCATTGGAAAGTTGGCACACCAATTTAAAAAACAAGGTCATAAAGTGGTTTTGGGTGCTGCTGATACCTTTAGAGCGGCCGCCATTGACCAACTGCAAGTTTGGGCTGAGCGTGTGGAGGTTCCAATTGTAAAACAGAATATGGGCAGTGATCCTGCCTCTGTTGCATTTGATACTCTAGAAAGTGCTGTCAGCAACCAAGCTGATGTTGTTATTATTGACACCGCAGGCCGTTTACACAACAAAGTCAACCTAATGAATGAGTTGACAAAAATCAAGCGTGTGATGCACAAAGTAGTGCCCAATGCGCCGCACGAAATTTTATTGGTATTAGATGGGTCCACCGGTCAAAATGCATTTGAACAAGCCAAACAATTTACAGCAGCTACCGAAGTAAATGCTTTGGCAGTCACCAAATTAGACGGTACCGCCAAAGGTGGGGTAGTGATCGGTATCAGTGATCAATTTCAAGTCCCTGTTAAGTACATTGGCGTTGGTGAGGGGATTGAGGACCTCCAAGTTTTTAATAAAATGGAATTCATAGATTCTTTTTTTAAAAAATAGTGCCACAAAAGAATTATTTCTGCTCAAGCCTATTCACTCACGGTTCAATCAAAATCATCAGCTTTAATTAAATTTGGATTTATTAAAGTATCTTTACCAACCACAAAATAAGGAGGATGGCTACATCAAAAATTCCATATGTAAACACCCAGACGCTTTCTAAACTTTTACAGGCGTTTATTGAAGGCGATCCTTTATTGGAATCTTTTTATGGGCGGGCCCCAAAGCTTGAAAATTTTGAAGCTCAAATGACCGCCAAAGCTGCTCAATTATCAATTGAACAACGTCAGATTTTAGCCAATCGTTTGACAGCGCAATACAAAAGTCTTGATTTAAGTCCAATGACAAAATCTCAGATAGACGCTTTAAAGGCCCCAACAACCTTTACAGTCACCACAGGTCATCAACTCAATTTAATGGGAGGACCTCTGTACTTTTTGTATAAAATTATATCCGTTGTTAATTTGGCAAAAAATCTTCGAGATAAATACCCAGACAACAGCTTTATTCCTGTTTTTTGGATGGCGTCAGAAGACCACGATTTCAAAGAAATCAATCATTTTCATATGGCTGATAATCGTCTCGAATGGGCTTTAGATTCCGCAGGGCCAATAGGGCGTTTGTCTACAAAAGGCTTGGATTTTATTTTTGATGAATTTTCCAAATATACTGGAGATAGTGATGCGTCTGATCACCTGAAAAAGATATTTAAAGCGGCTTATATGTCTCAGAAAAACTTAGCAGATGCCACTAGAAGCTTAGTGCATCAATTGTTTGGTGAAGATGGGGTTGTTGTGGTTGACGGTGATGATACAGCACTCAAGCGCCTATTTGTACCACAACTCAAAGACGAGTTCACTAAGTCTCTTTTATTTGATTCTGTCTCTTCAACAAATACTGCTTTGAAGTCCATAGATTGTAGTTTTAAAATCCAAGCGAATCCCCGTCAGGTCAACCTTTTTTATATTTTAGATGATTTGCGGGAACGGATTGTACAAGAAAACGGTAATTTTCGTGTTTCAGCTACTGACATATCATTTGATCTAGAGTCAATTTATAAAGAAATTGAACAGCACCCTGAACGCTTTTCACCCAATGTATTGATGCGCCCGTTGTATCAAGAAACCATTTTGCCCAATTTAAGTTATACTGGTGGGGGTGGCGAATTGGCCTATTGGCTGCAATTAAAGTCCTATTTTGAGGCCTCTAAAATTGAATTCCCAATTCTAATGCATCGAAATTCAGCTTTGGTCATGACGAAGGAACAATTAAAAGATTTGGAAGATTTAGGCTTGTCTACTGCCGATTTATTTTTATCTAACGATGCTTTAATCGCTAAAGTGACAAAGTTTCACAGTCAACAGCCCCTTGATTTTAGTCCCCAAAAAAACCATTTAAAAAAGCAATTTGAAAGTCTTTACAAAATGGCAAAACAAACAGATGCTTCATTTTTAGGTGCTGTGGCTGCTCAAGAAAAAAAACAACTCAAAGGGCTTTCTAATTTAGAAAAAAGACTTTTTAAAGCCGAAAAAAGACTGCATGCTGCTCAAATTGAGAAAGCACTGGGTTTAAAAGCGGCTTTATTTCCTGAAAATAAATTACAAGAGCGTCACGCCAATTTCTCATGTTATTATGCCCATTTGGGTCATGATTTTATAGAATTATTAAAATCTGAGTTCGACCCTTTTCAACAGAATTTCTATGTTTTTTCTTTATAAGTTTTTATAAAAAATTTATTTAGAATTTATAGATAAACAGTACTTTTGATTATGCAACATGACAAGGTATTAATTCTCGATTTTGGATCTCAATACACCCAGCTCATCGCACGTCGTGTGAGAGAGTTGAATATATACTGCGAGATTCACCCTTACAACAAAATTCCAGCTCAAATTGATAGCTATAAAGCTGTTGTGCTTTCGGGTAGTCCACAATCCGTACGTGGCGATGATGCGCTGCATCTCGATTTATCAGAAATCAGAGCAAAAAAACCATTATTGGCCGTTTGTTATGGGGCCCAATATTTAGCCCATTTTTCAGGTGGAAATGTAGCGCCCTCAAACACCCGGGAGTATGGACGAGCCAATTTGTCATTTATTGACAACCAAGACTTGTTTTTCAAAGGCGTGTCTAAAGGCAGTCAAGTTTGGATGAGTCACAGTGATACCATTAAAACTTTGCCTACCAATGGGGTCTTGTTGGCCAGTACCCATGATGTAGAAAATGCGGCCTATAAAATTGAGGGGGAGTCAACTTATGCCATTCAATTTCATCCTGAGGTGTATCACTCTACCGATGGCAAACAAATCCTTGAAAACTTTTTGGTGTCCATTGCTGGGCTCAAACAAGATTGGACTCCAGACTCTTTTGTGGGAGAAACAGTCGCCAATTTAAAATCTCAACTCACCAATGATAGAGTCGTTTTAGGACTTTCTGGTGGTGTAGACTCTACGGTTGCTGCCATTTTATTAAATAAAGCTGTAGGTAAAAATTTGTATTGCATATTTGTCAATAATGGGTTGTTGCGTAAGGACGAATTTAAAAGCGTATTAAAACAATATGAAGGCATGGGCCTTAATGTCAAAGGTGTGGATGCTTCGGATCGTTTTTTAAATGCTTTGGCAGGTATTGACGATCCAGAAAAAAAGCGAAAAGCCATTGGGCGTGTTTTTATCGAAGTTTTTGATGATGAAGCCCAGCTGATACAAGATGTCAGGTGGTTGGCGCAAGGTACCATCTATCCAGATGTGATTGAAAGTGTTTCGGCTACAGGTGGCCCCAGTGCAACCATAAAAAGTCATCACAATGTCGGAGGTTTACCGGATTTTATGAAATTAAAGGTTGTTGAGCCGCTCAAAGCTTTGTTTAAAGACGAAGTGCGCCGTGTGGGTGCTTCAATGGGCATTGATGCACAATTATTAGGCCGCCATCCTTTTCCAGGACCTGGATTGGCCATTCGTATTTTAGGAGATATTACTGCTGAAAAAATCCGTATTTTACAAGAAGTTGATGCAATTTTCATCAATGGTTTGCGGGAATGGGATTTATACGATAAAGTATGGCAAGCAGGGGCCATGTTACTGCCAGTTAACAGTGTTGGTGTGATGGGAGATGAACGTACCTACGAAAAATGTGTAGCCCTCAGGGCTGTGGAAAGTACCGATGGCATGACTGCGGACTGGGTAAACCTGCCTTACGAGTTTTTACAAAAAACTTCCAATACGATCATCAACAAGGTCAAAGGTGTGAACAGAGTGGTGTATGACATCAGTTCCAAGCCGCCAGCGACCATAGAATGGGAATAATATTTGGATATCTTAGATAAGCGCATTAGTTTTAAACTCCTATTGAACCCATAAAACAACATGAATAAACTCTTTTTTAGCGCGATTTTAATGCTCTTTATCAATCTGGTATCTGCCCAAGTTTTGCGCGAACACACCATTGATTCTACAGATAATTTAGAAGCTATTGCTCAGCGTTACGGTGTTCTGCCAGAGGATATTATTGACCTTAATCCTGAGGCAAAAAATCAACTTTTCGTTGGGAATGTTTTGCTCATTCCTAACCCCATTCATAAAAAGAGCTTAGTCACCAAAGAGATACAAGAAGTTGTTTCCTATAAAATTCATCGTGTCAAGCGAAAAGAGAGTCTGTACAGTATTTCCAAAAAATACAATGTCTCTGTTGAAGAAATCAAAAAAAACAATCAGAAATTATACGAAACCACACTTAAGTTCAAAGACAAAATTTACATTCCGAAATATAAAACACGAACTGTTGTTGTACCCCCTAAGGCGCTGCGGGTTTATAAAGTCTTACCAAAAGAAGGAAAATGGCGCATTGCCTATAAGTTTGGAATCTCAGTTCAGGAGTTAGAAGCTTTGAATCCAAATTTGAGCGCTGTTTTAAATATTGGTCAATCGATAAACGTTCCCAATATTGAAACTTATGAAGAGCAAACAGTTTCAGATCCAAGTTTTGATTTTTATGAAGTGCTACCCAAAGAGGGTTATTACCGCTTGTTTAAAAAATTAGGTATTGATCGGCACAGCTTGGAACAATTAAACCCTATTTTAAAAGAAACGGGTCTAAAAAACGGCATGGTATTGAAAGTTCCAAAGTCAAATTTAAAAGGAGTCGATTTGAAAATTACGGACTTAACAGCTCAATTAAAGCACTTTAATCCAAAAAAAATTGCTCTATTGTTACCCTTCAAAACCAATTCAATTGATTTTGATTCCATTCATTTGGCGAAAAAACAGATTCAACGCGACGGTTATATTCGTATTTCAACAGAATTTTATGCCGGCCTTGAAATGGCTTTAGACTCGGCCAAACAACTAGGTATTTCTACCAATCTTGATGTTTTTGATACTGAAGGCAATACCCAAAAGACTCGAAGCCTATTGCTAAATAATGATTTGTCAAAATATGACCTTGTAATTGGCCCCATAACTTCAAGCAATTGCAAGCTGGTGGCTCAATCGTTACAAGCTTCCAATACTGCAGTTGTATCTCCATTTGTAAAATTTGATACCCTCCTTAATACCAATCTCATTCAAAGCATTCCCTCCGATGACTGGATAGCTGACAAGTTATTGACCTATGCAAAAAAAGACAGCATTCCAAATCAAATATTAATCATTTCAGATTCAAAATCCATGGGTCGCGTTTCTAAAATTCTAAAAGCTTTTCCAATGGCCAATGTTTTGAATTCTCAACGTGATGATTCTGGTATAGAACAATATTATGTCGAATTTGAGTCTGTTCAGAAGGCCTTGCTTCCGGGGAGAACTTTAGTCTTTTTGGAAACCAATAATGAGAGTTTTGTATCCAATGTAACAAGCATGCTCAATGGTTTGAATGGTATCACTCTTGAAAAAGAAGAAGTCGAAAATGAAGATGAAGAAGACATTGAAATTGAGGTTGAACGCAAACTCACATTGATGACCACTAACCATAACAAGGCTTTTACAGGTAATAATATATCCAATACAGATTTATCTAATTTAAATTTTCAATTCCCGTCTGTATACCACTACAATGAGGAATTGACTTCTTTTGCAAGAGGTTATAACGAAAAGTATGGAACTTATCCAACACGTTACGCTACACGTGGTTTTGATCTGACTTTAGATTTACTTTTTCGATTGGCATCTTTCAAATCTTTTTACAGCGATTTAACTACTACTCAAACAAGTTGTTTAGAAAACAAGTTTAACTATGTGAAAGATGAAGGAGGAGGCTATATAAACCAATCCGCTTTTATATTAAAATATGAGGATTTATTTGTTATTAAGATGGAAAATTAGTTGGTTTCCATTTGATATTGCATCCAATACTTGGTTTTTGAACCGCTTCGTTTGGCGTTTTTTTTAGCAGACATTCCATGGCATGTATTAAATCTGAAGCATCATTTTCAAGCCCGTTTTCAGGTCTTGAAGCATCCATTTGACCGCGGTATACAAGTTTTAAATTACTTTCAAATAAATAAAAATCGGGGGTGCATGCCGCATCATATGCTTTGGCAACTTCTTGTGTTTCGTCATACAAGTAAGGAAAAGAATAGCCTGTGTCAAGGGCATGTAATTTCATTTTTTCGGGGCTATCTTGTGGATATTTTTCTATATCGTTACTTGAAATAGCAATAAAATTAATCCCTTTTTCTTGATAAAGGTTCGCCGTATTTACAAGGGCTTGATTGATGTGAATTACAAAAGGGCAATGGTTACATATAAAAGCGATAACAGTCCCTTGCGCGCCTTGCAAGTGTTCTAAGTTTTTATAAGTGTCACTGGTAGTATCCAATAAGTTAAAAGTGGGAGCCTTGGTGCCTAAGGGTAACATATTTGAGGGTGTTCTAGCCATGATTTTTTATTTTTTAATGATATCTTTACAATGTAAAGTTACGTATAATATGTCTGAAATTTCATTTGAAGATTTTCAAAAAATTGATTTACGTGTAGGAACGGTAATTGAAGTTAAAGCGTTTCCTGCTGCACACAAACCCGCCTATCAACTGACTATAGACTTTGGTCCACTGGGCATCAAAAAATCCTCAGCGCAAATTACATCACATTACACCAAAGCGGATTTGGTTGGAAAACAAATTGTAGCCAATGTTAATTTTGAAGAAAAGCAAATTGCAAACTTTAAAAGCCAGTGTTTGGTTTTAGGATCGGTTGACAAAGCAGGTGTTGTTTTACTGAATCCCTCGCACAAAGTTCCAAATGGCTCGAGTGTTCAATAGCCTAAAATTTTATTCTTAGCATCAATAAATCCATCTACAGTCTATTCACTTTCATTGTTTGAAAATGCTTCATCTGGGTTATAATCACTGATGATTTCCTCTCCTTTTTCTTTAATTATAAAATCTGTCATTTCTTCAAGAATGGCTTTAAATTCATTAAAATCTTCTTTATATAAATAGATTTTATGTTTTTTAAAATGAAAAGAACCGTCTTCATTTGTGAATTTTTTACTCTCCGTAATGGTTAAGTAATAGTCTCCAGCTTTGGTAGCTTTGACATCAAAAAAATACGTTCTCCTGCCGGCCCTAAGGGCCTTTGATAAAATATCTTGTTCTCTTTCGTACATTTTTATTTTTATTGAGTTCTTTATTGATAAGATCAAAAATGAAAAAAATATATGACCTCGACAACTTTTTTAGATTATTATTTATCAAGTCATGAATCGTTGAAATCAGCGAGTAGATTCTTGTAATTGCTTTTTGTAAAGCGCATTGTAATAGCCCTCTTTACTAATTAATTCATTGTGTGTGCCTTGTTGAATTATTTGTCCTTTATCGATAACCAAAATTGCATCAGCGTTTTTAACCGACGAAATTCTATGGCTTACAATGAGTGTAGTTCGATCTTTGGAAATATGCTTCAAATTTTCAAGAATTTCTTCCTCGGTCTCTGTGTCTACTGCCGATAAGCAGTCATCTAGCATCAAGATTCTAGGGGTTTTTATAAAAGCACGCGCAATTGAAATGCGTTGTTTTTGACCTCCAGATAGCGTGATACCACGTTCGCCAAGAACGGTGTCATAACCCATTGAAAACTTAATTATATTTTTGTGTACCACTGCATTTTCTGCAGCTTGTTTAACTTCTTCATCAGAGGCATTATTACTTCCAAACTTTATGTTGTTTTTAATAGAATCAGAAAACAAAAAGGGATCTTGAGGTACATAACCAATGCTATTTCTTAAGTCGTATAAATTAATATTTTCAATGTTTTTATCATCAATTTCAATGCTGCCCGAAGTGCAATTATACATCCTTCCAATAAGTTCCAAAATTGTTGATTTTCCACTACCAGTTTTTCCAATTATAGCTATGGTTTTCCCCTTCTCCAAAACAAAATTTATCCCTTTTAATGCTTCAATATTTGTATCTCCGTATGTTAAATGCACATTTTTAAAGACAATTTTTCCTTTAATTTCAGTGCTTTCAACTTGAGTATTGACTACAGATGGTTTTTGTTTTAAAAACTCATTGATGCGCTTTTGTGATGCCTCAGCTTCTTGAACAAGTGAGGTAACCCACCCAACAGATGCCACAGGCCAAGTCAGCATATTGACATAAATTATAAACTCTGCAATGGTTCCGAGTTCTTGAATGTCCCCTTGGATGTATTGTTGGCCACCCACATAAATAACAATTAAATTACTGGTTCCGATAAGAAATAACATTAAGGGGTAGAAAAAGGCTTGTATTTTAGTCAAATTTAATTTTTTACTTCGCTGATTGTTAGAAAGTTTAGTAAAATCGTTTTGTGTTTGTGTTTCAATCGCATAGGCTTTTATCACAGAAATTCCACTAAAAATTTCTTGTGTTGCTGAGGAGAGGGTTGAAAGCTGGGCTTGCACAATAGTGCTTCGTCTATGAATAAATTTACTTAAAAGATAAATTGATAATGATAATATTGGTAACGGTATAACAGTGTAAAGCGTAAGTTTTGGTGCTTTGCTGTACATGTAGATGAGTGCTACAGTAAACAAAGTCAATGTATTGATAGTATACATCACAGCAGGTCCAACATACATGCGAACCTTGCCAACGTCTTCCGTAATTCGATTCATTAAGTCCCCTGTTCTATTTTGTTTGTAAAAGGGCAAACATAGGAATTGGTAATGCTGGTATATCTCATTTTTCAAATCAAATTCAATATATCTTGATACATTGATAAGAGTTTGGCGCATTAAAAAAGTAAATAATCCCGTAGCAAAGGCTGCACCTAAAATCAAAATGATTTTAAAACGAATTGCAGATTTAAATGCAGGTTCGGGCAATGGATTGTCTATTTGCTTCGCTACCAAGGTGATGATGTCGCCAATCAATTGAGGTGTAAACAATGAAAAAATCTTAGCACATGCCACAATGAATATACCTAGTATGATTTTGTGTTTGTACTTTATAAAGTATTTATTGATATGATTTAGCTCTTTCATTATATATTCTTAAAACAAATATACTTTTTAGGATTCAGTAATTATGTTATAAAAAAACTATTTTTTGATTCCTAAAGTTTAAAATAATACTATTTTTGCAACTTGAATTATATCAAACCCGATAAAAATAATCATAGTTTGATACGCAAAGTTCTTTTATATTATGCTCAATAGACGTCATATTCGCGCTAAAGTCATGCAAGTGTTATATGCGCAAACAACCAACTCAACAGAAATTGATTTGGTCGCGCAATTGCAAAACAGCACGGAGCATATGTATAAGCTATACCTTTTAATGACATCTTTGCTTATCAAGCTTAGGGAGAGGGCTATAGACTACCAAAAGAGATCTCAAAAAAAATATATCAAAACGCAACAAGATGTAAACCCAAACATGCGTTTTATTGATAATTTTTTGTTACAAAAATTAGCAGAGGATGCCCCCTTAAATGCCAAATTAGAATCGCATAAAATTCAATATTGGGAACAAGATGGAGAATATGTTGAATTAATCTACAAGGACCTAATACAAAGCGATTTGTACCAATCTTTTATGAGTAGTTCTAAATCTTCATTAGAAAATGACGTGGCTTTTGTCGTTGAAGTTTTTAGAGAAATTATTGTATCCAACAATAAGCTTTATGATTATTTTCAAGATAAAAATATCACCTGGGTGGACGACTTTCCAGTGGTTAATACCTTCATTTTAAAATTGTTTAAACGGACTACTTCCAAGCTAAAAACAGAATTTTTTATTCCCAATTTATTCAAAGATAAAGAAGACGAAGTATTTGGGTTTAAACTCATGAAGACCACACTTGATAATATTGATTTTTACAACGCAGAAATTATTTCAAAAACTAAAAACTGGGACAAGGATCGCATTGCGAAAATTGATTTTGTATTGCTTCAGATGGCGATATGTGAATTTCAAGAGTTCCCAAGTATTCCAGTCAAAGTAACCATCAATGAGTACATTGAGCTGGCAAAAGATTATTCAACTCCAAAAAGTAATGTTTTTATCAATGGAGTTTTGGATAAAATTGTGAGGGATTATAGAAATCAAAAAACCTTGAATAAGAAAGGGCGTGGTTTAATGTAATTTTATTAAATTTACCTTCAATTTAAAAACAAATAAATAATCAGGATATGAAAAAAATTAGCTTAATTCTCTTTGCCTTGGCAATGCTCCCTCTAAATTCATGTAAAGAAAATGCGACTGAAAAAATTGACCAACTGAATGTTGAAAAGGCCGCTGAACGCGATACCCAAACTATTGTTTTTCCGACCATTAGTTTTGATAAAACCTTACACGATTTTGGTGAAATTCAAAATGGTACTGCTGTTGAAACAGTTTTTTCATACACAAATTCAGGGCGATCTCCCCTGGTGGTAACCGACATTAAAAGTACCTGTGGCTGTACTGTCCCTCAAGGATGGAGTAAAGAACCCTTGATGCCAGGAGAGTCTTCTCAGTTTTCTGTTAAGTTTAACGGTAAAGGCGCTAATAAAGTTTCTAAAACAATTACTCTAACAACTAATACTGAAAAAGGCCAAGAAAAAGTTCGTATTAGTGCTTTTATAAAGCCTGATCCCAATGTGCCAGCTCCAGCAGTTGTTAAAAAACAATAACTAATAGAAATATCCTATGGAAACCCTTAGTAATTATACACCTTTAATCTTAATATTATTGGTGTTTTACTTTTTTATTTTAGCGCCCCAGCTTAAGCGCAACAAAAAAGAAAAACAATTTGCAGCCAATTTAAAAAAAGGGGATCGTGTCATTACAAAATCTGGGATGCATGGCAAAATTGCCGCACTCAATGATAAAGACAACTCTTGTGTAGTTGAAACTTTGGCTGGTAAAATTAAATTTGAGCGTTCTGCGCTGTCCATTGAGATGACCCAGAAATTGAATGCACCCACAAAAAAATAGTACATAAGTACTGTCGATTATAAAAAAAAGCTGCAGATGCAGCTTTTTTTATTGGTAGCGTTCTTGGGTCAAGGCTGCAATTTTACAGATGACTTCAGTCGCACTTAATATACTTTCTAAAGGAACATATTCGTAGCGCCCATGGAAATTATGACCACCAGCGAAAATATTTGGACAGGGTAGCCCCATATAGCTCAATTGTGAGCCATCAGTGCCCCCCCGAATGGGCTTGATTAGTGGTTTGATGTCTAAGGCTTTCATGGCCGCTTCTGCAATGTCTACAATGTGCATCATTGGAGTTACTTTTTCTTTCATATTGAAATACTGATCTTTAATCTCTATTTCAAAACGCACTTTATCAAAATGCTTATTCAAGTCATTTACTAGAGCCTTGATGGTGTCTTTGCGGATTTTAAATTTCATCAAGTCGTGGTCTCTAATAATATAGTTTAAAACTGTTTTTTCAACCTTTCCTTGAATGGTATGTAAATGAAAAAAACCTTCATAACCTTCGGTAGTTTCCGGCGTTTCATCTGCCGGCAAACCTTCTATGAATTTTTGAGCGTAATACATTGAGTTGATCATTTTACCTTTGGCATAGCCTGGATGAACAATTTTTCCATGAACGGTAATTTTTGCACTTGCTGCATTGAAGTTTTCGTATTCCAATTCACCAATTTGACTGCCGTCCATGGTGTAAGCCCATTCGGCGCCAAATCTAGCCACGTCAAAATTATGTGCACCACGACCAATTTCTTCGTCGGGCGTAAACCCAACTTTAATCGGTCCATGTTTGATTTCAGGATGCTTCACCAAATATTCCATTGCGCTAACAATTTCACATACACCTGCTTTATCATCCGCCCCTAACAAAGTTGTTCCATCGGTCGTAATAAGAGTTTGCCCCTTGTAAAGCAACAAATCCTCAAAATAGTTTGGTGAAAGAATAATGTTTTCTTCGGCATTTAAAACAATATCTTTACCATCATAATTCTCAAAAATTTTTGGCTTGACATTGGCCGCTGTAAAATCGGGTGAGGTGTCAAAATGAGAAATAAATCCAATGGCTGGCACTTTGTGTTTCACATTTGAAGGTAAGGTACCCATCACGTAAGCATTATCATCGATACGCACTTCTGAGAGCCCAATGGCTTCAAGTTCTTTGGCGAGTTTATTGGCCAGTTTCCACTGTTTGTCCGTACTTGGCGTAGTATCGGAATTTGGGTCACTTTCGGTATCAATTTTTACGTAGCTTAAAAATCGTTTAAGTATGTGTTGCTTGTCGAGCATTTGAATCACTTTTTTCAAAAATAATCATACCTTCTCAAAGTGGCAAGTGTTGGAGTTCTTTCTTTTTTTGTGTAACAAATTAATGTATTTTTGTAGTCCAACAACGGTCCATGTACAAGCAAATTATTCGTTCAATTCTTTTCAAGTTCGATCCAGAAGCCGTACATTATTTTACATTCGGTGTTATAAAATTAATCTTTAAAATTCCTTTTAGTCAAAGAATTGCTCGCGCTTTTTTTCAAATTAATCACCCAAAACTTGAACGCGAGTTGTTTGGACTTAAATTTAACAACCCTGTTGGATTGGCAGCGGGCTTTGATAAAAATGCATTGCTTTACAATGAATTGGCTAATTTTGGATTTGGATTCATAGAAATTGGAACCGTCACTCCAAAAGCGCAAGATGGCAACCCCAAAAAGCGTCTATTTAGACTAAAGGCAGATGCGGGATTGATTAATCGAATGGGATTTAACAATGCTGGACTTGAGGCCTTAATTTCAAATCTAAAACAAAATAAAAATAAGGTCATTATTGGGGGTAATATCGGGAAAAACACCCAGACCTCTCCAGCGTATTATACATCTGATTATGCGCAGTGCTTTAAAGCCTTACATTCTTATGTGGATTATTTTGTATTGAATGTGAGTTGCCCCAATGTTGGCAGTCATGCCAAACTCACAGATAAAGATTATTTAGAGGAACTCATTTGCGAAATGAAGCGTTTGAATGCCGAATATGAAGTTCAAAAACCCATTCTTTTAAAGATTGCGCCTGATTTAAATCAGTTGCAATTGGATGAGATTATCCGTTTGATTGCTAAGACAGAAATTGCGGGAGTGATTGCCTGTAATACTTCTGTTTCTAGAGCCGGTCTTCAAACGCCCAAGGCCATTGTGGAAAGTATCGGCAATGGTGGGTTGAGTGGTCAGCCCATTAAATCCAAAAGCACTGAAGTCATTCGTTACCTTTCCAAAAACAGTAAAAATGCATTTGCTATTATTGGAGTTGGTGGCATCCATTCTGCTGAAGACGCCCTTGAAAAAATACAGGCTGGTGCTGACTTGGTGCAAATTTATACAGGCTTCGTGTACGAAGGCCCCAGTCTTGTAAAACGCATCAATAAAGCCCTTATAAATCTATAATACAAGCTAATTTTGGACTTCCAAATTTTAATATCATTTGTTTTGGCAACTGCAGTTGTGGCCTTTTCCCCAGGCCCTGATAATATTTTTGTTTTGATACAAAGCGCTACACACGGTAAAAAAACGGGGATGGCTGTTGTTTTGGGTTTAATGACTGGTTGCTTAATTCATACAAGCCTAGTTGCCTTTGGTCTTTCTGCGTTCATTCAATCGAACGAAAGTTTGTACTTTATTTTAAAGCTATTTGGTACAGCTTATATGCTTTTCTTAGCCATCAGAGTTTATAAATCAAATATGAATTTTAATAAAGATCAGAAAAAAGCTCAATCTGACGGATTTTATGAATTATTCAAACAAGGCTTTGTAATGAATGTTCTAAATCCCAAAGTTTCTGTCTTTTTTTTAGCCTTTTTTCCTGCTTTTTTGTTCAGTGAAACTATGGAATTATACAAGCAATTCTATACTTTAGGATTTCTATTTATCCTGACCTCATTTTTAGTCTTTAGTTGCTTCGTCTTTCTGTCGAGTTATTTCTCGAAACTATTTTTGAAATCTCCGCAAAGACAGTTGCTTTTAAAACGCCTTCAAATGGGTTTTTTTATAGGGATAGCGGTTATGATATTAAGAGGTTGACCGTTTAATATTTTTCCAATAAGGCCTGTTGCGCTTCTATAGCTGTTTTGAACTCTTTTTTCATAGCGGATATTAGGTCTTTAGTAGAGGGATTGTCAGAGATGTTTGTAACGCCTTGCCCAGCCGACCAAATGGTGCTCCAGGCTTTGGCTTCTTTTTCCATTGCTGAGAGTTCATTGCCAAAATCTATTTTTTTAGGTCTTGATAGCATTTCTTCGGTGATCCCCATGGCTTCTAAACTCGGACGTAGAAAGTTGGCAGAAACTCCAGAAATAGCGGCGGTATATACAATATCATTCGCGCAAGAATCAATAATCATTTTCCTGTAATCTTCGGGCGCTTTACTCTCTTTGGTATTGATAAAGCGAGTGCCCATATAGGCAAGATCTGCACCCATTTGAAGTGCAGAGGCCACATCCCGACCATTACTGATGCAACCTGACAATAGTATTGTTTTTTTGAAAAACTTTTTAATTTCAGCAACAAACGGCATAGGGTTGAGTGTTCCTGCGTGCCCCCCTGCACCTGCACAGACTAAAATAAGACCATCGACTCCGGCTTCAGCTGCTTTTTCTGCATGTCTTTTTTTTATGACATCGTGAAATACCATACCCCCGTAACTATGAACGGCTCCAACAAGTTGTGGTACGGCGCCCAGAGAGGTAATAATGAGCGGCACTTGATGTTTGATGCAAATTGCCAAATCGGCCTGGACTCTTGGGTTAGTTTGATGTACAATTAAGTTGACCCCAAATGGCGCAGCTTTTTTTCCAGTTTCACTTTCAAATTCTTTTAACGCAGTTTTGATTTCAATAACCCATTGTTCAAAGCCTTCTGTAGTCCTTTGGTTGAGTGCAGGAAAAGTGCCAATAATGCCATTTTTACAACATTCAATCACCAATTTAGGGCCAGAGATTAAAAACATTGGTGCTGCAATAACAGGGAGTGAAAGTGATTCAAAAAACTTGGGATTTGACATTTTATATAAAGTATTTAAAATAGATTTAAATATAATAATTTTTATTTACCATTGAATTCTTAGCAAAAAAATAAATTCCTTAAAATATTATCATATTATAGTCATAATTATAAGAAATTAACAAATCATGCTGCAGATTATCAATAAAAAAGAGAGCTTTCTTATATTTGCGATGCAATAGAATAGGATATATGGCTGTAAAACCAAAGCTAGAACGCTTTAAACAAAATGTACTGTCTAAGTTTAAAATCTATGACAGTATCTTTATGACATTGCCGTTTGATCAAATTACCAAAACAGGGGTTTTATTGCCTTTGTTTCGTGAAACTTGTGAAAAAGGCTATGCTGCTGGAGAAAACCCCACTTCTATTGTTGAAACTTTTTTTCAAAAGTACCAAGCCCGACGTACAAAGAAAAGCCAGATTAAGCTTTTGTTTAGGTTTATTCAATACATTGAACGCCAGGTTGTACTTTTTGATGCAATTGAAGATGCTGCGTTCCCTGTAATCAATAATATGGATGGTATTGGAACACTGCGAAGTTTAAAAGAAAAGGCTTTTTCTGAAAATAAAATTGAAGCACTCAAAACTTATCTAAATGAATTTAAAGTCCGAATTGTACTAACAGCTCATCCCACTCAGTTTTATCCTGGTTCAGTTTTAGGAATCATTACCGATTTGACTGAAGCCGTTAGAGACAATGATATGGATCGTATCAGGAATCTATTAGCACAACTAGGTAAAACTCCATTTTTTAAGCATGTAAAACCAACGCCTTATGATGAGGCTATAAATCTTGTCTGGTATTTAGAGCATGTTTTTTACGATTCCTTCGGATCTATTTTTGATTATATTCAACAAAACGTTTATGACAATAAGGGCTTAAAAAATGAAATCATAAATATTGGATTTTGGCCTGGTGGCGACAGAGACGGAAATCCATTTGTTCTTCCAGATACCACCTTTAAAGTTGCTTCTTTACTTAAAAAGACCTTGATAAAGAAGTACTTATTAGACTTAAAAAAATTAAAACGTAAACTAACCTTTAGAATTGTAGAAGACCGATTGGGAGCTCTTATTATAACAATCGGTCGCAGTTTGTCAAATCCCGATCTTTTTGATTTTGACTTTTTTGTTGATGAACTTAAAGAAATAAAGAAAATGGTAGCCAAGGAGCATCACGCACTATATATAAGCGACATTTCAAGCTTGATCAACAAAACCCAGCTTTTCGGTTCTCATTTTGCTAGTTTAGATGTGCGTCAAGACAGCCGCATCCACAGTACTGTTTTCTCTGGTATTGTACATGGCTGTATCGAACAGTCTAATGGAATTTTTCCAGACAACTATAATGAACTTGATGAGGCGAAGCAAATTGAAGTTCTTTCAAATTTAGATGCTACGCTGGATATTTCAATTTTTGATAATGAATTGATTTATAATACTTTAAAAACAATTCAAGTTGTTAAAACCATTCAATCCAAAAACGGTCCCTTAGGCGCCAACCGCTACATTATAAGCAATAATCAGACAGCGCTTAACGTCATGCAGCTTTATACGATGTTAAAATTAGTTGCTTTCAACGACAAGCTTAGCATTGATATTGTCCCATTGTTTGAAACGGTTACCGATTTAGAAAATGCACCCAAAGTGATGGGGCAACTTTACACTAACAAGGCTTACAAGTCGCATTTGAAATCAAGAGGTAATAAGCAAACTATAATGCTGGGGTTTTCGGACGGTACCAAGGATGGTGGTTATTTTATGGCCAATTGGGCTATATTTAAAGCAAAAGAAGCTTTAACAACTATTTCCAACCAAAACAATATTGACGTTGTATTTTTTGATGGTCGCGGTGGGCCTCCAGCGCGTGGAGGCGGAAAAACCCATCAGTTTTATGCCTCACTTGGTCCAACAATTCAAGATAGAGAAGTTCAACTCACAATACAAGGTCAGACGATAAGTTCAAATTTTGGAACTCCGGAATCCTCGAAATACAATTTGGAACAATTGATTAGTTCTGGACTTTCCAATAAATTACAATCCGAGCACAATAAAGGTTTTTCAGAGGCTGACCGTGAAACAATGAATACTTTGGCATCACTGAGTTACCAAGCTTATCAAGACTTTAAGAATCATCCAAAATTCATTCCATACTTGGAGCGCATCAGTACTCTAAAGTACTATGGAAAAGCCAATATTGGAAGCCGACCTTCAAAGCGTTCTAAATCGGATGCATTGATTTTTTCAGACTTAAGAGCTATTCCTTTTGTTGGCTCCTGGAGTCAGCTCAAGCAAAATGTGCCTGGTTTCTTTGGTGTGGGTACTGCTATCCAGGCCTTTGAGTCTCAAGGTGAGCTCGAAAAAGTAATTGCGCTTTACAATAATTCAAGTTTTTTTAAGACATTGTTAGAAAATAGCATGATGTCTCTTAGTAAATCCTTTTTCCCTTTAACAAAATATATGGCAGATGATGAAGAGTTTGGTGCATTTTGGACCATCATTTATGACGAATTCAAGCTCACCCAAGCATTGCTTTTAAAAATTACTGGTTACAAAAAATTAATGGAAAATGAACCAAGCGGTAAAGCCTCTATTGATATGCGAGAATCCATTGTATTGCCATTGCTCACCATTCAACAATATTCCCTCAGAAAACTACAGGCCTTTCAAAAACAAAAAAGCCCAGACATACAACAGATCGATTTGTTTGAAAAGATTGTGACTCGAACTCTATATGGAATTATCAACGCCAGTCGCAATTCTGCCTAAGTTTAAAAAAAAAGCTCACAAGACATTATATCTTTTGAGCTTTTTCTAATCACAAACAAAATTTATTAATGTTTTTTTAGAAGGAGTAAACCATTGCTAAAGTGAAAACTGATAAAGAATCAGTTGGCATACCATCATTGTCCAGGTATGGTTCAGCATCTTCACTCCAAGCATCCATTCTAATTTCTGGTTTGATAGTTAAATTATCAACCGTGTAACTTCCTGTAAGAGTTGTTGAAAAAACACTTGGTACGTCATCTACATCTTCAATATGGGCTCCAAATAATTCTCCTCTTAACCCTAAAGCAAAGCTATCAGATACAGTGTACTGAGGATACAAAGCGACTCCGTAAAAACCTGCATCAAAAGAAAAAGTCTCTCCAAGTAGTTCAGCTTCCATCCCCATAACTTGATAAGCGGCATTGATTCCTAAGAAAAATTCTTCAGATAAATCAAATCCACCGGTATAGTCAATTTCAAACCCTAGGACTTCATCATCATCATAATAAAGATTCAAAAATTGTCCAGCATAGCCCAATTGAGCTCCTAGAGAAAAACCTCCGCTAGTGTTGTTATTTACGTCCGTTGGATTCATAACAGCAAGCATTAAGCTAAAGTCGCTTCCAAGATCAAAATCAGCTTTCAAACCAACCATTGAGAAAGGTCCACTAGAAAACATATAGGATGTACTATAGTTGAAGTTTCCAGCTGGAGAAATTACTTCATAACCAAGGTATGTATTCCAACGCCCCATTGTTAATGTTGTAGTTTCAGACACATTCCAGTAAGCATATAGTTGGTTAAGGTTATATCCTCCAACAGCAGCATCACCTCTTGGTCCAAATACTACGTCTGCAACAACACCAGTAGAACCAGTTTCATATGAAGCAACAAGATTTGCCATACCTAAGGCGAAGCCTGTTTCATCAGCGAAAGATGTTCCAAAGGAATCACCTAAATCATCTGGTGAAGATATATTAGTTTGATAATAAGCGTCGACAGTCCCAGAAATTGAAAGTGCAGGTGCATCTTCCTGCGCAATGATGGTCGCTGAAAAACACGTCAATAATAATGTACAAATTTTTTTCATAATTTAATTTTTTGGTTATTTGTTTGAATTACATCACAAACTTAGAATATTAATGCTAATACCCCTAATATAAATGGGGGTTAAATCAAATTTTTATTATATTAACAATATTTTACCCTAAAAATTTATGGGTATAAAATATTATTATATAAAAAATATGAATTTCTTATTGTTCTTACTCAACATTTAATCGAATGTTTTTATTTTAAAATTATTGATATTGAATGTCTTTAGGTTTGTTATTAGTTGCAAAAAGCTATTATTAATTCTTTAAAATAAAGTCCTTAAATCGCTTTAAAAATATTTTTAAATGCGATTAATTACACATCTCGCAATAATTGCTTTTCATTTATAGTTTGTTCTTGATTTGTTCTTATATTTCAAATTCTTTTGACTTAAATAAACCGTCTAATTAATAAAATTCATGTTAAAAAAACAAGGTATGTACTTGCCAGAATTTGAACACGACAACTGTGGTGCGGGATTTATTTGTAGCCTTGAGGGTAAAAAGTCTAATGAGGTAATTCATAAAGCACTTCAAATTTTAGAGTGTTTAGAACATAGGGGTGCTGTAAGCTCTGACGGAACAACAGGAGATGGTGCTGGTATATTAGTGGATATTCCTCATGAATTATTTCTAAATGAATGCACTTTCTCAATACCGGATTTTGGTCAATACGCCGTTGGTAATGTTTTTCTTCCTCGTAAAGCCAACCAACGTTTCTATTGTGAATCTATTTTTGAAAAACAACTCACCGGCCAAGGACTTAAAGTATTAGGTTGGCGTACCTTACCAGTAGATCATTCTGTCTTAGGATCAATTGCCAAAAAAACTGAACCTTTCACAAAACAAATTTTTGTAGCCAAATCCTCAAAAGAACAGGACGGCTTCGATTTTAATTTAAAACTCTTCATTGCACGTAAAAAAGCGGAACAAGAAATTTACAATTCAAAACTTTCGCAATCAAATTTCTTTTATCTTCCAAGTTTTTCCACTAAGATTATTATTTATAAAGGCCTTTTAATTCCTGAGGATATTAAATTGTATTACAAAGACCTTAGCAATCCTTTGTTTGTTACAAGGTTGGCATTGGTTCACCAACGTTTTTCTACTAATACTTTTCCTACCTGGGATTTGGCACAACCCTTTAGATATATGTGTCACAATGGTGAAATTAATACCCTCAGAGGAAATGTTTCAAGAATGATATCGAGAGAGGCGTTATTTGAAAGTCAATGGTTTTCAGATGACATAAAAGAAATACTTCCTATTATATTACCCAACAAATCTGACTCAGCTTCCATGGATATGGCTGTGGAGTTACTATTAATGACCGGACGATCTCTTCCTGAGGTAATGATGATGCTCATCCCTGAGGCTTGGGAAAAAAATGATGAAATGTCTGCCTCCAAAAAAGCATTTTATGAGTACAATTCATGTCTTATGGAACCTTGGGATGGGCCGGCTTCTGTTCCATTCACTGATGGAAATTATATTGGAGCGGTACTTGATCGTAACGGATTACGACCTTCACGCTATTCAGTGACAAAAGATGGCTATGTAATCATGTCTTCTGAAATAGGCGTCATTGAAATTGCGCCAGAAAATGTCGAATATCACGGACGTTTAGAACCTGGTAAGATGTTTTTAGTGAACATGGATGAAGGCCGTATTGTTAACGATGAGGAAATCAAAGAGGCCATCTCCAAGAAACATCCCTACCAAAATTGGATCGACGAAAATCTTATTCATCTTAAAGAAATTCCATACAACGATTGCCCAATTTTTCTGAACCAAGAAAGCTTAGACAAACGAAAGGTATTATTTGGTTACACTCAAGAAGACATTAAAACCATTATTTTACCCATGTCTAATCAAGCCAAAGAGCCCATAGGTTCCATGGGCAGCGACACTCCATTGGCCCTGTTATCTGAACGCCCTCAGCTTATTTACAACTATTTCAAGCAGTTATTTGCTCAAGTTACCAATCCGCCTTTAGATGGCATTCGCGAAGAACTGATAACGGATATCAGTTTAACCCTTGGTGCCGATTTTAATCTTTTTGATGTTAATGATTCTCATTGCAAGAAATTAAAGATTCAAAACCCAGTAATTTCAAAACAAGATCTTGACAAAATTAAAAGCTTTGACAATCCAAATTTTAATATAGAATCCATTCCAATAGTTTACCCCATTGAAAATGGACATAATGGCCTAGAAGATTCCCTTGAGAATATCTTAAAGTCAGCCTCAGATAAAATAGATAGAGGAACCAACATACTTATTTTGTCAGATAGAAGTGTAAGTAAAGATTTGGCGCCCATTCCTGCACTTTTAGCTTGCTCTTTCATAAATAGTGGTTTACAGAAATTGGGAAAGCGCTCTAAATTAAGCATCATTATTGAGTCAGCAGAACCTCGTGAAGTTCATCATTTTGCACTTTTATTTGGCTATGGTGCCAGTGCTATAAACCCTTACATGGTTAATGAAATCATTGAAAATGAAGTAAAGGCCAGAGATCCCAAAGCGAACATTGAAGATGCGATTCACAACTACAACAAAGCTGTTGGCAAGGGCATCCTAAAGGTCATGAATAAGATTGGGATCTCCACCCTTAATTCCTACAGAGGTTCTCAGTTGTTCGAATGTATTGGGATCAATACTCAGGTTGTTGATAAATATTTCCCAAAAACTCCGACCAGAATACAAGGGGTTGATTTACACCAGCTAGAAAAAGAAATATCTAAACGCTATCAGCGTGCCTATGTCAAAAAACACATCGATGCTAATTTAGACTTGGAAATAGGTGGGCAGTACCGTTGGAGACGCAATGGAGAGCCGCATCTTTTTAACCCACTGTCCATCGCCAAATTACAGGATTCTGTTCGTACCAATAAACCACAGAAGTATAAAGAATACTCAGAGCTTATTAACAACCAGTCTAGACAACTAATGACCATTCGTGGTTTGTTTGAGTTTTCTAATTACGATCCTATACCCATTGATGAGGTTGAGCCTTGGACCAATATTGTGAAGCGTTTTAAAACAGGTGCCATGTCTTATGGATCCATCAGTAAAGAAGCTCACGAAAATTTAGCTATTGCAATGAATCGCATCGGCGGCAAGAGTAATTCTGGTGAAGGAGGTGAAGATCAAAAACGTTTTTACAAAGATTCAAACGGAGACTGGAAGAATAGCGCCATCAAACAGGTTGCCTCTGGTCGTTTTGGTGTAACTTCAAATTACTTAGCAAACGCTAAGGAAATACAAATCAAAATGGCACAAGGGGCCAAGCCTGGAGAAGGTGGGCAGTTGCCAGGTCCAAAGGTCAATCCTGATATTGCTAAAACAAGAAATTCAACTCCATATGTGGGATTAATTTCTCCACCTCCCCATCATGATATCTACTCCATTGAGGATTTATCACAGCTCATCTACGATTTAAAATCTGCCAACCGTGAGGCCAGAATTAATGTAAAATTGGTTTCGGAGGTTGGGATTGGAACGGTTGCTGCTGGCGTTGCAAAAGCCAAAGCTGATGTGGTGCTCATTTCTGGTTATGATGGTGGAACAGGCGCCTCACCCTTAACTTCTTTAAAACATGCGGGATTGCCCTGGGAGTTAGGCCTCTCTGAAGCCCAACAAACCTTGGTGATGAATGATTTAAGAAGTAGAATAGTCGTTGAATGTGACGGTCAGCTCAAAACTGGTCGCGATGTCGCCATTGCTTGCCTTCTAGGGGCAGAAGAATTTGGTTTTGCTACCGCCCCTTTGGTTGCATCTGGTTGTGTCATGATGCGAGCTTGCCATCTTAATACCTGCCCAGTAGGGATTGCAACTCAAAATCCAGAACTTCGTAAAAAGTTTAAAGGTAAACCTGAACACGTAGTTAACTTTATGTATTTCGTAGCACAAGAATTAAGAGAAATAATGGCCATGTTAGGATTTAGAACGGTAGATGAAATGGTTGGTAAAGTTGAAAAATTAGACCGTAACAAAGCCATAGAGCACTACAAGTCTAGAGGAATTGATTTGACACCTATTTTGCATAAAGTTAAGGTCGCAGAGGATGTCCAACTTTTCAACACTTCCAAGCAGGATCATCAACTTGAAAAGGCCTTAGATTTTGAAATCATTAACAAAGCACACCCTGCCTTATTTAGAAAAGAACCTACTGTTTTAGATCTAAACATTAACAATGAAAATAGAGCAGTGGGAGCAATATTAAGTAATGAAATTTCTAAAATTTACGGATCTCAAGGTTTGCCACACAATACCTTAAAAATTAATTTTACTGGTTCAGCTGGTCAAAGTTTTGGTGCTTTTGCTACCAAAGGACTATCTCTGAATGTTATTGGTAATACAAATGATTATTTGGGTAAGGGACTATCAGGGGCAAAATTGTCCATTCGTGTACCGGACGAATCAACTATAATTCCAGAAAAAAATATAATTATTGGAAATGTTGCTTTATACGGTGCAACCTCTGGTGAGGCTTACATCAATGGAAAAGCCGGCGAGCGTTTTTGTGTACGAAATTCAGGTGCCATAGCCGTCGTTGAAGGTATTGGTGACCACGGTTGCGAATATATGACTGGTGGTATCGCTGTTATCTTAGGAGACGTTGGTCGTAATTTTGGTGCAGGTATGAGTGGAGGTATTGCTTATGTTTATGATCCGAAAAAATCATTTAAAAAACGATGCAATCTTGAAGGCTTAAATTTAGATCCCTTGTCTGAAGCATCGGATTTAAGTGAACTCAAACAGCTAATTGAAAATCATTACAATGCAACCCTGAGCCCTTTGGCGCAACGCATTCTTGAAAAATGGGAAACAACTCAAAAAGCATTTATAAGAGTTTTTCCAGAGGAATACAGACAAGCACTTATTAGATTGGAGAATGAGAAACTTGTAAAGAATAATTAAGATGGGAAAAGTTACTGGATTTTTGGAATACAAGCGCGTAGATGAGTCTTATGATAAGGTTAAAAACCGTATAAAAAATTATAGAGAATTTACCATTCCACTAGACGAAAAGACCCTCAAATCTCAGGGGGCACGATGTATGGATTGCGGTATACCGTTTTGTCATAGCGGTTGCCCTTTAGGAAATTTAATTCCTGACTTTAACGATAATGTCTATCTGGGGAATTGGGAAAAAGCGGCTAAAATTTTACATTCAACAAATAACTTTCCAGAATTTACTGGGCGTCTTTGTCCAGCACCCTGCGAGCAAGCTTGTGTTTTGGGTATAAATGAAGATCCTGTCTCTATAGAAAATATTGAAAAAAATATTGTTGAGGTTGCTTTCGACAAGGGATGGATTAAAGCCCAAAAGCCCATAGGTTGCACAGGAAAAACTGTTGCCATCGTAGGCTCTGGACCATCTGGTTTGGCTGCTGCTCAGCAACTAAATCGAGTTGGTCATTCTGTGACGGTTTATGAAAGAGACTCAAAAGTGGGTGGGCTTTTACGCTACGGTATTCCAGATTTTAAACTTGAAAAACAAATTATAGACCGTCGTATTGAAATTTTAGAACAAGAAGGCATCATGTTCAAAACCAACACAGAGGTTGGTGTTGATGTTTTTATTGAAACTTTAAAATCTGATTATGATGTATTATTACTTTGCGGGGGAGCAACTGAGCGTCGCAAGCTTCCTGTTAAAGGTGCCGATTTAAAAGGAGTGGTTCAAGCAATGGATTTTTTAAAGCTAAATAATGAATACGTTGATGGTAATAGATCTTTTGAAGAAATTATACAAGCCACTGATAAAAATGTCATTGTTATTGGTGGTGGAGATACAGGTTCGGATTGCATAGGAACTTCAAATCGTCATGGCGCAAAATCCGTTATAAATTTTGAAATCTTAGACAAACCAACAAATGGGCGTCCTGCCAACCAACCCTGGCCATTTTGGCCCATGAAAATGAAGACAAGTTCTTCACACCAGGAAGGTGTTCAGCGATTTTGGAGTATTTCAACTAAAGAATTTATTGGTGATGATGAAGGGAACTTAACCGGTCTTGTTACTTGTGAAGTAGAGTGGATTTTTGAAGAAGGAAGACGCCCTCAACTTAAACAACTTCCTGGTACTGAAAAAACATGGCCTTGTGATTTAGTACTTTTAGCTCTAGGGTTTACAGGCCCAGGAACACCTATTGTTAAACAACTTGGATTAGAAACTGATTTTAGAACCAATGTCAAAGCCACCACCAAAGATTATAAAACCAATGTAGAGGGTGTTTTTGCTGCAGGGGACATTCGCAGAGGACAGTCTCTCATTGTATGGGCTATTTCTGAGGGCAGACAAGCCGCTCATCATATTGACACTTATCTTATGGGACATTCTGACTTACCCCTAAAGGATGATAATGATCTTCCAAGATTGTAATCATTATACCTAACAGTTTTTTTAATTTACTAATTAATTAGCTCTGTTAATTTTTTGGTAAATAAAACACAAAATTGTTTGGTTTGTTATATTATTGTTTCATAATGTATTTATGATTACTAACTTTTTCAAAATTATTTGTTTTTTGTCAATTCCCTTTATTTTAGGGAGTGCTCCAGAACTTGAAATTAAAGACTTTCAAGGACAAGCTGTCTATATGTCAAAATCAAGATTAGAATTGGGGCGCTGGGGCGCCCGAATGAGTGAGGCACAAAAAAAAGCTATTGCGCTTCGCCTCAAAAATCGTCTGGAAAAAGAATTTACATTGACGTTCAATAAAGAAGCCTCTTTGTTTATTGAAGAAGAACAGTTAGATGCGATTTCTGGGGCTACAGATTCCTGGGGCAAAAACTTTGCTGCAGGAGAAAACTATAAGAATTTGAAAACCAATTCACAAATTCAGCAGCAAGAATTTTACGGCAAGAAATTTTTAATTAAAGACGTACTTCAACCTATGGAGTGGACCTTGGGCAGTACCACAAAGAAAATAGGGGAATACACATGTTATAAAGCCACCACATTCATCCCAACAGATGATTTATTGTGGTATTCCTTTTCATGGAGTCGTATGCGTAAGCCTGACGATGGTGCTGAAAACAGCGAAGTTGTCGAAACACAAGTCGATATAACGAAAGTTGAAGCTTGGTATACACTGCAAATTCCAGTGCGTCACGGTCCCTCAGATTATTGGGGACTACCGGGACTGATTTTAGAAGTAAGTGCTGGAGATACAACCATGTTATGTACTAAAATTATTTTAAACCCAGTAGAAAAAATTGAAATAAAAGCTCCAAGAAAAGGGGATGTGCTTGCCAAAGCAGAATATCAAGATTTGATTCAAAACAAGATGGTAGAATTTAGGAACAATAGAATGAGACGTTGATAATTAATAATTTGTTCAAATTGAATTAAATTTTCTTTAATTTATAATTGGTAATATTGTAATTAATAGTCTTTACATTGTCAATGAAAAAGTTTTCCCTAAAATCCATACTTTTCAGTATTTTTTTGCTCACAAATTGTAATAATACAGCTGTTTTAAAAGCTTCAAGTTCATCTCCAAAAAATGTCATTTTTTTAATTAGCGATGGTGCTGGACTTTCGCAAATTTCCTCAGCTTATTACTTTAAAGATAGTTCGGTTCATTATTCCCGTTTTAAGCACATTGGACTCATTCAAACTCATTCTTCGGACAGTCATATTACCGACTCTGCGGCCTGTGGTACAGCCTTCGCAACTGGAAAAAAAACATACAACGGTGCCATCGGAGTTTTGGATGATTTCACAAGGGTTGAAAACCTTGTTGAAATCGCCTCTTCGAAAGGCGTTAAATCTGGAATTATTTCGACGTCTTCAATCACCCATGCCACTCCAGCATCCTTTTATGCCCATGTGGTAAGTCGTAACCAAGAAAACGAAATTGCAAAACAGCTTTCTGAGTCTGATGTGGATTTTTTTGCAGGAGGGGGGATAGATTTTTTTGTTCAAGGAGAAGAGCGTCAAAACCTATTTGAAGTCTTGGGCTCCAAAGGTTTTACGTTGAACACCAAAGAATTAGATAAATTTAAAACTGTTGAGAATAAAAACAAATTAGCCTACCTTTTAGCAGATAAATCCATGCCTAAGATGCTTGATGGAAGAGGCGATTTTTTAAAGAATGCAACGCTGCTAGGAATTGAATTTTTAAATCAGAATAACCAACCTTTTTTCATAATGTCGGAGGGTTCTCAAGTTGACTGGGGCGGACATGCAAATGATGCTGAATATTTAATTTCTGAGCTTATAGATTTTGATGAAACAATAGGAGCCGTTCTAGATTTCGCAGAAAAAGATGGACAAACTTTGGTTATTGTAACTTCCGATCATGAAACAGGAGGTTTTACACTCTCAGGAAAAAAATATACAGATGTCAATGGGAACATTCATAATGATTATCGAACCATTGATCCAAGTTTTTCAACTGGAGGACATTCTGCCACTTTAATACCTGTTTTTGCTTATGGACCTGGGTCTGAAGAATTTAAAGGAATTTATGATAACACAGATATTTTTTATAAAATATTGAAAATTACCAATTGGAAAAATTAAATAATAATAAGGCTGGTAATAAAAATCACCCCCCCTACAACCATTGCAATCAAAGTAAAAGGTAAAATGTCTTTAGCTTTCAAGCCAGTTATAGCCAGTAGGGGCAATGCCCAAAAAGGTTGAAGCATATTTGTTAATTGATCTCCGTAAGCTAAAGCCATTATTACTTTTTGTATTGGAACTCCTAAATTAAGAGCAGCATCAATCATAATAGGCCCTTGTATAGCCCATTGACCTCCACCACTTGGTACTAATATATTCACTATCCCAGCACTTATCAAAGTGTAAATTGGTAATGTCGTTTGGTTTGATATTGAAATAAAAAACTCTGACATCAATAAAACTAAACCACTTTGTTTCATAATACCCATTATCCCAAAATAAAGAGGGAATTGTATTAAAATTCCTGCTGCGCCACTAATTGCATTTTTTAAAGCTGACAGGAAAGAAATAAAATTTTGATGCATTATAATAGCACATCCAAGCATGAATAAATTTAATATGTTTGGAGAAATTTCCAGGCTTAAGATTTTATCACTATGGACAAAAAATAAAGTTATTAAAATAAAAACCCCAAAGATATATGCGACAGTCTTTGATTTATCAATTTTTAAATGAACATCATTGTGTTTGATTATTACATCTCGATCATAAATTTCAAGTTCATAGTCTTTTGGTTTTACTAGTTTATTTATCAACCAGAATACTAGTGGAATGATAACAAATATAAATCCATAGGTGACTAAATTAGAAGTGCTAAAGACAGTTTCATTTAATCCAATTGTACTTGGTAAACTATTTATGATAGTATCATCAGTAACACCTGTCATCAATTCTTTAATATGGTTTTTTTCTGAGGCTTTTATTGGAGCAGAACCACTTATTCCACCATGCCAAACCATTAAACCCACATATCCAGCTGCTCCTAACAAAGGATAATAGATTTTAATATTGTTTTTTTTACAGTGTTCTCCGATAGTTCTTGTAAATATTGCTCCTAAAATTAAGCCAAAACCCCAGTTAAAAAATGCTGCAAATAGTGTGACTGTAGATAAAATAATTACTGCTTGAGACGATGATTTAATTCTGATGGTTAATTTGTTTATCAAATAACTGACAGGTGAACTGAGCACTAGTATATGCCCAAGAATTAAAATTAAAATCATTTGATAGGCAAAAACCAAAAGTGAATTGTCCCATAATCCATTTTCCCAATATGAACATATTTCTAATAAATAACCTATTTCACTTTCACTATTGGTAAATATAAAAGCACAGAAGATTGTTATCAAGGTTAGGCATACCGCAATGGTAAATGAATTTGGTATGTAAGATTTAAATAATTTTTCTATGTTATTTAAAACCTTCATATTATAGAAACTAAACTTTTAATTATTGTTTTATAAATTTAAATGTAGAAGAGACGCCTTTATTTTCAATTTTAATAATATAAATACCTTTATTTAGTAAACTAAGGTCAACCATGTTCGTGTTATTAACTTTCATCAAATTTTGACCGAGCAATGATAAGATTTCAACAGAGTAATTTGAGCTCTTTCCACTAATATATAGATTTTCCTTTACTGGATTTGGGTAAATTTTAATTATGTTATGATTTTTGTCTGAATTTGTAAGCCCATCACTGTTTATGGCATTAGGACTTCCATTTTCATTAATACAATCCCAATTTTCTGCCAATAAATTGTCTAAATCTGGGGTTTTTAACTCTAATGTGTTTCCAGTTTCATCCGCACAACTTGGCCATGGCGTTTCGGATTCAAATGCAACTTCATCTATTAATGTACCTTCAGAGTTATAAAGTCTTACTGAATCTGTTTTTCCAAGCCCAAAACCCAATTCTCCAATGTATGGAATGTCGGGGAATACACTTATAAAATCCGATTCATCTTTAACCACTATCAAAAAGCCGTTATCTTGAATTTGTATCCCCTCTGGAATGACAAAAATATGTGTGTCGTCGCTGTCTTTTATTTGCCAATTTGAAACATCAACAGAGAATGTCATGGGATTGTATAATTCGATCCAATCGTCAGGGTTAAAATCATCGCTTGATCGGTAATTAATTTCGTTTATGACTAGAGAACTAGCGATAGAACTAAAATTTGGAGTAATTTCAAAGGATCCTGATAAATAAATGTTTATGGTTTTTTGTGTGGAATATAAGTCACCGCTCCAATGTGAGAACTCGTATCCAGCTTCTGCAATGGCTTCAAGCTTTATGGGTACTGTTTCAAAATAATCTCCTGTCCATGATAGTTCTTGAATATTTAGGTTATCATTAATTTTAACCTTGCCTTTGCTGATATCCTCATTCGTAATGGTTATTGGATGGAAGTTAGGAAGGTTAAATTGATCTTTTATGTGCTCTTTCACAATGGAAGGCCTTTCACTGGCGAAATTCATCATTGCCCAACGGTAGAATCCTATATGACCATTAACATCTGTAATTTGATAACCTACCGAAGGATCATCTTTCCAACGCTCGAAATGTGCATTAAGCTCCGGCTGAATCGTAGCGTATATTTCATCAATGTGCTGGATGACATTGCTGCTTAAAAAACGTGTATTTAGTTCATCAGCATAGCGATTGATAAACTGATTTCTAAAGCTAATATTGGTTATTAATTTTCTGAAAAGAAGGGTCGACCAAGGTGGGTTTGGCCAACCTGGGCCATTGGGATTCAGAGCAAATTCAAGTGTATTTTCATTGAAATTACCCCAGTTCCACCAGGGTCCAAAGCCAAAATCAGTATCGTACATAATCCAACGCCATTTTGTGTCAGGGTGTTTCCAAAATTTAATATTATTGCCTGGCCAATCCGTATTATTTATAAATATATTGGTGGTTTGATATAAGGCGTATTGTTTGAGATCTATTCTTTCTCTTACGTATTCAAAATTTGAATCATTTGATAAATCGGTTGTTTCAATATAATCAATTAATGCATTGTATTCACTGTTATCGCCTTCAATAATTTCAGCATTAAGTGTTAATAGTGTGATATTTTCAGCATCAACTCCGTGTTTAGAGGCGAGCATGTGTTCATTGGTCTTTTCTCGCATGTTGTAGAAGCCCCAATACTCTCCGTTAATATACGTTGCAACAGGATTATGTTCCTGAAAATCTAAACCTGAGCCTCGCATTAAACTGGTAAGCATAATATCTTTAATATTAGATCTCAACCAGTCTTGTCCAGAACTTCTCAAAACAAATGCTTGAAATTTGTTATATGGAATATTGTCAAAAAAGGAGTGTTCAAACTCAGAATCACCATATTGACCTCTTGCATAAATCGCAAGGGAGCGTTGTCCGTTCTGACCCCGACTCCAACCTCCGAAAATTTTTACACCTGCATTAAATTTAGCAAACTCATTACTGTTATTTTTATAAAAAGAAAACTGAATTGGGCGTTCCCAATCTTCCCAAAAATTAGCCCCAAAGTATGGTTGCCATGTATCAAAAGTTCCTTCCGGGCCAAAGACGTAAATACCACTGTCGTCATCAAAAAAATCCTCTTGGTCAACTGTTAGTAACATAACATCCATGTTGTGATTGGCTCCGAAAACATAAGATTCCGTTGAAACTTTTGAGGGTAAATAATTATTAGTGTTTGAGAAAATTCCAGCTCTTACGCTTTTGTTTTGTGAAATTGCAATAGGCCACATATATTCCGCTGAGGATAATTGCGGAGCGCTTCCATCAGTTGTATATCGAATGTGTTGATTTGGCGTATTTCCAGATAAAGATAGATTGAAGGGATTTTCTATAATTCCACCACTCTGAGAAAAAATAACTTCATTTTGGATAGTTCCTAAAAATTCTTGGTCATCATTTTGATATCCAGGTGTTGTTTGTAAATAGCTAACGACATTTTGAGTAACATTTGATATACCAACAGAAGTATTAGGCGGTAATCCTTCAATAATTATTTGGTCAATAACATTTCCAATATTATTTGATAGCGTTAACGTTTCAGAATCTGTTGAAATTTTAAAATTTGTATGGAAGGGGTTTTCATCACTTAAGTTTAAAATTTCTGGTGGATCAATTCCAGAGCTATTAGGAGCCATGTAAATTGCGGATAAAAATGGAATGATTGTAAAATCTGATGAAGTATCACTTATGTTGTGTGCCTGAATCGCTAAAACGTTTTCACCTTCAATCAAAATAGAACTAAAATCAGAAATCGTGAACCGATCAGGCAGACCTCCAACATAGATTTGCGCCTCATGCTCTGTAGAAATATCATCTGAGTTGTAGGGAGGGGGTACACCTGCTATGTTGGCACGTGCCACTTCAACTCCATTAATGTATGCTACAAATGCATCATCATAGTCTATATCTAAAATTAAAGACTGTATATCTTCGATGCTGTTAATATCAAAATTTCGTCTAAAATACAAAGACTTCGTACCCCAAGGAATAGAAGTATTATCGTCTCCGTCACCATATCCAAACCCACTAGCTCCACTAGACCAACTTGAAACATTAAAGTTTAAATTTTTCCAGCTTGGACTTGGTTCTGCATCTGGAATGTCATATTTAAAAATATCTCCTTGGTTTATTAATGTTCTAGAATAGGTCTCTATATTACGGTCTTTTCCAGATGCCCAAACCAATAAATACTCGTCTGGTGCTAGTGTGATACTAGGGAAGGTCCACATGTCAAGCGTTTCCAAGTCGTCAGAAATAGTCCAATTTTCTAAAGACACATTTTGCGTTCCAAAATTGTGAAGTTCAAACCAATCCGGGCTGTCTCCATCTTCATCAAAATAAACAGAGTTCGAGGAAACGACCTCATTGATTCTTATGGATTGTGCATTTAATATAAATACACCAAAAAAAATAAAAAATAATGATTTTAATTTGATCATAATTGGATAAAAAAATTCAAATTATATGTTTTGTAAAGATATTTATTTATTTGCAACTAAAACGGTCCTAAAACCCAAATGCTCTAAGGAGGTGCTGGGGTCTGTGGCCATTCTTGATGAAACCCTATAGCTTGCGCAATACGAATCATTACATAAAAAAGAACCCCCTCTAATTACTTTCTCTTCAATATAAGGGTTGTTAGGGTTGTATGCATTGTCGGCACCTTTAGGGTTGTCTGTAATATTGTTTTTTGAACAAGTCTTGTAATAATTAATGTTGTACCAGTCATTGGTCCATTCCCATACGTTTCCAGAGATTTCGTACAATCCAAAATCATTGGGGGGAAAAGATTTAACGGGGGCACTTTTTTCAAAGCCATCGGCCTGAGTATTTGTTACAGGAAATTCACCTTCCCAGCTGTTTACATGGCTTGAGAGTGAATTAGAAAGGTCTCCCCAGAAATAGATTTTATTGTATTTGCCACCGCGTGCAGCATATTCCCATTCAGCTTCTGTGGGTAAACGACGTCCTGCCCATTCACAATATGAAATAGCATCTTCATGAGAAACATGTACAACCGGGTAATTTTCTTTACCTTTAATACTGCTGCCAGAGCCTTCAGGTTCTTTCCAATTTGCGCCAATACTCCAGCGCCACCATTGCGAAAAGTCATATAAATTTGGAACTGACTCTTTTGCTTTTTTAAATAATAGAGAACCTGGTTTTAACAATGAATCGTGTGGTTTAGTAGTTCCTGCAGGAAGTTGTAATTTTATCAAATCCCAATCAACTGGACGTTCGGCAGTAGTAACATAAGCAGTCGCTTCAACAAATTTCGAAAATTGTGCATTGGTAACCTCTGTGGCATCCATATAAAAACCATCGACCTTAACGGTATGTTTTGGTTTTTCGTGGGGCAATGCTTTGTAATCTTTTTCAGAAGCACCCATCTCAAACACACCACCTGGGATCCATACCATACCATCATTGGATGGTATTACCTTTGAGCTTTTATTTTCATCTTTGCAGCTGCAAAAGAGGAAGCACAAAACAAACACTAATTTTAAACAAAATGGCTTAAACATTTATATAATTAAAAATTATTATTGAAATACAATATTAGCTTTTATCTTTCGTATTATCACTAAATTTTCTTACTATAATTTTTTGTAACAAATTTAGTATAACATATGTTCTAAAAATATTATTTTTGGGTTTTAATTAATTTCTTATAATATCAATTACAGTAAATTATTTTTCTCCATTGTAGGCTTTTCTTTCATGGTCGAAGCCCAAGAAATAAGTGCTCCGCCAAACATACTGTTTATAGCAGTTGATGATTTAAAACCCACCATTAGAGCCTATGGAGATACCATGGCTGAAACGCCCTACTTGGATGCACTTTCAAGTCGCTCAACACTTTTTTTAAACAACCACACTCAACAAGCTGTTTGTGGTCCTTCAAGAGCCAGTATTATGACAGGCAAGCGCCCAGATTATACCAAAGTTCGAGATTTAAAAACCAAGATGCGCGACATGGTTCCGGACATTGTCACCATCCCACAATATTTAAAAGACCAGGGCTATTACACCGTTGGATTGGGTAAAATTTTTGATCCCCGATGTGTTGATGAATTCAGAGACAAGCCTTCTTGGTCAGTTCCATATATCCCAGAACATAAATTGGATTATCCAGATGCTTATGGACCACCGGCGATAGGATTTTATCAAAATCCTGAGATTAAGGAAAAAATTAGGATTCTAAGAAATGAAGCAAAATCAAAAGGCGAAAAAAACCTTGGGAAGTATGTAAGAGACCGCTACAAACCTCCATTTGAAATGAGCAATGCTCCAGACGCAGCCTACGTAGATGGTGCTTTAGCTGTTGAAGCGAATAAATTATTAGATGAATTTCAAATACAAACTACTAGGCCTTTTTTTCTCGCCGTTGGTTTCAAGCGCCCGCACTTGCCATTTACAGCGCCTAAAAAATATTGGGACCTTTATGATGCTTCAAAAATCGAAATTTCAAAGTATCAGCAAGACTCAGAAAAAGGCCCCAGCATTGCTTACCATAGCTCTGGAGAGCTGCGTTCATATATTACGCCTGAAATTACTTATGAAATTTCTAAAAACAACCGGGTTATTCTGTCTGAGGATTTACAAAAAAATCTCATACACGGCTATTATGCAAGCACGAGTTTTATCGATGCTCAAATAGGTAAAATTATGGCAAAATTAAAAGCCACCGGTCTGCACAAAAATACCATCATTGTGGTTTGGGGAGACCATGGTTGGCACCTAGGAGACCACGGACTTTGGAATAAACATTCTAATTTCGAACAGGCCACACGTTCACCATTAATTATATACGATCCCAGAGTAGAAAAACCAATAAAAATTGCATCTCCTACAGAATTTGTAGACCTATTTCCAACACTATGTGATGTTTTAGGCTTGGAAATTCCAAGTAATTTAGATGGGGTGAGCTTACTTCCACTTGTCAAAGGTGAACAGTTATCCGTTAAACCTTTTGCTCTCAGTCAGTATAAAAACTCTAATAAAACCGGCTATAGCTTTCGAACGGATCGCTACCGTTACACTGTCTGGATAGCAGATAAAAAGAGCACAGATCCCATTTTCCAAAGTGATATTTTTGCTGAAGAGCTTTACGATTATAAAACTGACCCGAACGAAACTAAAAATCTTTCTGGTGATGCCGAAAAAGCCAATTTAATGCTAAGGTTTCAAAAATTGGCGGCCAATTTCTTCAACAAACAAAGTGAAATACCATTCAAGAATCTCATTGAAAAACCCCAAAATAAGCTTAAGATTGGTGCAACACTAAACCACTACGGGTTGAATTCAAAAAAAGAAGAACTTTTTCTAAAAGATTTTAAATTTTTGACGCCCGCTAATGCTGCAAAGCAATCACGTTTACATCCTAACCCAGACGTTTGGCAGTGGGACCGAACGGAAGATTTTTTAGAATTCTCCAAAGACAATCAGTTGACAGTTCGAATCCATGGTCCAATCAGTCCACAAGCTTCCAAATGGGCCAAAGAAGACCACAGAACGGCCAAAGAATTAGAAGGTGTAATGGTAGATTTCATGACTGCTTCTGCCAAACGCTACAACCAAGAGCCGAATGTAAAGTATATGGATGTTGTTAATGAAACTATTTTGCCTAACGGCGATTGGTTTGGTCCTAAAAAGGGAACAAATTTATGGGAGAATCCGTGGCTAAAAATGGGATTAGATAAAAATGGTTTTCCAAATTATATTGTCAAAGCTTTTGAAATCGCTACAGAGCACGCTCCAAACGTAAAATTGGTTTACAATCAAAATGCGGGCATGCAAAAGCCTATGTGGAATAAAGTGAAGGAAACGATTCTTTATTTGCGTTCAAAAGGGTTACGCGTTGATGGAATCGGATGGCAAGGTCACCTAAAACTTAGTAGGACAACAGGCCAATTTGTTGACAATACAGACCAAGCCATGTTAGATTTGTCAAAGCTTATTGACTGGGCCCACGCTAATAATTTAGATTTTCACATTACCGAATTAGACTACAAAGTATCAGATTTGTCAAATCTTTCGAATGAACTTAAGCTTCAAGCCGAACTTTATCAAAAAATTATAAATGTTTTACAATCTAAAGTTGATTCTGGAGTGGTAACTCTAAATCTTTGGGATTTGGGACAACGTCTTAAAAAACCTAGTACTTATTTCCAGTCAATTTACGATGCGAATTTTAATCCTACACCGGCCTATACAGTCATTAAAAATGCGATAATTAACAATCAATAATATCATGCGTAAACTAAAAATACAATTCAGTATCCTATTGCTTAGTAGTTTCTTTTTTGGAACCTCACAAAATCAAACTCTAAAATATTTAGATCCCAATATTTCTGTAGAAAATCGTGTCAAAGACTTGATGGATAGAATGACTCTGGAAGAAAAGGTTTATCAAATGAACCAATTTGTAGGATTGGACCATATGAGGAAAGCAGAAAAAGATTTAACGGAAGAAGAATTGCATTCTAACGATGCCCAAGGTTTTTACAAGGGCTTGTTTAGCGATGATGTTGCAGAAATGGCACGCCGTGGGGAGATCGGCTCTTTTTTACATGTTTTGACCGCTGAAGAATCCAATTTACTTCAAGAGCTTGCAGCAGAGTCAAGGTTGAAAATTCCACTGCTCATTGGAATTGATGCCATTCACGGCAATGCTTTGGTTTCAGGAACCACTGTTTACCCTTCTCCAATTACGCTGGCTTGTACTTGGGAGGATTCCTATCTTGAAACCATTGGTATGCAGACTGCAAAAGAAATGCGCGCTACTGGCTCCCAATGGACTTTTACACCTAATATTGATGTCCTTAGAGATCCGCGTTGGGGTCGTGTGGGTGAAACTTTTGGTGAGGATCATTATTTGGTTGGTAACCTAGGTGCGGCCATGATTCGAGGATTTCAACAAAACGATTTTACAGGTACCGAAAAAGTGATTGCATGTGCCAAACATATGATTGCTGGGGGAGAGCCTGTCAATGGCCTAAATGCAGCACCCATGGATGTGTCAATGCGGACCTTGAGAGAAGTACATTTAAAGCCATACAAAAAAGCCATTGATGCAGGTGTTTACTCCATTATGGCGGCTCACAATGAGCTGAACGGTATCCCCTGTCACATGAGTTCTTGGCTCATGACAGACCTGTTTCGAAAGCAATGGGGCTTTAAAGGGTTTTATGTTAGCGACTGGATGGATATTGAACGCATTGAAACCTTACATCAAGTGGCTGGAAGCCTCAAAGAGGCTTCTTATTTGTCTGTGAATGCAGGGATGGACATGCATATGCATGGTGTAAAGTTTCCTGAAGCCGTTGTCGCTTTGGTAGAGGAGGGGACCTTGCCATTGAGCCGCGTAAACGAGGCTTGTAAAAAAATATTAACTGCTAAGTTCAAACTTGGATTGTTTGAAAACAGAACGGTTGATTTGAATACGATTAAAGACAAAATTTTTACTACTCAGCACCAACAAGTTGCCCTTGAAACGGCCCAAAAAGGCATTGTTTTATTAAAAAATAAAGGGCTTCTACCACTTGAAAAAACAACGTTTAAAAAACGTATTTTGGTCACTGGTCCCAATGCAAATAATCAAACCATATTGGGAGACTGGCATTCAGCACAGCCCGAAGAAAACGTGATTACAATTTTTGAGGGTCTTAAACAAGTTGGTAATCAAAATGGTTATGAAGTCGAATTTTTTGATTCAGGAGAAAACATTCGAAAAATAAAGGACAAGGCCATTGCAACGGCTGCTAAAAAGGCCAAGGATTTCGATTATGCCATTGTGGTTGTTGGAGATAATTCTATGCGTTACCGTTGGAAAGACAAAACCGCAGGGGAAAACATGGGGCGTGCAGCCTTGGATTTGCCTGGAAAACAATTGGCCTTAGTAAAAGCCATAAAAGCGACTGGAACTCCCGTCATAATTGTATTGGTTAATGGACGTCCAATTTCTGAACCTTGGTTACAAGATCAAATCCCAGCTATTATAGAAGCTTGGGAACCTGGTTCTCTTGGGGGACAAGCGGTAGCAGAAATTATTTTTGGAGATGTCAACCCAAGTGGTAAGTTAGCCCTTACTGTGGCACGTGACGTTGGCCAATTGCGAATGATTTACAACCATAAACCCTCGGCCTATTTTCACAAATATGCGCTAACAAAAGTAGCGCCACTATATCCTTTTGGATATGGATTGAGCTATACCGATTTTGAGTATTCAAAACCAACATTATCGAAACCGATTTTAAATTCAAATGAAACAGTATCGGTTTCGGTTTCTGTTACAAATACAGGCAGTTATGATGGAGATGAGGTGGTACAAATGTATATAAGAGACCAAATCAGCAGCGCTACACGCCCTGTTAAAGAGTTGAAAGGTTACCGGCGCATATTTTTGAAGACAGGGGAAACAAAACAAGTCTCCTTTGATATTGATAAATCCACTTTAGCATTTTATGATATTGACATGAATTATTGTGTCGAGCCTGGAGATTTTTCAATCATGGTTGGCAGTTCTTCGGATAAAAAAGATCTCAAAACAACGATTTTAACAGTCAATAAACGCATGGATGTTAATGAATAATTTCTTAAAATATACCTTTATTTTGTCCGTTGTTTTTCAAGCGGCTGCCCAAGATATCAAGCCAGCTAAAAACGTGCTTTTTATCATGGTGGACGATTTACGTCCTGAATTGAATGTTTATGGCCAAGATTTGATTAAGAGCCCCAACATTGATGCTTTGGCTGCTACGGGTACCACTTTTAAACGTGCCTATTGCAACGTACCTGTTTGCGGTGCTTCAAGAGCGAGTTTACTGTCTGGAGTTAGGCCTACAGCAAAGCGCTTTTTAAAGTATTATTCCAGCATTAATGAGGCAGGACCCAACGCCCAACATATTGTAGACTATTTCAATGACAGAGGCTATACTACAATAAGTAACAATAAAATCACCCATTTAAAAAATGACATTAAAACATGGGATGAAGAGTGGCACCCTAAAGACATCAGTTGGCGGAATTATCAAGATCCAAAAAACAGAGACCTTGATGCCAATAAAAAACCAGGGCCAGCCTATGAGAGATTGGCGATTGAAGATTCGGTTTATTTTGATGCCCAAACTGCTTATAAGTCCATTGAAGACTTAAAAAAATTGAAAGCAAATGGTCAGCCTTTTTTCTTAGCAGTTGGTTTTGTAAAGCCGCACTTGCCTTTTACCGCTCCAAAAAAATATTGGGATCTTTATGATGAAAGTAAAATAAGATTACCAAAGCAGTCAACTTTTCCTGAAACAGCGCCAAAAATAGCCAACCATAAATGGGGGGAACTGCGGGCTTACAAAGACATTCCAAAAGAGGGACCCATTCCAGAAGATTTAGCGAAAATGCTCATCCATGCTTACTATGCCAGCGTCAGTTTTGTTGATGCACAAATTGGCGAATTAATTAATGCTTTAGATGCATTAGAGCTTCGTGAAAGTACGGTTGTTGTATTGGTGGGGGATCATGGATGGAGCTTGTCAGATCACGGGCTTTGGGCCAAACACAGTAATTTTGAAGTGGCCCTTCAAGTGCCTATGATCATCAGTGCTCCTGGACTTTCAGAAAATAAAATATCAAACTCCGTTGCCGAGTTGGTAGATTTATACCCCACACTTTGCGATTTAACTTCTGGTAAAAAACCCCTGCATTTACAGGGGAATTCACTTATTTCAAGCCTGCAGAATCCAGATAAAATATACAAGACTACGGCGCTTGCCCGTTGGCAAAAAGGGGAGACCCTTATTGAAAATAACTATTTTTATACTGAATGGACTTTAAAGTCAAATCGCATTCAGCGCATGCTATACGATCATTCTATTGACCCAGATGAAACGGTCAATTTAGCAACGCTTAGGCGCTATGATAAAACTGTTGAGAACCTGAGTCAACAATTAAAATTATTTAAAAAATCCTTTAACTAAAGCATTATGAAAAACGTAATTTTTACTGTAATTAGCTTCTTTTTGGCACTGCAATTGGTGGCGCAGTCCAAAACAAATGTAAATACTACAGACCGTCCGAACATTGTGTTTATCATGTCAGACGATCATGCTGTCAGTGCCGTGAGTGCTTATGACGATTGGTTGGCAGAGATTGCACCTACGCCCAACATTGACCGCATTGCGGACAATGGGATGCTAATGACAAGGACATTTAATACCAACTCAATTTGCGGGCCAAGCCGTGCCTCTATTTTAACAGGGAAGTATAGCCACATCAATGGGTTCTTTAAAAATGAAAAAGGGGGAGATTTTGATGGGTCACAAGTGACCTTTCCCAAACTTCTACAAGGTGCTGGTTACGAGACAGCTGTTATTGGTAAGTGGCATTTAGGTACAGCTCCTACCGGATTTGATTATTCTAAAGTCATGATCAATTGGGGTGGTCAAGGAACTTATTTCAATCCTGTTTTTTTAGAAAATGGTAGAGATACCATTGTAGAACGCAAACGGCATTCTTCCGCCCAAGTAGCTCATGACGCACTAAAATGGCTCGACAAGGGACGAGATAAAGAGAAACCCTTTATGTTGATGTACCAATTTAAAGCCCCCCACCGGCCCTGGGAACCTGCTGAGGAGTTTCAGTCATTGTTTACGGATGGCGATTTACCACAGCCTGCTAATTTTAATGACAATTATAGCGGACGAGAGGCCGCTAAGGAACAGTGG
>JBJKXC010000014.1:0-45747 GCA_045561735.1 Flavobacteriaceae bacterium | reverse complement strand
CGTAGGCTTTGGGACATCGGCCCAAATAGAACAAGAAAGCTCCAATGCAAGAGCTGTAATTGAGAATGCACTCAAAAAAACCTTTGCCCCAGAATTTTTAAACCGAATCGATGACGTGGTAGTATTTAATAATTTAGAAAAAGTGCACATCGACAAGATAATTGACATTGAATTGGCAAAGTTACTCGAGCGAATATCTGAAATTGGTTACAAATTAAAACTCAGTAAGAAAGCAAAAAACTTCATTTCTGAAAAAGGATTTGATAAGCAATACGGTGCAAGACCTCTTAAGAGAGCGCTTCAAAAATATGTTGAAGATGCCATTGCGGAAGAAATCATTAAATCCAACATTCAAGAAGGAGATCTGATTACAATGGATTTAAAAAAAGAAGGCGAGTCTTTGAGTATTTCAATTAAAAGTGCGAACAGCAAACCAAAAGAAGAAAGTTGAGATTTTATTCCTTTTTTTACCGCATATCATTAAGTTTAATCTTCTAAGAATAATTCATTTTCAAGCGTCAAAGACTTTAAAAATTCAAGTGCTTTTTGAAAATCCTTATGAAAAATCCGATCCTTAGTGACTTTCGGTACTGCTTCCCTAAAAGCAGATATAAACTTTTCTAAAAAAGGTGAAGTTTTATGGGATCTGAAAAACAAAGCTTGAGAAGCATTTATCAGTTCAATAGCTAAAATTTGTTCTACATTTTCTACAATTTGTATAGCTTGGATTGCTGCATTGGCACCCATACTGACGTGATCTTCTTGACCATTTGATGACACAATGGAATCTACACTTGCAGGAGTAGCCAATTGTTTATTAGCACTTACAATACTGGCCGCAGTGTATTGAAGAATCATGAGGCCTGAATTTAAACCGGGTTTATCAACTAAAAAAGAAGGTAAACTACGTTGACCAGAAATCAATTGAAAGGTGCGTCTTTCAGAAATACTGCCAAGTTCTGCCATCGCGATTTTTAAATAATCCAAGGCTAAAGCCAAGGGTTGACCATGAAAGTTCCCCCCTGAAATAATAACATCTTCTTCAACAAATATATTGGGATTATCCGTGACAGAATTAATTTCTTTTAAAACTGTTTTCTGAACAAATTCAAGGGTGTCCTTTGTGGCACCGTGTACTTGAGGAATACAACGAAAAGAATAAGGGTCTTGAACATGGCTCTTTTTTTTACGCATTAATATACTACCATCTAAAAACTTAGAAATTCTATCTGCTGTATCAACTTGACCTTTATGAGCTCTAACTGAATGAACTAATTGGTCAAAAGGCTCCAAGCGACCATTAAAGGCTTCCAGTGACAAAGCTGATATGAGGTCTGATAAATAAGATATCTTATAAGAGCTAAGCAAGCAATGTAGCGCGTAAGCAGACATAAATTGAGTACCATTTAGTAAAGCCAAGCCTTCTTTAGATTGTAATAATATTGGTGACCAGCCCTTTTCTTTAAAAACCTTAGAAGTGGCTTGCTGCCTACCCTCATACCAAACTTCTCCTTCACCAATTATTGCAAGCGCAATGTGTGCTAAGGGAGCTAAATCACCTGAAGCCCCTAGGGAACCTTGAGTGTAAACAACTGGAAGAATATCATAATTGTAAAAATCTACCAAACGCTGAACAGTCTTCAACTTAATACCGCTGTGTCCATAACAAAGGGCTTTAATCTTTAAAAGCAACATGAGTTTTATGATGGGTTTTGGCACAAAAGCGCCTGCACCACAAGCATGTGATCGCACCAAATTTTCTTGTAGTTGAATTAAATTGGAAGCTGTTATTTTTACATTATGCAAAGCACCAAAACCAGTGTTGATACCATAGATTTCAGCTTCTGAACTACCAATTTTAGAATCTAAATAGGAACGACACGATTTAATTTTCAATATGACGTCATCAGCAAGTTTAATAGGGGTTTGATTTAAAATCAAATCGTTGAGGGATTTTAGATCAAATGGCTTATTGGATATATTAATCATAAAAATGAACTGATGAGCTCATCAAATTTGAATAATCCATTCAATATTTCCAAATATTTCAGTCATTTAATTCTGAATTATTAATTTTGATTTTAAAATTTATATAACCTGACTAAGAGAACTAATCAAATGGTGAATTTTCAATTTTCAATTCTGGAATTCCTTGTTGGAGCCTGGACTTACGATCGGGAGTTTGACAATGGAAACTCAGGAATTGGTACTGTAAATTTTATTAAAAATAAATTGTACGGATTGGAATATTCGGAACTTGGAACCTTAAAATTAGTAGACGGCACTGTCTTAACGGCCAAAAGAAAATATTACTTTAATGCCACAGAAAAGAATTTAGAAATATATTTTTTTGAAACCCCTAAAATACTTTTTCAAGGGATTGAATTAAAAATAACAGAAGAAAATATTACCGGAAAAGCGACGCACCATTGTGGAGACGATTTTTATGATTCTGAATATGTTTTTAAAGCGAATGGCACCTTTCAAATTAAACATAAGGTTGTGGGACCAAAAAAAAATTATGTATCAATAACCAACCATCGAAAAATTATTTCATAAATATTTACTACATTAACTCTAACTCAAATCTAAAAACTCACTCAGCAAAAGATTATTGATGTTTTCGTGGGAAGCGCTTTCGAGTGTCTTCCCATTTTTTATAACAATAAGTTGCGGAGATTCATGCACAACATCTAGACGCTGTGCAATAACATTGGAAATAGACCGATATGCAAGCAAGTCTAAATACCAAGCCTCAAAGTCATTGGTTGAGTAACAATAATTAGCAATAAATGCATTCAAAACAAAACGGCTGATACTGCAGCGGGTGGAATGTTTGAAAATAAGTTGAGGCGTAGAGAATGAGTTGATCATCAATATATCAAACTGCTTTATGTCTTCAAGTTTAGGCCCTGGCCAAACATTCTTCTCATCTCTAAAAAAAGTATCAAATAATCCCATGTGTATATACTTATTCCTAAATATATACAATTTTAATGAAGATTCTATTGAATATCAAAGAGGCAAATGGAAAAGTCACTTATAAAAATTATAGCCTTTTGAATGCTTAACACATTGAATATTTGATTAATTTTGAGGTTAAATGAAAAAATCGATTAATATTGTTAACAAAAAAGCACGCTTTTCCTACGATCTTTTGGATACGTACACGGCTGGTATTGTTTTAACTGGAACAGAAATCAAATCCATCCGTGCCAGTAAGGCTTCCATTGCTGAGAGTTTTTGTGAATTTAACGACTCCGGTGAACTTTTAGTAATCAATATGACGGTTCAACAATACGACCATGGTAATCATTTCAACCATAGACCCAAGGCCGAACGTAAACTTTTATTGAATAAAAAAGAGTTGCGTAAACTAGAGAAAGAAGTTAAAAACACAGGACTTACCATCATCCCCACAAAACTTTTTATCAATGAAAAAGGCTTTGCAAAGCTTAAGATTGCCTTGGCAAAAGGAAAGAAATTATTTGACAAACGCGAAGCCATAAAAGAACGTGAAAACAAACGGAATTTAGATCGCATAAGGAAAAACTTTAAATCCTGACAAATAAGATGAAAAGAATTATAATTGTTTTTACCCTGATGCTTGTAGGTATTGCTCAAAGCCAAATTAGCGGTACCGTAAAAGACCGCAGTGGTGAAGCACTGCCCTATGTCAATATTTACATTCAAAACAGCTACACTGGAACTACCTCAAATGCAGAGGGCCAGTATGAAATCAATATTTCAAAACCAGGTGACTATGCGATTGTCTTTCAATTTTTGGGCTTTAAAACCGAAATACAAAATATAAAAGTTGATAAATTTCCATACCGTCTGGATGTTGTTCTTGAAGATGAAAATATCAATTTAAAAGAAGTAGTCATCGATGCAAAAGAAAATCCGGCCAACCGCATTATAAGAAAAGCCATTTCAAAACGCGCATTATATTTAGAAAGATTGAATGCTTACACTGCCGATTTTTATTCCAAAGGTTTTATACGAATTGAAAATGCGCCAGAAAAATTTATGGGCCAAGAAATTGGAGACTTTGGAGGTGCTTTAGATTCCACACGAACTGGCTATATCTATTTATCCGAAACGCTTTCTAAAATTAAATATATCAAGCCTAAACTTTTTGAAACCGTAACAGCCTCCAAAGTGAGTGGGGATTCCAATGGCATCAGTTTTAATTCTGCTATGGATGTTGATTATAATTTATACAACAATACCGTTAACATCAACAATGAGATCATTTCACCAATTGCCGATTTTGCTTTTAATTATTACAACTACAAATTAGAAGGTGAATTTTATGACGGCGAAGGCCATTTAATTCACAAGATCAACATCCTGCCGAAGCGCGAAAATGATCGCGTTTTTTCTGGATACATCTATATCGTTGAAGACAGTTGGGCCCTATACGGCATCGACATTAAAATTCGAGGCACTCAGGTTCAAATTTTACCAGCTGAAAGCATTAGAATTCGCCAAAATTTAAGTTTTGACATAACCGCAAAGCATTGGCTAGTTCGTTCCCAAACCATTGATTTTGGCTATAGCTTGTTCGGTTTTAAGGGGAATGGAAGTTTTGTAGCCAATTATACAAATTATGATCTTAAACCAAAGCTTAGCACAGACCAAAATAAGAACGAAATTCTTGCCTTTGAAAAAGATGCCAATAAAAAGAAAACTTCTTATTGGGACAGTACAAGACCTGTACCTTTAACTAATGATGAATTAGAAGATTACAAAAAAAGGGACAGTATAGAAACCATAAGGACGTCTAAAATCTATTTGGATTCTGTAGATCAGGTGAATAATAAATTTAAAATCGGAAAGCTTCTCAGTGGCTATACTTTTAAGGATTCATACAACAAAAAAAGTTTTGGCATTTCAGGGCCAGTAAATGGCCTCTCTTTTAATACTGTGCAAGGATATAACCTTTCTTTAGGTCTTAATTTCACCAAGCGGTATAACGACTATAAAAATTTTATTGCCTTTGACGGCCTCTTAAATTATAGCTTTGAAACGGAGCGCTTCCGCGCTGGAGTCAATGGGACTTATAAATTTAACGCCATTAACAATGCAGAGCTTAGTGCAAGTGCTGGTGCCAAAACAGAACAATTCAATAGTGAAGAACCTATTTCGAAAAATTTAAATCAAATAAGTTCTTTATTTTTTGAAAAGAATTTTATGAAACTATACGACAGAACCTTCGCGAAAGTCAATTATAGTATGGCACTTTTTAATGGGGTTAGTTTTAGTTCGAGTTTGTCTTACGAAAAACGCAAAGCACTTTTCAATACAACAGATTATGTGGTATTTCCAAAAGCGGATGTGAATTACAGCAGTAACAACCCCTTGAATGCAGATGGATTTGGAACTGCTGCATTTTCAAATCACAATTTGTTAAAATTTAACTTGGGCGTTGGAATTCGATTTGGAGAAAAATTCATGAGCTACCCCGATTTAAAAATAAATATCAGCAACTCGGATTATCCAAAACTATTTTTAAATTATACCAAAGGCTTTAATGCCAGTATTTCTGATTATAATTTTGACCATTTGACTGCACAACTTATACAAGAGGTCAATTTAAAATCGATAGGAGTTTTTGATTACAATTTAATGGGTGGCACTTTTTTTAAAAATAACAGCCTCTCTTTTATTGATTTTAAACACTTTAATGGCAATCTAACCCATATCAATACCAGAGGAAATTTTCTAAATAGCTTTAAAAATTTACACTATTACGACTACAGTACAGCTAGTGATTACTTGGAATACCATGCAGAACACAATTTTAAAGGTTACGTATTGGGTAAAATTCCTTTAATCAACAAACTAAATTATAATTTAGTAATTGGCATGCATGGAATTTCCAGAAATGCTGCTCACCCCTACACTGAAATGAATGTTGGCATCGCCAATTTAGGATGGAAAAAATACCGCTTTCTAAGAGTAGATTATGTACATTCTTTCGCAATAGGAAAAAGCGATGAAGCCTTGATGTTTGGATTGAGTTTTTAAGATTTATCTTCAAGCATTGGAACAAATTTGAAATTCCCAAATTCATGTTTTTCAAAGTTCTTTTGACCACTCCGAATGTAAAGTGTCATCACTTGCTCTTCCTCTCCAACAGGGATTACCAGACGCCCCCCAACTTTGAGTTGGGCTAACAAGGGTTTGGGTACAAAAGGAGCCCCTGCTGTGACCAAAATTCGATCAAAAGGTGCCTCTTCTTTTAAACCTTTATAACCATCACCAAAAATAAGACGCTTTGCCACATGGCCAATTTTTGGTAAAAATAAACTCGTTTTTTTAAACAATTCTAACTGACGTTCAATGCTGTAAACTTCCGCTTCCAAAAGGCATAAAACTGCCGTTTGGTATCCACTACCAGTTCCAATTTCTAAAACTTTGTGATTGGGCTCAACTTCTAAAAGTTCTGTTTGATAGGCCACCGTATAAGGCTGAGAAATGGTTTGGTTGGCAGCAATAGGAAACGCTTTATCTTGATAAGCATGGTCCAGAAAACTAGAATCCATAAACCAATGTCTGGGAATTGTCCGAATGGCTTCTAAAACTGCTTCATTTTTGATGCCCTTTGAAATAAGAGTGTCAACGAGTTTCTGCCTCAGGCCCTTGTGTTTAAATGAATCTATCAAATCTGTTTAATTTCATTTTCAAAATTAACTAAACAATGTTGAGATTAAAATTAAAATGGGGAAAGAATTTTAAAAACCTAAGGTTTTGATTCATATTTATTTTGAATACCATTAAAATATTTAATTTTGTACAAAAATTAATAAGATGCTAAAAGTAGGCGTATTGGGTGCGGGTCACCTTGGCAAAATTCATTTAAAATTACTTCATCAATCTAAAAAATATGAGCTTATTGGATTCTATGATCCTGATATCGCGATTGGTCAAAACGTGGCCAAAGAATTCAAATACACCTATTTTGAGCAATTAGACGCCCTTATTGATGCCGTGGATGTGATTGATATTGTGACCCCTACATTGTCGCATTACAATTGCGCCATCAAAGCCATCACAAAAGGAAAACATATTTTTATTGAAAAACCCATTACCAGTACTGTTGAAGAAGCCGAGCACATTCGTCTATTGGTTTCAGAAAATAATTTACGAGGACAAGTAGGGCACGTAGAGCGTTTTAACCCTGCCTTTAGGGCTATTAAATCTGAAATTAAGCACCCTATGTTTATCGAAACGCACCGACTTGCAGAATTCAACCCGAGAGGTACTGATGTTCCAGTTGTGTTAGATTTAATGATTCACGACATAGACATCATTCTTAGTGTGGTAAAATCGCCTGTTCTTTCTGTACAAGCCAGTGGGGTCTCCGTAATCAGCGAAACGCCAGACATTGCCAATGCCCGAATTGAATTCGAAAATGGTTGTGTCGCTAATTTAACAGCCAGTCGAATTTCTTTAAAAAACATGCGTAAGAGTCGTTTTTTTCAAAAAGATGCTTACATCAGTGTTGATTTTCTTGAGAAAAAAACAGAAGTAGTCAAAATGAAAGACGCCTCTAAATTTCCGGGTGATTTCGATATGATTTTACAAAATGCTGAAGGGGTCAAAAAACAAATTTATTTTGAAAATCCTAAAATCGCTGCAAACAACGCTATTTTGGATGAACTCGAAACTTTTGCAGAGGCGATAGAAAATAATACCAGGCCTATTGTCACACTCCGAGATGGAACCAATGCGCTAAAAGTTGCGCATCAAATTATTAATTGCTTCTAAAGTTCAACTAATGAAAAATATGACAGTGATTGGAGCGGGAACTTTGGGTAATAGAATTGCTCTCAGAAAAATAAAAATTTAACGCTCAAAACCTACAAACTATGACGCTCATTAATCCATTTTGTGCTGTACGGCCAAATGACAGTATTTCTAATAATTTTAGCAGTAAATCTTTTGAACTTTACGATAAAGAAGAGATTAAAGATATTTTAAAAACCAATCCACATTCTTTCTTACAGATCATTAAAGATAATATATACCCAAGAAAAAAATTATCCAATTCAAAACGATTTGAAAACGTTAAAAAAAATTACCGCCGATTTAAGTCCAAGGGTCTTTTAATAAAAGATCAAAAACCTGGTTTTTACATTCAAGAACTTAACGTAAATAGTAAAACTTACAATGGAATAGTTGCTAAAGTCAACCTTAACGATTACAAGATAGGACGCATTAAGAAACATGAAAAAACCTTAAATTCAAGGGAGTTGGTATTTAAAAAATACTTAAAAAAAACACGTTTCAACGCTGACGCTGTTTTATTAATCTATAGAAATAAAAAGGCGATTTCAGATTTTATTAAAGATACCAAAAAACAAGCACCTACATCCGTAATCTCAATTTCTGATAATGAAATTGTAAAGCTATGGTATATAGTGGAAGATTTTCAAATAAAAAAAATAACCAAAGCATTTGAAAGCGTTCAAAACTTGTACATTGCAGACGGGCACCACAGAACTGCTTCTTCATTGTTGCTCTCTGATGAAGAGAATAAAACACAAACAGCAGGTTTTATGGCTTTTCTGATTCCTGAAAGTGAATTGCTTGTAGAGCAGTACAATAGAATGGTGACAAATTTGAATGGTCTTTCAGTGAAAATATTTTTAAATCGATTAAAATTGAAGTTTTATGTTGTACCCTGTAAATCATATGATTTATACCAAAAAAACAACGGTTTTTGCATGTATCTTGAGGGCCAATTTTATTCAGTATCTTTACAAGAGAATTTCATCAATGTAACCTCACCGCTAAAAGCACTAGACGTCTATATTTTGCAAGAAGAAATTCTTAAGCCAATTTTGGGAATTAAAAATACAAGAACAGATAAACGGCTTCACTACGTTTCAAAAAATGACAATATGAAGTGGATAAAAAATGAAATTGACAGACAAAATTATGCTGTTGGTTTTGGATTGAAACCTGTTACTGTGAACCAGCTTAGGGCAGTAGCTGATACCGCAATGGCAATGCCGCCAAAGAGTACCTATATTTATCCAAAATTAAGAAGTGGATTAACCATTTATGAACTTTGAAATGACCCTAGCCGACAGACTTCAAAAATTAAAAAACTTATTGCCGACTGGAGTCACATTGGTAGCTGTTTCCAAAACCAAGCCTGTAGCCGATTTGATGGAAGCATATAAAGCTGGTCAAAGAGTTTTTGGTGAAAACAAAGTTCAAGAAATGGTGGATAAATTTCATGAAATGCCAAAAGACATTCAATGGCATATGATTGGCAATTTACAACGCAACAAAGTCAAATACATGGCTTCATTTGTACATTTGATTCACGGGGTTGATAGTCTAAAATTACTAAAAGAAATCAACAAACAAGCGCAAAAAAACGAACGTGTTATTGACTGCTTGATACAGATTAAGATAGCAAGTGAAAGTACTAAATTTGGAATGTCTTCAAAGGAAGCTGTAAATTTACTCAAAAGTGATGATTTTAAAACTTTGAAATATATTAAAATTTCCGGGGTGATGGGAATGGCAAGTTATACCGAAGATAAGATCAAGATATCAAAAGAATTCAAAAATCTAAAATCAACATTTGAAAGATTGAAAGAATTACAAAAAGACATGGATATTATTTCCATGGGAATGAGTGGAGATTACTCGCTTGCGATTGAATGTGGCAGCAGCATGATTCGTGTTGGTAGTCTGATATTCGGAAAGAGACACTATACATAAAACATACATAATTTACGCGATAGTAGACATAGAAACCACTGGCGGAAAGTACAACGAGGAAGGCATTACCGAAATTGCCATCTACAAGCATAATGGAAAACAGATTATAGATCAGTTCATTAGCTTGATAAATCCCAAACGTCCCATCCAACCTTATGTCGTGAATTTAACTGGAATTTCCAATAAAATGTTGCGTTCCGCACCAAAGTTCTTTGAAGTTGCCAAACGCATTGTTGAAATTACCAAAGATTGTGTTTTAGTAGCGCACAATGCAAAATTTGATTACAGGATTCTGTCACTGGAATTTGATCGATTAGGTTTTAAATTTGAACGAAAAAATCTATGTACTGTAGAATTGTCTAAACAACTGATTCCGGATCTTCCCTCTTACAGTTTGGGAAAGTTGGTGCGCGCTTTAGGAATCCCAATGAGTGACCGCCATCGCGCTTCTGGGGATGCTATGGCTACCACTAAATTATTTGAATTATTGCTAAACAAGGACATCGACAAAGAGATAGTGAAAGCCTCGATTCGAATGGAACCTAAGCTACAATTGGAACCAAAATTGATTGCTATTATCAACTCGCTTTCATCAGTTACGGGAGTGTATTACATGCACAATGAAGTGGGTGATATTATATATATTGGAAAAAGTAAAAATATCAAGAGTCGAATCAATCAGCATTTCGCAGGTCAAAATTCAAAATCTAAAAAAATTCAATTGGAGGTTTCTGCGGTTACATACGAACAAACAGGGAGCGAATTATTGGCTTTACTCAAAGAAAGTGCCGAGGTTAAACACCACAAGCCCAAGTTCAATCGCGCGCTCAGACGCACGATTTTCACGCACGGTTTATTTAGTTTAAAAGACAAAAATGGCTATATCAATTTGAAAATTCAAAAGATTAAAGGCAATCAAAAGCCTATTACCACATTTACCAACATTCAAAGTGGTAAAAACTTTATGAGCAGAATTGTTGAAAAACACAGTTTGTGCCAAAAACTATGTGGGTTATATAAAACAAAAAGTAGCTGTTTTGGCCATACTATTAAAGAATGTGAAGGGGCATGTGTTGGAGAAGAATTGGTGGAAGATTACAATATAAAAGTTAACAAAATCATTAAATACTACAGCTTTAAAACCAAAAGTTTCCTTCTTATTGATAAAGGCCGAAACCTTGATGAACGCAGTGCTGTTTGGGTTGAAAAAGGAGTTTTAAGAGGTTTTGCCTACTTTAATTTAAATTTTCAGATTTCAAATATTGATGTTTTATCAAGCCTGATTACACCATTAGAACACAATAAAGATGCCCAGCACATTATTCAGAGTTATATGAGGCGTCACAAAAGATTGAAAGTCATTGCCATAGAGGACTAAAGTTTTTAGTATTTTTGATCTGTATCTAAACCAAAAACCAAACTGAATTGGTATAAAATGTTCAATGATATTTCGTTATGAATAAATTTATCATTTCAATTGTTGGCGCTACAGGAATTGGAAAAACAGACTTGAGTTTAAAATTGGCGGCCCATTTTCAAACAGAGATAATCTCTGCCGACTCCCGCCAGTTTTTCAAAGAAATTCCCATTGGTACAGCCGCTCCAAGCAATGAAGAATTGGCATTAATTCCACATCATTTTATTCATAACAAATCAATCACAGAAGCCTACAGCGTGGGGCATTACGAAAAAGAAGTTTTAAAATGTATTGAAAAACTACACCAAAAACATGATGTTTTAATTTTAATTGGAGGCTCGGGGCTGTATATAAAATCTGTTTTGGAAGGCTTAGATGCCTTCCCTAAAGTCGATCCAAAGATTCGTGAGCAATTGAGTTTATCGCTCAAAACAGAAGGTATTATGGCCTTGCAAAAAGAACTTAAAGCCAAAGATCCTGAAACTTATGCGAAAATAGATTTAGAAAATTCTCACAGAATTATCAGAGTTCTTGAAATATGCAAGGGTACTGGAAAACCCTACAGTCAGTTTCTAAACAAGGATAAAATTAAAAGAAGCTTCACCCCTATTTCAATTGGTCTGGATGGAGCTCGAGAAGTTGTCTATGAGCGCATCAATCAAAGAGTGGATCAAATGCTCAAAAAGGGACTAATTGAAGAGGCCGAAGCAGTCTACAAATACAAAGGTATGAACGCTCTAAATTCTGTCGGTTATAAAGAATTATTTGAACACTTTGCGGGAAACTGCACCTTAGATTTTGCAGTGGAAGAAATTAAAAAAAATTCGCGACGTTACGCCAAAAGACAAATTACTTGGTTTAAAAAAAAATAAAACTGTACAGTGGCATGATTATCAAACTCCTTTTGAGAAAATTTTAAATCAAATTCAAAGAGAGATTTTAAATTTATCTAATCATTAATTACCAATCGGAACCCTTCGCCGTGAATATTTAAGATTTCAACTTTTGGATCAAGTTTTAAATATTTCCTAAGCTTTGCAATATAAACATCCATGCTTCTTGAAGTGAAATAATTATCGTCTCTCCAAATTTTTGTCAATGCAATTTCACGAGGCATCAAATCATTGACATGTAATGCCAAAAGTCTTAAAAGCTCGTTCTCTTTTGGAGATAGCTTTATTTGAGTGTCGCCTTTGGTTAAAAAACGAAGCTTGGAATTTAACTTAAAACTGCCTATTTCAAATTCAAATTGCACACTATCTGCAATGCTTTCAACTGTTTTTCTTTGGATGATAGCTTGAATTTTTAACAACAAAACTTCACTATCAAAAGGCTTATTTAAATAATCGTCAGCACCGACTTTGTAGCCTTTCAAGACATCTTCCTTTAATGATTTTGCCGTAAGAAAAATAAGTGGCACCTCTTTATCCTTTTCTCTAATTTCTTGTGCTAATGTAAAGCCATCCTTATAGGGCATCATTACGTCTAAAATACATAAATGAAAATCTGACTTTTTAAACTTCTCAAAGCCTTCCATACCATTTTTAGCCAAAACAACTTCGTAATCGTTAATGGTTAGGTATTCTTTTAAAACGGTCCCGAAATTAGGATCATCTTCAACTAGTAAAATACGTTTTTTAATTTCTTCCATATTATTATGATATTAGTGGTAATTTGATGGTAAAGGTACTTCCTTTCCATTTTTCGCTCTCAACAGTTATTATTCCTTGATGATTTTCAACAATTCGTTTCACATTTGACAGGCCAAGACCATGTCCTTTAACATTGTGTACATCGCCAGTGTGTTCCCGATAAAACTCTTCAAAAATTCGCTTTAGGGCTGGTTTTCCAATCCCGATTCCTTGGTCTGATATGGACATCAAAATATTATTCCCGATGTTTTGTGTAATAATATCAATTTTTGGAGAGCCTTCTGAGTATTTTATAGCATTGTCTAATATATTGACTATGACATTTGTAAAATAAGTTCTGTTGGCAATAATTGAGCATTTAGATGCTATAAAATTGGTTTTGATATACCCCTCTCTATCTTTTACTATTAACTCAACATGGGTTATGGCATCTAAAATTAGATCATGTAGCTGGAGTCTGTCTTTACTAATTATCAATTGTTTTTTTTGAAGTTTGGAGATGCGAATTACATTTTCAACTTGAGCATTCATTCGTTTATTTTCTTCTTTAATAATTGATATGTAAGTATTGACTTTTTCTTTGTTGTTGAAAATTTTTGGGTTTTTTATGGCATCTAAAGCTAAGCTGATTGTCGCTATTGGGGTTTTAAATTCATGCGTCATATTATTTATAAAATCTGACTTCATTTGAGATATTTTGCGCTGGCGAATTAATTGATACACGGCACTCATGTAGCCAACAATAATGGTTAGAGTAAAAACAAGTGAGAGTAACGTGATGATAACAATATCTTGCTCTTCGTCTGCTTTAAGTGTATTATTTATATAATAAGCTTGAACAAAAATGATTCCAATGAGTGATAAACTCATTAGAATAACTAGTATTGAAAATATATTCTTGTTCATCAAACAAAATTAAAGCATTTGAGAATAATTTTATTTATTTTTAACTTTCTATTAACTAAAATGTTAAAATTTTAAAAATTATAGATTTCTTTGTAAATTATATTATGAATATCACAAACTTTCTTTTTTGTGTAATTCCAATCAATGTTGAAAATCACAAAATCTGACTTTGCAGTTTTTTCTGAATCTTGTAATTGGTTGGACATTACAGCCTTAATTTTTGCTAAAGGAGTGTGATCTCTTTCGATAATTCGTTGTATACGCAAGGCCTCTGGAGCGGTAACGGTTAAAATATAATCAAATTGATCTTCTGCATTAGTTTCAAAAATAATAGCCATTTCTTTAACAACATAAGCAGAGGTTTGTATGGATAGCCATGAATTAAAATCCAGAGCCACCTCGGGGTGTACCAACGCATTTATTTGTGTCAAAAGTTCTTTATTATTAAAAATCTTTTCAGAAATAAATCCCTTATTTAATTGATTTTGCTTATATGCATCTTCTCCTAAAAGCTTCTTTATCTCACGCTTTAAATCTTTTGATGATTGCATCAATATTTTAGCGGCTTGATCCGCATTATAAACAGGAATATCAAGTGCCTCAAACATTTTAGCAACGGTTGTTTTACCGCTTCCAATTCCGCCAGTAAGCCCCAAAACCTTACTCATTACTTTTTTTAATTACATATTCCAACTTATTTATTAGAAGTGATGCATTCTTAATAGTTGGTGGATAAGATTCTAATATTGGCGTTAACAGATTAGTTGAATTATCAAGCCTGTTGTAATCGCACACAACAACAAAATCAGTAGCATTAATACTGTTGTAAGAACTCAGGTTTGTATAAAATACGAGAGGGACTTCTTTGGGGAAAATTGACAGACTAACAGCATCGGGTAAATTAATTACGCTAACCGGTACGTTTAATTTACCTTCCGTGAATTTATCAACTTCACCTTTGACTTGAACAAATTTACTTAAAAAATTTAAATTTGGTATGATTTCCAATGCAACTGTCTGGTCAATATCTTTTTTTACATCTGTAAGTAAAAGATTTGATGTGAAAACATTAGAAATAGAATCCAACAAAACTTTAGGTCCGACAACAGTGACGGAATCTGGTTTGCTTTTTAAACCATTTAAAAGATCATAACCCAAAGCAAATTCAGGAGTTACACGAACGACTACTGGAATTTTCTTTAGCGATTGAACATCGTATAAAAATGAAACCATATTGGGAGTAATGGCTTCGACAACAACATCACTATCAAAATAATTCAACAATGTTAATTCTTTTGGATTTGTACGCCAATAATAGAAAGAACTATCTTTTTCCAATTTGGTAACATCAATTTCAATCGCCAAGTCATTAAATGCGTATTTAAGCATATTAAAACCTTGAGTTTTAATAGTAACATAAACAAAATTGGGGGTTTTTTCAATCAATACTTCTTTAGTGCTAAGTTTTGTGGGAATCAGTTTTATTTGAAGCGTTTGACTTAATTGATTTGATAATTTTGCGACCATTGATATGATAAAAGCCAAAAATAAGAACATTACAAACACATTAAAGCGTTTGATTTGAATCCAGTTTATCAAAATCGATTTTACCCGCTGTATCATTAAGAATTAAAAAATAGTTTTGGAAATAGAGTTGTTTCAGGCTTTCGAGATAGTTTTAACTTTAGGGTTGATTTCACAAAACCCAGTCCATAGGCAGAAAATTGAATCAAAATTGCGGGTATACACAACACGCTTACAATAATATTTGTAGTGCTTTTCAATGCCATTAAAAATGCTATAAAAAAATAAGCAGCATACATATAAAGCCCCCACTTAAAATCAAAAATAATTAGTAGTATACTCAACAGTAATCCAACTGTGAAAAAGGAGGGAAACCAATACGATTTTTTTCTAGAGTGTGGATGCCATTTGTTTAGAATAGGACGGACCTGTCCAAACTTATAAACTTGCAGAAAGAAACCTTCAAAAGAAATTCGGCGCTTGTGGTAAACATAAGCTTTAGAAATTAAGCAGAGCTTATACCCCATATCTTTCAATCGAATTGAAAGATCAGGATCTTCCCCAGGATGAATGTTTCCGAAACCACCAGAAGCCAGAAAAGCTTCTTTTGAAATCCCCATATTAAAACTTCGAGGTTCATATCCCTCAATTTCTTTATCTCCTCCTCGAATACCTCCTGTAGTAAGAAAAGAAGTCATGGTGAAATTAATAGCTTTTTGAAGCTCTGAAAAATTATGTTTGGCAGCATCTGGACCCCCAAAACAATCTACATAATTATTCTTTAAAGAAAAGATAACTTCTGAAAGATAGTGTTTTGGTAAAATGCAATCACAATCAAGTATAATAAAATAATGCCCTCTAGCCCGTTCCATTCCATAATTACGAGAATGACCAGGCCCCGTATTTTCTTTGTAATAGTAACTGATGTTGAGCTGTGTTTGAAAATGCTCAACAATGAGACGTGAATCTAAACTTGAGCCATCTTCGACAATGATAATTTCAAAGGTTTTACAGGACTCCAATTTACAAAAGCTTTCTAATAATTCCCGCACTTCTTCTGGTCGGTTGTGAACGGGGATAACAAATGAAAAATCACTGGCAATCATAAAACAAATTTACATAATGCATTTGAATTAAAAGCGGTTTTGAAATTAAAGGATAAAAAACTGGACTACTAAGTCTATTTGTTTTCTTAGAAATATTTCCAATTATTCATCAATAAATTTATCCATAATGGAATCGCTAACACCCATATTGCTAAAACCACCGTCATTGAAGAGATTTTGCAATGTAACGCGTTTTGTTAGGTCACTAAACAAAGTGAGGGTGTAATTTGCACAATCAAGTGCGGTCGCATTTCCTAGAGGTGACATTTTTTCTGCATAGGCAATAAAACCATCAAAGCCTTTGACTCCTTTGCCTGCAGTCGTAGGCGTAGGAGATTGTGATATTGTATTCACACGAACATTTTTGTCACGTCCAAAAAAGTATCCAAAACTACGGGCAATGCTTTCTAAATAGGCTTTATTATCGGCCATGTCGTTGTAGTCAGGAAAAACACGCTGGGCGGCCATATAAGACAAGGCAACAATACTGCCCCATTCGTTCATGGCATCGGCCTTATATAAAGTTTGCATAACCTTGTGAAAAGACATTGCTGAAACATCAGTCCCTTTTTTAGTCCAATCGTATTTTTGGTCTGTGTAAGGGCGGCCCTTTCTGACATTGACAGACATACCAATAGAGTGTAAAACAAAATCTATTTTACCGCCTAAAATTTCCATAGATTTTTCTACTAAATTTTGCAAATCTTCTACAGATGTTGCATCGGCGGGAATAATTTGAGAGCCAGTTTTTTTCGCCAATTTATCAATTGCACCCATGCGCATCGCAATTGGTGCATTGGTTAGAACAAATATTCCGCCTTCTTCATGAACACGTTCTGCTGTAATCCAAGCAATAGAGTTGGGATCTAAAGCCCCAAAAATGATTCCTTTTTTCCCTTTGAGTAATTGATATGACATTGGTCGGTGTATTTAGTTGATATTAATGCACAAATATACCATTAATTCAACAACTGCTTGGCATGAGCTTTTGCAGATGCTGTAAGATTCAAACCACCCAGCATTTGAGCAATTTCTTCCAAACGCTCTTCTGAATTTAGGGGTTTTAATTGTGTAATGGTCGTATTGTTTTTTTCTGTCTTAAAAACTTTAAAGTGAGCGTTTCCTTTAGCTGCTATTTGAGGCAAATGCGTGATGGTAAACACTTGCATATATCGGCTCATTTCCTGCATAATAGATGCCATTTTATTGGATATTTCTCCTGAAACACCAGTGTCAATTTCATCAAACATAATGGTTGGCAGTTGTTGATGCTTGGACAAAATAAACTTCACAGCCAACATGATCCTGGAAAGCTCCCCTCCAGAAGCTCCTTTTTTCAGCGCTAAAAACTGTCCGCCTTTATTGGCTTGTAATAAAAAAGACAAGCAATCTTTACCATTAGAAAGAAAGTTTTCTGAAGGCGTAATGTCAATTTTAAATTTCGAATGTGGCATGCCCAATTGCTTTAGTAGTGCCTCTAACTCGGATTTAAGCTTGGGTAAAATGGATTGGCGTTTATTAGTTATTTTATCAGATATAAGTCTTAATTTTTCTGTGTTTTCGTCTAATGAAATATTTAGAACCTTGAGACGCAGTTCATAATCCCCAAGTTGGGCCGTTTTGAATTGCAGCGCTTTATAAACTTCGTTTAAAGCGTATGTAGAATTAACGTTGTGCTTATTGAAAAGGTCATGAACTTTCTTTAGCTGTGTTTCAATGTTATTTAAGCGTTCCGGATCAGGATCCAAGCGGTTCAATTCAGCATCAATCTCTGAGCAAATATCATCTAATTCAATTGTAATACTGTCCACACGTTCGAAAATTGAACGGTAGTGAGAAGACATTGCACTCATCTTTTGAAAACGTTGTTTGAGGGCCATCAAATGCGCGTTAATTCCAATATCATCAGCATTCAAACTCTGACTTGCAAATTCTAATTCTGATTGAATTTCATCTAAGTTACTCAAAGTGTTGTAATCTGACTCTAAGGCTTCAAAATCAAGACCAAGTACATTTGAATCCTCCAGCTCCAATCTTAAAAAACTGTGATAATCATGCTCATTTTTAGACTGTTGTTTCTGCAACTCAAGCGCCTTTATTTCCTTTTGAAGTGATTTATTTTTAGATAGCAAGTCACTGTAATCTTTAACAAGTGCTGTTGTTTTTGCCAAAGCATCTATGATTTGAAACTGAAATGCATCTTGGGTCAAAGAAATTGTTTCATGTTGGGAATGAATGTCTACAAGACGGCGACCCAAAGCTAACAATAGATCCAATTTAACCGGTGAATCATTTACAAATGCTCTTGATTTACCGGATGGAAGCACCTCACGTCGGATGATTGTTTCAGACTCGTATTCTAAATCATGTGTCTGAAAAAAAGATTGTAAATTATATACATCCAATTGAAAAACGCATTCTATGATGCTTTTTTTTGAAGGATTTTTGATGTTTGAAAGATCGATACGCTTTCCCAAAACCAATGACAAACCGCCTAACAAAATAGACTTACCCGCACCTGTTTCGCCAGTAATTGTTGTCAATCCCGAGTTAAAGTCCACTTGAAGGTCTTCAATGAGTGCATAATTTTTTATGTGAAGATGAGACAGCAATGACCAGCGTTTAAAATTTGATTTTTTGCCATTTTTTTGAGTGGATTGGTGCCACTTTATTTAAAACAGAAACTAAATCGGTGATCTTAACTTTTGGGCCCGAAGAAAAAATATCTGTGATTTCATCCGCTTTGGCATCAAAAAAGGTGCGAACTAATAATGAGTTTGGCCTGCGTTTATTCAAGCTTTGAAAATTAACAATGGCTTTAGAGATTACATTTTTAGCAGCTTTGGAATCCGAAGCCATAATATCTAAACCTGTACGATGATAAGTATATAAAGCGGATCGGAATTCACTATAGGTATTGGACATTATATTGTCTATCAAAACCCGACGGGTTTGATCTCCTCCCTTAGGGGGCTCCCATCCTTTTAAATTTCCGCGTTGCGAATAATTAGCAATGTCTCTGGCTTGTTCATAATATTTTTGACCGCCGTTGAGTTCAAGGGTATCTGCATCCATACCAAGAATCATATACACATGAAATCCAATGACTGAAATGAGGTTGGATTCGAACTGGCTAGAATTAAAGTTTAAATTTTGATATTCTAAATAATTAAAATTAAAGTCTTTATCATTGAAATTATAAACTGAGGTACTGTAGGAGGAATTAAATACAGGTCTTGCCGACTGGACTTGAATACTGGCCTGAAAGGCATCAGAACTGTAGCTTTGAATAATGATGACCATGCTACAGTCAATTCGCTCATGGGTCTCATATGTTTTGTTGGTCCAACGCGTATTGTTTACAAACTCATAGAGTTGTTTTTCTAGGGTTTTAAAAACCTGAACATTTTCATTTCCAGTTTGTTGGGCATTAACGACCAAATTACAATTGAGCTCCTGAGCCAACATTGGCAAAGTAAACAACCATAAAATTAAAAAATACTTTTTTTTAACCATCGCTTCTTTTTATAAGTTCCGATAAAATATCATCGGCAACTTCAGCCTTAGGTTTTAAAGGATACTCTGTTTGTTTTAATTCTTTATCAATAATAGTAATTTTATTGGTAGCAACACCAAAACCAGCACCCAAATCGTTTAAGGAATTTAGAACGATTAAATCTAAATTCTTTGATTTTAGTTTTTTTATGGCATTTTCAGTTTCAGAGTCAGTCTCCAAAGCAAAACCAACCAAAAATTGTGTTGTTTTTTGAGCCCCTAAGGACGCTAAAATATCCTCCGTCTTTTCTAATGTTATTGATAAGGATTGGGACGTCTTTTTTATTTTGGAAAGCGATGTGTTTATTGGTCTGTAATCTGCTACTGCTGCTGATAAAATTGCGGCATCTACATGTTTAAAATAGTGATGAACAGTGTCATACATTTCTTTGGCACTAAAAACTGGAAAGGTAGAAACACGGCTGCTATCAGCCTTGTAATGGGTGGGGCCTGTAATTAGAATGACCTCAGCACCATGCCTGGCAGCACTATTAGCTATTTCAATTCCCATTTTCCCAGAAGAGTGGTTGCCAATGAAGCGAACCGGATCAATGGCTTCGTAGGTCGGGCCTGCGGTGACTAATATTTTTTTTCCATAGAGTGGAAGGTTTTCTAAAAGATGGGCTTCAATTGTCTCCACAATTGTGTCTGGTTCAGCCATACGACCCATACCAACCAGACCACTTGCCAAGGCACCAAAAGCCGATGGGATTAAAATATTACCATAGGACTGCAGGGTTTTCAAAGCGGTTTGTGTGGTGGGGTGTTTGTACATGTCAAGGTCCATAGCTGGAGCGAAATAAACCGGACATTTTGCAGAAAGGTAGGTGGCAATCAAAAAATTATCACTGTTGCCACTGACCATTTTAGACAGGGTGTTGGCAGTCGCAGGGGCGATGATAAATAAGTCGGCCCAAAGACCTAATTCAACATGGTTGTTCCAAACTGCATTTTCGTCCTCTTCATTTGTAAAGTTGGAAATTACAGGATGGTTAGAAAGAGTTGAGAGTGTAAGTGGTGTTATAAATTCTTTTGCCGCAGGGGTCATGACCACCCGCACGTCTGCACCAGCTTTGGTTAGCAACCGAACTAAGAATGCAGTTTTATAAGCGGCAATACCCGCCGTAACCCCAAGGACAATATGTTTACCGCTTAGGATAGACATAAAGACAGTCTTATGATGCGTCTTCCTCGGAAGTATTTCTGTGGTGAATCTTTCCTTCTAACCACTCTTGAACTGCCAGCGCATGGGGCTTGGGTAAACGTTCGTAAAACTTTGAAACTTCAATTTGCTCCTTATTTTCGAATACTTCTTCAAGACTGTCATTGTAAGTTGCAAATTCTTCCAACTTGTCGATAAGCTCTTTGCGAATGTCTGTGTTTATTTGCTCCGCACGTCTGGAAATTGCAGAGATGGCCTCGTAGATGTTTTCTGTCGGTGCATCAACTTCATTTCGGTTGTAGGTGACTGAACTAAGGGGTGCTTTAACTTTTTTTAAATCCATAGCGTTTAAATTTTTGTTGTTAAATTATTTTTAATGTTTTGAAGTGTCTCATGCATCAGCGTTGTTTGGGACCGGTATTTTGTCTCAGGGAAATAGCGCATCAAATTTTTATAGAATTTTAATGCCACTTCCGTACGTTCTTGTTGTTTCCATAACACACTATTAACCGCTAATTTGTAGGCGGAATCAAACTTGTAAAAGAGAGCATCTTCTCTATAGATAGAGCCTGGAAAATTTTCAATAAAATTATCGAAAGCAGTGATGGCCGAGTTGTAATCCCTATGGAAAGGGCCCGTGGTGTTGTACTGTAGCGCAATTTCGTAGGCCTTTTTTTCAAGCCTTAAATCCAACTCTTGAATCAAAGCATTTGCTTCATCAAAATATTTAGAGTCTGGGTATTTATTTATAAATAATTGAAGCTTTTCTAATGCATCGTAGGTTTCTGTTTGATCCCTAGAATAAACCGGAGACAAATAGTAATAGCTTTTTGCACCCAAATAGGCAATTTCATCCACACGTTCGCTTTTTGGATAGGACTCCACAAATTGTTCTAATTTATAATTTGCAGTGTAATAGTCTTGAGTTTCATAAAAGGCTTTGGAATGCATGTACATCAACTTCTCTGCCTGTGGCTTACCACGATATTTTGGTACAATTTGTAAAAATAATCGGTTTGCCTTTTCAAATTTTCCTGATTCATACAAATCCGTGCCTAATTTAAATTTAGCAGCGATGTCTTCATTTTTCAATACCTGTTGGTATTCACTACATGAACATAATAATGTTAATAGAAGTAGAATGAATAAAAAATTTCTCATTGGATGTTTAAAATGGGCAACAAAAATACATTTTTTAAACGGATAATAAAAACCCCACTAGTTCCTCTCTTGGCTAATTATTTATTTAAGTTTTTTCAGCGCTGTTGAAATTTTGTATTTCAAATCATCTGTTGCTGCCACCAAAGGTAACCTAACAATGTCCTCACATAAGCCCAATTGTTGAAGAACTGCTTTAATGCCTGCAGGATTATTTTCTTCAAAAATTAGACCAATTAGAGGCATTACCTTTTTTTCAATGGTCTTGGCGGCATTGTGATTACCTTTCAATCCAAAGTGAATCATCTCAGAAAAATCTTTAACCAAGGCTTGTCCGATGACAGATATTACCCCAGAACCTCCTTGTAGCACTACATCTAAAACTAGATCATCATCTCCTGAAATTACCATAAAATGAGTGGGCTTATTTTCTATGAGTATTTTGTACTGCTCAGGGCTGTTACCAGCTTCTTTTATCGCTATGATATTGTTTACATCTCTTGCCAATCTCAAACTCGTTTCAGGTTCCATGTTTTTTGAAGTTCGTCCTGGAACATTATATAAAATAACAGGAATGGACGATGCATCAGCAACCGCTTTAAAATGCTGATAAAGGCCTTCTTGTGTGGGTTTGCTGTAATATGGAGAAACTGATAACACTGCTACAAACGGAGACAAATCGGTGCTTTGAAGTTCATCAATCACAGCAGCAGTATTATTTCCACCGATTCCAATAACAAGTGGCAATCGACCTGCATTGGTTTTAATAATGGTTTGAACAATAGCGGCCTTTTCATCTTTTGTTATGGTTACACTCTCACCGGTGGTTCCACTTATAACTAAGTAATCCGTACCATTACTGATATTGTATTCCACAACCCTAGCAAGGGCTTTATGGTCAACGCTTCCATCATGTTTAAATGGTGTTACTAAAGCAACTCCCATTCCAATCAATGTCTTCATTTAAATTTTATTTAATGTTTTGAGGTATTTAATAAGTTCTGTCTTAAAAGTAGAGGTGTTATTTGGTTCAATTTCCAAAATTAAATCGTGTAAACGCTTGTCCTCACCCGAAAGTCCAACTTTAAAATTTGCTTTAGACATGGCTGTGACAATGTTAAGCTCATAGGAATTAGGTTTGTAATAACTCAACAATAAGTCAAACGGAAAATTAATAAACTCATTGACCTCCGCGTTTTTACAATGCCCTAACCAATCAAAATTTTCTTTGCTGTAAAAAGCGTCCCAACTATTGGCCTGGTCCTTATCGGAATCAATCATGGCAATAAAACGTAAGCGGTTGATGTTTAGTCCTAAATCTGTAAACATGAGTTTAAAAAAATCATAATCTTGAAAATTATTGTAATCAAAAATGATCCCAACAGATTGGATTTTATCTGAATTAAATTCTTTTTTTCTGGAATTTAATACAGCGGTCAAAAATCTTTGAGATGATTTCGTTTTGATTCGATTAAAAAACATGTACCTTTAGTCTTCTACAAAGTTAACATAAATGACTCTTAAATACATTAAATTCTCAGCGCTAATTTTAGTGTTTTTCTCTTGTCATCAAATCATAACCAATAAAGAAGCAAACTATCAACTAATTTCAATTGACAATTCACTGGAACCCAGTCCTACAATTGAAGATTTTTTACATCCTTATAAAAAAAGCTTAGATACCTCGATGGCAGAGATTTTGTGCTATTCTGAAAATGCCCATACAAAAACAGAAGGAGCGTTGAATACCGCGCTTGGAAATATGATGGCGGATGCTGTTTTTGAATTGACTGAACCACTTCTAAAAAAAAGACAGAATGAAAACCTGGATTTAGTACTGTTAAACCACGGTGGTATTAGAGCTGCGTTGCCTAAAGGACCCATCAAAACAGAAACTGCATTTCGTATAATGCCCTTTGAAAATCAAGTTGTTGTGGTTCAAATGAAGGGATCTGCAATTCTGGAAATGATCGATTATCTTAAAATAGCTGGACGTGCCCATCCCATCTCTGGTATGACACTTCACATCACAAAAAAAGGTATCATTAAAAAACTTCTAATACAAGGAAAAAAATTAAGCCTCAGTAATTTTTACAATGTTGCAACGAGTGATTATCTACTGAACGGGGGTGACCGTATGGATTTTTTTAAAAAAAACAATGCTGTCTATGATATAGATTACAAAATCAGAAACATCTTAATTGATTATTTTAAAGCAAAAGACACTTTAAACCCTAAACGTGACATGCGTTTTATTTATACCAAATAAATGTGAAAAGGAGAAAATTTATAAAAAAGTCCGCAGCTTCTACTGCCCTGCTATCGTTGAGTGGCTTACCGATTTCATGTTCAGAAAATAAAAATATAAAAATTACGGTTTTACACACTAACGATGTGCACAGCCACATTGATCCTTTTGGACCCAACGACGTTAATAGCTCGAACAAAGGAGGTATATCAAGAAGAGCAACGCTTATTCAAAAACTGCGCAATGAAAATCCCAACACGCTTTTATTTGATGCTGGGGATATTTTTCAAGGTACTCCATATTTTAATTACTTTGGAGGTGCTTTAGAGTTCAAGCTTATGAGCCTGCTAAATTACGACGCAGCAACCATTGGTAATCACGACTTTGATAATGGTATTGACGGGCTTTATGCCCAATTACCCCATGCGAAATTTGATTTTATTTCTGCTAATTACGACTTCCGAAACACGATCATGAACACACATGTAAAACCCTATAAAGTTTTTTTTAAAGAAGGTGTTAAAATAGGAGTTTTTGGTTTGGGTATTGAATTAAAAGGCTTGGTCAACCCTAATGCCTTTAAAGAAACCAAATATCTCAACCCTATAGAAATTGCACAAGATATGAGTCGCATTCTTAGACTTGAAGAGAAATGCGATTTAATTATATGCCTTTCTCATTTAGGTTACCATTATGATGAAAAACCACAAAAAATCTCAGATATAAAGTTAGCAAGGGCGACTAAAAATATTGATCTAATCATAGGAGGACACACCCATACTTTTCTAAATGAACCCACAAAAGTGACCAATGCAGCTGGAAAAACCGTTCTTGTAAATCAAGTGGGTTGTTATGGGCTTTACTTAGGAAAAGTAGATTTTTATTTTGAATCTAAAAACATTCGTGTGAAAAGTAAAGTGGTTTCTGTTTAAAGCTTATCCAAAAATGATTGTTCTGTCAAAATAGGAATGCCCAAATCCTCCGCTTTCTGTCGTTTGCTGGGTCCCATATTAGCGCCTGCCACCAAATAGGTGGTTTTGGCAGAAATAGAATTCACAACCTTACCGCCATTGGCATCAATAAGTTTTTTAAGCTCGTTACGACTGACCTTTTCAAAAATGCCAGAAACTACAATGCGGTCGCCTGCTAGAATCGAAGTTTGATTGGACAGTTCCGCATTCGAAAGCTCCAACTGTAGGCCATAACTATACAAACGCGAAACCAATCGAATGCTGTTATCGTTGCGAAAAAAGGCATAGACACTTTTGGCAATTTTAATTCCAATTTCATCAATAGCCTCAAGATTTTCAATTGTGGCCTCAGATAACGCAGAAATACTTTTGTAATGTTTCGCTAATGTTTTTGCCACAGTTTCACCAACGTAGCGAATTCCTAAACCAAATAATACGCGCTCAAAAGGGATTTGCTTGGAGGCTTCAATTCCTAAAATCAAGTTTTCCGCACTCTTTTGTGCCATGCGATCTAAAGGCAAAATATCTTCAATTTTAAGTGTGTACAAGTCCGCAGGATCTTGAATAAGTGATGCCTTAACCAACAAAGCCACGGTTTCTCCACCCAAGCCCTCAATATCCAAAGCTTTTCTGGAAATATAATGCTGAATACGACCAATAATTTGAGGAGGACATCCCAATGAGTTTAAGCAATAGTGTTGCGCCTCACCGCTTTTTCTTGTCAATGGGGTTTCACACTCTGGACATTCAGAAATATATTGTGTTGTAGTGGAATAATTTGAACGCTTGGAAAGATCAACGGCCATTATTTTTGGAATTATTTCACCACCTTTTTCAACAAAAACAGTGTCGCCAATACGAACGTCTAATTTTGCTATCTGGTCGGCATTATGTAAAGAAGCACGCTTTACCACAGTGCCCGCAAGAACTATGGGTTCTAAATTTGCAACCGGAGTTATGGCACCTGTACGACCCACTTGATATGAAATATAATTCAATTTTGTAGAAACTTGCTCAGCTTTAAATTTGTAAGCCATAGCCCAACGCGGTGCTTTGGCCGTAAAGCCCAATTCAGCTTGCTGGTGAAGGTTATTTACTTTAATCACAATACCATCAATTTCATAAGGTAAACCATGGCGTGCGCTGTCCCAATATTCTATAAATTTCAAAACCCCATCTATCGAGTCCAAACACTGGGCTTCTTTTGGAACTTTAAAGCCCCAAGATCGTGCTTTTGTCAAGTTATCAAACTGTGAAATAATGCCTGTATTTTCTCCTGTGACACTATATAAAAGACATTCTAAAGGACGTTTGGCGACTTCACTACTATTTTGAAGTTTTAAACTCCCAGAAGCAGTATTCCTTGGATTTTTAAAGGGCTCTTCCCCATTAAGAATACGAGATTCATTAATGGACTTAAAGCCCTTAAAAGGAAGAATAATCTCTCCTCTAATTTCAAAAAAATCTGGATAATCTCCCTGAAGTTTTAAGGGAACAGATTTAATGGTTTTCACGTTGGCTGTAACGTCATCCCCTTGAGTACCATCCCCTCTCGTTACGGCTTGAAAAAGCATGCCATCCTTATAGGTAATACTAATGGAGACACCATCATATTTTAATTCGCAAGTATACGCAATTGGGCCATCTACTAATTTTTTAATTCGATTTTCCCAGTCAAATAAGTCGGATTTGGAATAAGAGTTGTCCAACGAATACATCTGCTGGGCATGCAAAACGGATTTAAAGTTTTTGGTGACCGCTCCACCTACCCGAAAAGTTGGTGAATTAGGATCCTGCATTTCTGGGTATTGCAATTCTAAATCTTGAAGCTGTTTTAACTTCAAGTCAAACTCAAAATCGGAAATAATTGGTTGGTCCAACACATAATAATTGTAATTGTGTTGTCTTAATTCTTTTCGAAGTTGCGTTATTAGTTCTTGATCCGACATTTTATAAAAATCACTAGCATTAACCAACTACTAAAATACTAAATTATAGCATGAAAAGCTGAGAAAAAAGGCTTACTTTTTTTGAGTTTTCAACATACGATCTTTACCAAAAGTATCTTTTTTTAAGGCTGTATTTTGAAAATCGTTCCCTTCAAATAACAATTGAGTTTCTGGGCCTAGAGCCTCATTGATTTCAATAAAACAAAATCCCTCTGACTGCAAATTTTCCAAAGCTATTTTATAGATTGCTTTGTAAAAAATTAAGGGGATATTATCATCAACAAATAAGGCCAAATGAGGTTCATAATCTATGACATTAGAAGCCATTTTAGACTGCTCATCTTTCAGGACATAAGGAGGGTTGGATACAATTAAATCAAAAGATTGATTTTGGGACTTCCATTCTAATATATTGCCGTGAAAAAATTCAACATCAACTTCATTATTTTTAGCATTGATTTTAGCCATCTTTAAAGCTTCAAGGCTTGTGTCCATAGCATAAACTCGGGCATTGGGTAATTGTTTGGCTAGGGTTATGGCGATACATCCAGAGCCCGTTCCTAAGTCCAGAATTTTAAGTGCATCGTTTTTCTTAAAATGAGTTAATATCCAGGCCACCAATTCCTCTGTTTCGGGACGTGGAATCAACACGCTAGGGCCTACTGAAAATTCCAAGCCAAAAAAATAGGAGGTTCCCGTGATGTATTGGAGCGGCTCTTGATTTTTAAGGCGATTCATTGCTGATTTTAAAGAATTGACCGCGGCACTTGATAGATCGGTTTCATAATTTAAAACCAATTCATGAGGTTTTAGGTCCAGGTACGACTCACAAATCCTCTGAAAAAACATTTGCCGCTCTGACAAAGGGTAAGAGATTAATTCTTCGTTAAAGTATGATTTTAATTGTCTTAATTTCATTTCAATTCATTTAGCTTTCTCAAACTTAAATTGTAATCAACTACACAAAAAATGATGTAAACCGTTTGATCTCTTGATGACTTTATATTTTAATTTTTATCATTTAGTAATTTAGAACTCTAACATCCTGATAATAAATCTTATTTTTGTATTGTCGAATATACATATATATGTTAAAATGGTAAAACACGACATCGCCTTGCATTCTAAATATATAAAACGCTGCATCGAGATTGCCAAAAATGGATTGGGAACAACCGCTCCAAATCCTATGGTCGGTTGTGTAATTGTTGAGGACAATAAAATCATTGGAGAGGGCTATACAAGTCCCTATGGCGGGGCGCATGCAGAAGTCAATGCGATTGATTCCGTTAAAGATAAAATAAGGCTTAAAAAAGCCACCCTTTATGTAACCTTAGAACCTTGCAGCCATCACGGTAAAACCCCGCCCTGTTGTGATTTGATTATTGCGCATGAAATTCCAAAAGTTGTGATTGGTTGTATCGATGCAAACGAAAAAGTTTGCGGCCAAGGAATAGCTCACCTCAAAGCAAGTGGTTGTGAAGTAATATTGGGCGTCGAAGAAGCCTTGTGTAAAGAACACCACAAACGCTTTTTAACATATCAACTCAAAAAACGACCATATATTATTCTCAAGTGGGCACAGACTAAAAACGGTTTTGTGGCGCCAAACAAAACCAGCTTAAAAAGACCGTTTTGGATCAGTGGAAAAAGGGCAAGACAACTAGTACACCAATGGCGTGCTGAAGAACAGGCCATTTTGGTAGGGGCCAACACGGTCATTAAAGACAATCCAAGGTTGACTACAAGACATGTTATTGGGAAAAATCCAATGCGTATTGTAATAGGTAATAAGAAATTACATTCAAAAAAATACGCTGTTTTCAATACAGATGCGAAAACTATTTTTCTTGATACAGCGCATTTAAAAAATGACAAGCCATTGGCAGAACAAATTTGTGAAAAACTTTTTGAGCGTCAAATCATCTCTTTAATGGTGGAGGGTGGCCCTAAAACAATCCAACAGTTTATTGATGAAAATATATGGGATGAAGCAAGAGTGTTTGAAGGCAATGCGGAAATTGAAAATGGGATTAGAGCCCCAAAATTTTCTACACGATCAAGCAAAGCATTAAAAATTGGTAAGGACCGCCTTTGGACAGTTACAAACAAACTGTTTTAAAAATGTGCTTTAGTTCTTATTAAAAATCTAAAATTAATTACTCAAAAAAAACATTGACAGTAAGTTTTGTACTTATATTTTCAATTCATAACACAAAAAAAAATTGGTGAAATGACCATTTCTTGTACATCACAAAATTAATAGTGAAAATTTGAACGATTAATTATGCAGTTGGTCTAAAAAAAATTGCGGGCATTGACTAGGCAAGCGTGTCTTAGCATCCACAAAAACCAGCTTTGAATAAGCTGTTGTGATCAATTCGCCTTTAGTGTTTTTAATCTCATAATTAAACTCAATTGAGACCTTTGGTAATTTAATTAATGTAGTTTTAACTGTTAAAATATCGTCATAAAATGCTGGCTTACAGTAATTAATATTCAATACTACAACTGGAAGCATAAGACCTTTTAGTTCCATGCTCTTGTAAGAAAAACCCAGAGCAGACAACCAATCGGTGCGGCCAATTTCTAAATATTGAGCGTAATTTCCGTGGTAAACAACTCCCATTTGATCAGTTTCTCCGTAGCGAACTTTAACCTGAGTAGTATGGCAAAGCATAAAAAAAATTATATATTTATGGGTACTTAAATTAATCTAAAAAAAATAAAAAATCCTACAATTTTAATTTTTTTTTTGAAATTTTGTTCACATATTTGTTGAGTCAAAAATTAATGATGGTCTTCCCGGAACCACGTAATTTTTTTCCACTAACTAACTAAAAACTACAATCCAAAAAATGAATAATACTGCGGATTCCGTATGGAAAAATTGCCTATCCTTTATAAAGGATAATATTCAGCCGCAGGCCTATAAAACTTGGTTTGAGCCCATTTTAGCAATCAAGCTTACTGATCATTCCTTAAGTATTCAAGTCCCTAGTAAATTTTTTTATGAATGGCTTGAAGAGCATTACGTTAAAATTTTAAAAGTTGCATTAACCAAAGAGTTGGGCGACCATGCTAAGCTGGTTTACATTATAAGGATGGAAAACACTTATGGAAATAGTCAGCCATTTACTGAAAAAATCCCGAGTGCCAATCGTTCTGCAATCAAATCACAACAGGCTAACATTCCTCTAAAAAATAAAAATCCACAGTTAAAAAACCCATTTATCATCCCTGGTATTCGGAATGTTAAAATCGAATCACAACTGAATCCTGTTTATTCATTTGAAAACTTTTTAGAAGGTGATTCCAACCGCTTGGCAAGAAATGCGGGAATTGCAGTAGCCAACAAACCTGGCGGAACCTCATTTAACCCATTACTTATATTTGGAGGTGTTGGACTTGGAAAAACACACTTAGCACACGCCATTGGGGTGGATGTTAAAGATAAGTACCCAGAAAAAACTGTACTTTACATCTCAGCAGAGAAATTTACACAGCAGTACATAGAATCTGTTAAAAAGAACAATCGAAATGATTTCATTCACTTTTATCAAATTATTGATGTACTCATTATTGACGACGTTCAATTTCTGTCTGGAAAATCGGGAACACAAGACGTCTTTTTTCATATTTTCAACCACCTACATCAAAACGGAAAACAAGTTATTTTAACAAGTGACAAAGCCCCAGTTGATATGCAAGATATTGAGCAGCGTCTACTATCCAGATTCAAATGGGGCCTATCGGCAGAACTTCAAAAGCCTGATTTCGAAACTCGTGTCTCAATAGTTAAGAATAAGTTATACCGTGATGGTGTTGAAATGTCTGACGAAGTCATTGATTATATTGCTAAAAACATCAAAACAAATGTAAGAGAACTAGAAGGCGCTATTATCTCTCTAATCGCACAGTCCTCTTTCAATAAAAAAGAAATTACTTTGGGGCTGGCCAAAGAAATTGTAGAAAAATTTGTAAAAAATACTAAACGAGAAGTTTCAATCGATTACATACAAAAAGTAGTTTCTGACTATTTCCAAATGGATGTAGATACACTGCAGTCTAAAACAAGAAAACGTCATATTGTCCAAGCCCGACAATTGGCGATGTTTTTTGCTAAAAAGTTCACTAAAGCTTCCTTAGCAAGCATAGGTTCTCAAATAGGACAACGCGACCATGCAACTGTTCTTCATGCTTGTAAAACAGTAGATAATCTTTCTTCAACGGACAAACAGTTTAGAAAATACGTGGAAGATTTGACAAAAAAACTCTCTGTTTAAACTCTAATAATGACAAAAATTTTGATGGTTTGCTTGGGAAATATTTGCCGTTCTCCCCTAGCGGAAGGCATATTACAATCAAAATTACCTAACAACAAATTTTTTGTAGACTCTGCAGGAACCAGTGGTTTTCACAATGGAAACCCACCAGATGTCCGCTCAATTGAAGTCGCTGAAAAATATGGGTTGGATATTTCAAATCAAACGTCTCGCGTTTTTAGAGGCTATGATTTTGAATTATTTGACCACATCTTTGTAATGGATCAATCCAATTATAATGCTGTAATACGACAGGCTCAAAATGATAAAGATATTGAAAAAGTAAAATTTATTTTGAATTTCCCTGGATCAAAAATAAAAGAAGTTCCAGACCCATATTATGGAGGCGAGAAAGGCTTTGAATATGTCTATAAAATATTAGATACAGCCTGTAAATACCACAGTGATCACTTAAAAAACAATTAATGACTGGGGCACTCTATCTAATTCCAACGACACTAGGGGATGTTTCACCGTTTGAGGTCATGCCGATTGCCCTAAAAAAAAGAATTGAGGAAATTGACATCTATATTGTTGAAAGTGAGAAATCTGCAAGGCGCTTCATAAAAGCTGTATGTCCTAATAAATCTCAAGATAAACTAACACTTTTACCACTCAACAAATTTACTGAGGCTTCAGAAATTCCAAACTATTTAAATCCATGCAATGAGGGACAACCAATAGGCATATTATCAGATGCTGGGTGTCCTGCAGTGGCAGATCCGGGATCAGAGGTGGTGCGTTTGGCACATGAGAAAAACATTAGAGTGGTTCCTATGGTCGGGCCTTCCTCAATTTTATTGGCAGTAATGGCTTCTGGAATGAATGGACAGTGTTTTGCCTTTAATGGCTATTTACCTATTGATAAAAATGAGCGAAAAAGTAAGTTAAAACAATTGGAAAAAAGCTCTTTTGAATTGCAACAAGCCCAGGCTTTTATTGAAACGCCATACCGAAATCAAAGACTTTTAGAAGACCTATGTCGGATTCTACATTCTGAGACAAGGGTTTGTCTAGCCTGTGACATGACACTTTCCACTGAGTTTATAAAAACATTATCTGTTCAAGAGTGGCAAAAAATCAAAGTTGATTTACATAAACGCCCCACAATATTTATACTTCAAAAAGACTAAAGTAAGTTTATCTTTGGGTGTCTTTCTGCTATGACAGCACTCGTATCAAAAGCAGCAAACTTATTTATGTACGAAACAATATCAGTCCCAAAAGCATCTTTAAATCCAATAGTACCCTGGCTTCTTAAATAACGTTTAACACTTCCAGGTCCCGCCAAATGTGCAGCGGCTAAAATACCAGATTCACTCACAAGTGTACCGTTGATTTTTTTCCCAACAAATCGGTCGATGTCCCGTCTTAAAACCCATTTATTTCGCTTCAAATTCGCCATAAAAGCCTTCTCCTGAAGTTCGGGAGATAACAAAAAATTAGAGAGATCGTGAATTCCTAAAAGTTTTAATGTAGAAGCACCAAATTGATATTTACCAAGATATCCTAGAGAATTTACCACTTGATAACGGCCGCGAGATTCTTTAAATGCTAATGCTTCTTTAAATCCAATTAAAGAAGGCTCCAATTCTATATAATTAATAAATTCGTACTCTTGAAAGCTCCCCGCATCAAATGGCTTAGGTAAATTGTAATTCAAAATAACTTTAGCCTTAATGGTTTCTTTTGATGAACTCGAAGTAGGTGCAGAGTTAAATGCGTATAGCAAACAACAGAGCAAAATAGCTGTATATGGAAGCTGTCTGAAAATAAATACTTTTGTCATTGTAGATTTGAATCAAATAAAAAATACGCAGGCAAAGATACAACATATTATAATTGACTGGTAATAAGTATATTAAGTTATTTTCGTATGCCTTGTCGATTAAGGTAATTTTGATAACGACGGGCATTGGCATTGTGAGCATAAAGCGTTTTTGCAAAGCGATGGAATCCAGGGCGACTGGGGTCTGCAGCAAAGTAAAAGTAAGAATGTGATTCAAAATTTAAAACAGCATCGATAGCAGATAAATCTGGCATTGCAATGAGCCCAGGTGGCAAGCCCGTATGTATGTAAGTATTGTAGGGAGATTGAATTTTTTTATGCTTATTTAGCACGCGTTTTATGACTTTATTTTTGTAGGCCTTTGTTTGATAGGCTACAAATTTTAATGTAGGATCGGCTTGTAAAGGCCAATTTTTTTTAAGTCGATTCATGTAAACCCCTGCAATTCTAGGCTGTTCTGTCAATTCCTTGGATTCCTCTTGAACAATAGCAGCTAAAATAGATACTTCAACGGGGGTTAGGCCCATTGCTTTGGCTTTTTGTTTTCGATTGGAAGTCCAAAATATATTGTAGGCCTTTTGTAATTTTGATCTAATTTTTTTTGCAGAGGTATTCCAAAACAATTCATAACTGTTAGGCAAATACATGGCCAAGGCTGATTCTTTTGAAAATGCACTTGAACTTAAAAAAAGTGAATCGGTAAAAACACTCATCAAACTTAGGCTATCGGCTTCTACTTGATTTGAAATTCTTTGGGCTAACAAAGCTAAACTGTGTTGATTGTTAAAGGATACAGTGACTGCCAAGTTTTGGCTTCTTAAGGAGTTGATGATGTCATTATTGGTCATGTCCCTCGCGATGCGATAACGGCCCGCTTTCACATTTATGTTGTATTTTTTTTGTTTGGCAAGCGCATCAAATTTTTCTATGTCTAAAAGCAATGGTTCTAAATCGGATCGTACATCAGAGTAAGTTGCACTCGAAGAAATAAAAACATAAGCTTCTTTGGAATTAAAAGCAGTATTGGGCACTAACATAATCGCATAGATTTTAAACGAAAAGTAAGCAATCACGATTAGACCTAACATTACAATAGAAAATGCGGCTTTTTTTAAATTCATGAATCGATATAAGTTAAAAATTATCCTCAAAGGTGCCTTCATAAACATAGCGCACACTACCGCGCAACCAAACATCAAAATAAGAGAGGTCCTTGGATCTGAATTGGACTTCTAAATCCCCGCCTTGTGTTTGAAGTGTAATACAATTGCTGTTGGTTTTTTGAGACGCATGCATCGCAATGGCTACGGCAGTAGCGCCAGTTCCACAGGATAAAGTTTCCCCTTCAACACCACGTTCAAAGGTCCGCATTGCAAAATTTTTTGAATCGATGGGGTCTACAAAATTCACATTAATTCCTTCCTCTAGAAAAAGCGAAGTGTTTCTGATCTTGGCACCCTCAATCTGAACATTTAAATTGTCTAAATCTTTACAAATTGAAACATAATGTGGCGATCCCGTATCAAGTATAATTCCACCAGCTTTATTTTCTATCGATTTTACATCCTGCATTTTTAAGGAAATTTGGGAGGCTTCTATTTTTGCTTCATGAGGGCCATCAATGGCTGTAAAGATTGTGGTATCTTTGATTATTCCCAAGCGCCTTGCAAAGGCCACGATACAACGGCCGCCATTTCCACACATACTACTTTCACGACCATCAGGATTAAAATAAATCATTTTAAAATCAAAATCAGATGAAGACTCTAAAAGAATTAAACCATCCGCGCCAATGCCAAAACGTCGGTCACAAAGTCTAGCGATAAGTTTGGTATCATTTTTGTGAAAAATTTTATCAAAGTTATTAATGACAATAAAATCATTGCCGGTGGCTTGATATTTAAAGAAATTAACTGGCATAAGCAACACAAATATAAACATATTTGTAAGGATATTGCCATTGTTAAATTTCAGTTAACAATAAAAAATAAAATTAAAAAAAAATTAATTTTAAACTTCTAAACTCAAAAATCAAGATTATGAGAAAATTTATTTCTTTTTTGAGCATTTCCATTCTTGGCGGCGCTGTGTCGCTTATTGCCTACACTCAATGGATACAACCTAAATTACAAATCCAAAACAATCTAATATCTGAAAACCCAGTTATCTTTCCAGTAAATTATTTGAACAATTCTAATAATGGAGGTAGTAATGTTGATTTTACAACAGCTGCTGAAAAAACACTGCACGCTGTTGTTCATGTAAAAAATACGACAACGAGCAAGAGTTATACAACCTATGAAGACCTATTTTTTGGGCGCCCACAAAACCGTGAACAAGTTGGTACAGGGTCGGGAGTCATTATATCTTCTGATGGCTATATTGTTACAAACAACCATGTGATACAGGGGGCAAAATCCATTGAAGTGACTACTAATAACAACAAAACATTTACAGCTGAACTTATTGGGACCGATCCCACTACAGATATCGCCCTGCTTAAAATCCAAGCAGATGAAGATTTTAGCTTTACAACCTTTGGTGACAGCAACACGACTAAGGTTGGAGAATGGGTGTTAGCGGTTGGTAATCCTTTTAATCTAACCTCCACAGTCACTGCTGGCATAATAAGTGCAAAATCAAGAGACTTATCAGGTAGAAATACGGAATCGTTTATACAAACGGATGCAGCAGTTAACCCGGGTAACTCTGGGGGTGCATTGGTGAATATTTACGGTGATCTCATAGGCATAAATACCGCTATTTCCTCACAGACAGGATCTTACATTGGGTATTCTTTTGCAGTTCCTAGCAATATCGCTCGCAAAGTAGTGGAAGATATTATGGAATTTGGAAATGTTCAAAATGGAATTTTAGGTGTCATAGGGACTGAACTGAACAGCAAAAGATCAGAAGCTCTCGGGATTGAAGATACAGAAGGGTTTTATGTTAGCGATGTTCAAAAAGAAAGCGGCGCAGAATTGTCTGGAATTCAAGAAGGGGATATCATCAAAAGTATTGACGGAATAAAAATTTCAAAATTTTCAGACTTGAAAGGTTTTCTAAACACAAAGAGTCCAAATGATGTTGTTGAAGTTAAGTTATTGAGAAAAAACAAAATTAAAGATGTGAAAGTAAAACTTGAAAAATTAACCACCATCAACATCCCCATCATTGGAACGCTTCGTGAACTCAGAAGATCTGAATTAAAGAAAAAGAATCAAGAATACGGCCTTGAATTACAAGAATTGTCTGACTATTACAAGGAAGAATGGATTTCAGACGGTGTTGATAAAGGAAGTATAATAATTGGAATCAATGAGCTTAAAGTAAACTCCATAGCCGATGTAAAAAAAGCACTTAATATAAATTCAGATAGAGTAAATCGAATTGAAATTATAAAAAATAGCGGTGAAAAAATGGTCTATCGCTTTAGATAAATGAACAACCTATCTTATTTAAAAATCGCTTACAGTATTGTAAGCGATTTTTAATTGAATTTATTAACGACATCGTTTAAAAAAGAAATTTTACTCATTGTTCATCTCCCAAAAATCTAAGCATAATTCACTTATATTTGTAAATATATTTTGACAAATGCGCATTGACATCATATGTATTGTTCCTGAATTACTCAAAAGCCCTTTTGAAGCTTCAATTCTCAAACGTGCTATAGATGCAAAGCTTGTAGACGTTTATGTTCACAGCTTAAGAGACTACACATCAGATAATTACAAATCCGTAGACGACTATCAATTTGGTGGTGGTGCAGGCATGGTAATGACCATTGAGCCAATTGATAAATGCATTACAAAACTAAAATCTGAACGCAACTATGAGGAAGTTATATACATGACCCCTGATGGAAGCCTGCTAGATCAAAATATTGCAAATCAACTCTCTTTGAAAGGAAATCTTATCATTTTATGCGGCCATTACAAAGGAGTCGACCAAAGGGTTAGAGATCATTTTATCACCAAAGAAATCTCCATTGGCGATTATGTGCTTTCTGGGGGAGAATTAGGGGCTGCCGTTTTGTGTGATGCTATAATTCGATTAATTCCTGGTGTTCTTGGAAATGAAACCTCTGCTTTAACCGATTCTTTTCAAGACAACTTATTAGCACCACCCATTTATACAAGACCACGTTCCTACAAGGGATGGGAAGTCCCCGAGTTGTTGTTCAGTGGGAATTTTCCTGAAATTGAAAAATGGCGAGAAGAACAAGCCTATGAAAGAACAAAAAGTAAAAGACCCGATTTACTGAATGAATAAAAATCTAACAAAAATTGTAAGCATTTAATTATTGCTTATATTTGCATCCAATTTCTGATTAACCTCTAGCGATAATCGTACATGTTGATTCGAAAAAATTCATAAAATAATTACTATGGAATCCTTAATTAAATTCGTTCAAGACGAATTTGTAACAAAAAAAGACTTCCCTGAGTTTTCTGCCGGTGATACTATCACTGTATTTTACGAAATCCGTGAAGGTCAAAAAGTAAGAACCCAGTTTTTCCGTGGCGTTGTTCTACAAAAAAGAGGAACTGGAGCCTCTGAAACCTTTACAATTAGAAAAATGTCAGGAACAATTGGAGTTGAGCGTATCTTCCCTATGAACATGCCTGCCTTGCAAAAAATTGAAATTAATAAACGTGGTAAAGTACGTCGTGCCCGTATTTTCTATTTTAGAGAATTAACTGGTAAGAAAGCTAGAATTAAAGAACGTACTAAGTAATTATTTCCAAATAATTAATTTTACAAAAGCGCTGTTATAACAGCGCTTTTTTTTGTTAAAAGTTTATCATTTTGTCAAAAAAAGAGATGACAAATTGGATTGTTATCAAAATGTTAAAATTCATTTATTATTTAAACTCTTAATACTGGGGTTTTTAATATATTTGAAGGCTTTTTAAAACAAACAACAGAAAAAATCAAGCTGTAAAAAGCTTACTTTATGGCTCAAATTATATACACCATTACGGATGAAGCACCTGCACTAGCCACTCGATCATTTCTACCCATTGTCTCGTCATTTGTAGAGCCCTATGGTATATCCATAAAGACCAAAAACATATCATTAGCTGCAAGAATACTGTCTGCTTTTCCTGAACATATTTCTAATAAAGAACCTAAAGAAAATGCACTAAAAAGCCTTGGGAATCTTGTCAAAACCCCAGAAGCCAATGTGATAAAACTACCAAATATTAGTGCCTCGTTACCACAACTTAAAGAAGCCATTGCGGAGCTACAGTCTCATGGTTATCCCCTTCCAAAATATCCAGAACAACCTCAAAGCAATGAACAAAAACAAATTAAAAATCGCTATGATAAAATTAAAGGAAGTGCCGTAAATCCTGTATTACGGGAAGGCAATTCAGACCGCCGTGCACCAAAAGCTGTAAAAAGCTATGCCAAAAAAAATCCTCACATCATGGGAGAATGGAAATCTGATTCCAAAACTCATGTTGCCAGTATGGAATCCGGGGACTTTGCGCACAACGAACAATCCGTAACCTTAAAAAAAGAAACGACTGTCCATATTGTTCACAGCAGTCACACAGGTCAAAAAACAATTTTAAAAGAAGGTATCAAACTTTTAGACAAAGAGATTTTTGATGCAAGTTTAATGGACGTTAGTGCTCTAAAAATATTCATAAAAAAACAAATTGAGGAAGCTAAAGCCTCCGGAGTGTTGCTCTCTTTACACATGAAAGCAACCATGATGAAAGTAAGTGACCCTATTATTTTTGGACATGTGATTCGCCTATTTTTCTCAGATGTTTTTGAGAAGTACAAAACTGAATTTAAACAAATTGGTATTAACCCCAACAATGGCTATGAAAATATTTTAGATAAACTAAAAAAATTAGATTTTCAAAAGCGCAGTGAAATTGAAGCAGCGTTTAACAAAGCACTTGAGAATGGTCCTGATTTAGCTATGGTTAACTACGAAAAAGGAATTACCAATTTACACGTCCCAAGTGATGTCATTATTGATGCTTCCATGCCAGCTATGATACGGACTTCTGGTAAAATGTACAACGCAAAAGGGTTAGAACAAGACACCAAAGCTGTCATTCCAGATAGCAGCTATTCAAGTATTTACACGGCAACTATAGATTTTTGCAAAAAACACGGCGCTTTTAATCCATCTACAATGGGAACTGTACCAAATGTAGGTTTGATGGCTCAAAAAGCGGAAGAATATGGATCTCATGACAAAACTTTTGAAATTGATTCAGATGGTATTGTTGAAGTTATAGACCTAGATGGAACCATATACACCTCGCACAAGGTTGAAAAGGGAGATATTTGGCGGATGTGTCAAGTTAAAGACGCACCAATTCAAGACTGGGTAAAATTAGCAGTAACCCGTGCAAGAGCATCTCAAAAACCAGCGGTTTTTTGGTTGGATGAAAATCGCGCACATGATGCAGCGCTTATAAAAAAAGTGAATCTATATATGACTGATTACGATACATCAGATTTAGATTTTAAAATTTTATCGCCTTTAGAAGCAACTCATTTCACATTAGAACGACTCAAAAATGGTTTGGACACCATATCGGTGACGGGGAATGTTTTAAGAGATTATCTAACTGATCTATTTCCTATACTTGAAGTAGGAACAAGTGCTAAAATGCTTTCAATCGTGCCCCTTATGAACGGTGGTGGCTTGTTTGAAACTGGTGCTGGAGGCTCAGCTCCAAAACATGTTGAACAATTTTTAGATGAAAACCATTTGCGTTGGGATTCTCTTGGTGAATTTTTAGCTTTGGCGGTATCACTAGAACACTTCAGTCAAGTACATAACCATCCAAAAGCTGCTATTATAGGCGCAGCATTAGATGATGCAACCGAGCATTTTTTATTAGAAAAAAAATCACCCTCTAGAAAAGTAAATGAACTCGACAATCGAGGCAGTCATTACTACTTAGCTCTTTTTTGGGCGGAAGCACTTGCCAACCAAGAAGCAGATTTAGAACTCAAGTTGGCCTTTAAAAAGATTTATGATCAACTCAAATCAAATGAAGATAAAATAATCGGAGAACTTATTGCGGTTCAGGGAAAATCGATTGACATTGGAGGCTACTATTTACCGGATGAAGAAAAAATACAAAAAGCCATGCGTCCAAGTGAGACTTTTAATGCCATTTTAGATCAGTAAATAATCATCAAAGTTATGTTAAAGGGGACTTAGAAAACCCCTTTTTTATTTAATTTTAGGGCGTAAAAACTTTATATGTCCACGCGTTTAATTTGCCTATTTTTCCTTTTTCAATTATTCGGATTCTCTCAAAATCAATTTACATTCAGTGGTTCTATTTACGAAAGTGAAGGACAAGAAACTTTAATTGGAGCCAATGTGATTTTCCCAGAACTAAACACTGGAACCATCACCAACGAATATGGCTTTTATTCCATCACATTACCAAAAGGAACCTACAAGCTCACCATCAGCTACCTTGGCTATAATACAGTCACTGAAATTGTAATTTTAGATCAAAATCTGACTCAAAATTATAGCTTAAGTACTACTGCAGATGCTCTCGACGAAATTGTATTAGAAACAGATGTAGAACGAATAAACATCAAAACACCTCAAATGAGCGTCAATGCCCTAAATGCCAACACCATCAAACAAATACCAGTTGTTTTTGGCGAGGCCGATGTGGTGAAGGCCATTTCCTTACTTCCTGGCGTTTCCAATGGTGGTGAAGGTACTGGAGGCTTTAATGTTCGTGGGGGCTCTAATGATCAAAACTTGATTTTATTGGACGAGGCGACTTTGTTTAATTCTTCTCATTTATTTGGTTTTTTCTCGGTCTTTAATCCCGATGCTATCAAAAACTTGAAACTCTATAAAGGCGGTATTCCTGCAAAATACGGCGGACGGGTGGCTTCAGTCTTAGATATCTACCAAAAAGAAGGCAATAAAAACGAATTTCACGGCAATGGTGGCATTGGCTTGGTGGCCAGTCGTATTTTATTAGAAGGCCCTTTGGAGAAAGAAAAAGGATCTTTTTTATTTGGCGGGCGCTCTACCTATGCCCATTTGTTTTTACCGCTTTTTGATATTGAGAATATTGCCTATTTCTATGACTTAAATACCAAATTAAGCTATCGTTTGGATGCGGATAATAAGATTTATTTGTCAGGTTATTTTGGTCGGGATGTATTTAATGTATCCAATAGTTTTGAAAACACCTATGGTAACACGGTAGTTAATTTTCGTTGGAATCATTTATTTTCAGAGCAATTATTTTCAAATTTATCTTTGATTTATTCGGATTATTATTACGGATTAGATTTAAATTTTGTCGGTTTTGAATGGAATTCTGGCATACAAAACATGAATATCAAATTCGATTTAAAACAATACCTTAATGATCGTTATAGCTTAGAATACGGCTTGCACAGCACCTACTATGGCTTCAATCCTGGAATCATTCAACCCAATGGACCAACATCGGGTATCAATAGAGAAAAATTGACCAAAAAAAATGCTTTTGAAAATGCGGTCTACTTAGACATAAAGCAACAAGTCTCAGAAAATATATCGCTGAGTTACGGGGCAAGGCTTAGTAGTTTCTTGCGGCTAGGCCAAGACGAGTTGAACCGTTATGAAAATGACATCGCTGTGGCTTTTAATCCTGATTTACAAATTTATGAAGCTGTAGACCCCACGGGTTCAATAGACACATCAAGCGGAAGTGTGGAAGCTTCATTTATGAACATTGAGCCTAGAGTGGCTTTGTCTTATTTACTAAACGAAAACAGCTCTGTAAAAGCCAGCTACAACCGAATTGCACAGTACTTACATTTGTTGTCAAACACAACAGCACCAACTCCACTAGATGTATGGGCCCCCAGTGGAAAATACATAAAACCACAACTTTTGGATCAAATTGCCCTAGGTTATTTTAAAAATTACAATGATTACAGTTTCGAAATTGAAGCCTATTACAAAAAAACTAAAAATCGCATCGATTACATTGATGGGGCTAATTTAATTGCCAACAAAGCCATTGAACAAGTTTTACTCAATGGACGTTCTAGGGCCTATGGTTTGGAAATTTTACTTCGCAAAAACAATGGTAGACTTAAAGGATGGATGGCCTATACCCTCTCAAAATCCGAACAGCAAACTCAAGGCCGAAATCCTTCGGAACCTGGCATTAATAATGAAAACTGGTACAATACTCCATTCGATAAAACGCATGACATTTCTATAACCTCAAGTTATGATCTCAATAAAAAATGGACGTTAAATGCTAATTTTCTCTACCAAACAGGGCAACCCACCACCTACCCCAATGGACAGTATATTTACAATGGTTTGGTTATACCCACCTATGAAGCTCGAAATTCCAGCCGATTGCCTGCTTATCACAGATTTGATGTTTCTGCCAAATATATCCCAAAGCTAGAGAAAACCAAAGGTTGGCGCGGCGAATGGGTTTTCAGCATTTACAATTTGTACAACCGTAAAAATGCCCAATCATTGAATTTTAGACAGAATACAGATACTGGACAAAATGAAGCGCTCAAGCTCTCCATTTTTGGAGCGATCGGTGCGGTCAGCTATAACTTTAAATTTTAAACCATGAAACGATTTTTGATATTCTTAAGTATTGGTTTTTTAGGAACTTCTTGTGAAGATGTGATTTTACTGGATTTAAACACTGCAGAAGAACGATTAAGCATTGATGCCCGCATAAAAATGAATCCCGAAAACACAGATCCTCAAGTCATAGCATTGAGCTTGACAGCTGGTTTTTATGATGAAAATATTCAGTGGGTCACAGATGCAGAAGTCGAAATTTTAGAAGTAGACAATAACATAACGCATCCATTTTTGCATGATGCTGTGAATCCAGGACATTATATGTTGGATTTTACACCCATTTTTGAAGTGAATTACAAACTTATCATCCTCTACAATGGAGAAACTTATGAATCATCTGTAGAGCAACTAATTCCAGCCACTCCCATTGACACCCTATTGCAAGGAGATGAAACTTTATTTGAAGGAGATGAAATTGAAGTCATTGTTACTTTTACAGATGATGGCAGCCGAGAGGATTTTTACGTCCTTGATTTTGGGTACAACAATTTTTTGGCAACCAAAGACGAATTCTACCAAGGTAATGCCTTTACATTCTCCTATTTCTATGAGGATCTAGAACCGGGAGACACTGCCTACATAACACTTTACGGTGCTGATGAAAGCTATTTTAATTTTATGAGCGCAGTCATTGAACAAACCGAAGAAGGGGGTGATCCTTTTAAGACCACACCAACCTCAGTGCGCGGAAATGTCTACAACAGTTCTGAAGCAAGTCATTATCCGATGGGATATTTTAGCATTTCAGAAACCTATAATGCAAGCTTGCAGATTGAATAGTTAAAAAATTGAAAGTGTTTTTAAAATAGTATTTTTGTATATGGACTTTACAAAAACAACAGAGCAAGATTCTCACTATAATCATTTAGAGAAAAAGTCCATTTCAAATCTTTTAACAGCAATTAACAGCGAAGACGAAACGGTTGCTAAAGCTGTCAAAAAAGCAATACCTGAATTAGAAAACTTAATTATTAAAGTAGTTGCCCAATTAAAATCTGGAGGCCGACTGTTTTATATAGGGGCAGGTACTAGCGGACGCTTGGGAATTTTAGATGCCTCTGAGTGTCCCCCAACATTTGGGGTCCCTCACGGCCTAGTTATTGGGTTGATTGCAGGTGGTGACACCGCAATTCGAAAAGCAGTAGAATTTGCTGAAGACGATCCAAAACAGGGATGGAAAGACCTTGAAAATTATGACATCAACCCAAAGGATATTGTGATAGGTATTGCTGCCTCTGGTACAACCCCCTATGTAATTGGCGCCTTAGAAGCTTGTAAAATGCAGCAAATTCCAACGGGATGCATCACCTGCAATGCCGAAAGTCCACTGACAAAATTATCAGATTATCCGATTGAAGTCGTGGTAGGTCCTGAAGTTGTAACCGGAAGTTCACGAATGAAAGCGGGAACGGCACAAAAACTTGTTTTAAATATGATAACGACTACCTCTATGATTCAACTGGGACATGTAAAGGGCAATAAAATGGTGGACATGAAACTTAGCAATGATAAACTTGTTATCCGTGGTACCAAAATGCTAATGAATGAACTGCAAATTAAAGAAGTCCAAGCTAAAGCATTGCTTTTGAAACATCAAAGCGTTCGCGCAGCCATTAATGCCTATGAAAATGGAAACTAAGCGTACCAATAAACTACAACTTGTAAAAGGCCTTAAAACCATGGGACTCACCTTGGTTACACTCTTTTTGGGACCTATTTTATTGCATGCAGGACTGTCCAATCCCGAAAAACCTCTTTACATACCTCTAGTAATTGCGGGTATTGTAATTTGTGGAGTTGCAATTTACTTAGGTTTTAAAGGCATTAAAATCATCATGGATAGTATTTTTAAATAGCCGTTTCTTTATAAAAATATATAATAATATGCTCTTTTTTTAACTATAAATAAACTCAAAAACAATTAAATCGAAGTAGCACAGTTGAATCCACAAAAAAACCCCCACATTACTGTGAGGGTTTCAAAAAAAGGCAGTGACCTACTCTTCCACAAGTGTAGTACCATCGGCGCTAATGGGCTTAACTTCTCTGTTCGGGATGGTAAGAGGTGAGCCCCATTGCAATAACCACCTTAGGGTTATTTGATTTAAAATCAAAAAATTGATATAAATCATATTTCAGAATTAACTGAACAATAAGTTAACATATTGAAAAAATATACATGAAAAAGTAAAATAAACTTCACAAAAAAAACAGCCGTACAATAAGCTTATGGATTATTAGTACTACTCGGCTATGACATTACTGCCTTTACACCTGTAGCCTATCAACGTGGTCATCTCCCACGATCCTTTAAAGAAATCTCATCTTGTGGTAGGTTTCGCGCTTATATGCTTTCAGCGCTTATCCTTTCCCAACGTAGCTACCCAGCAATGCTCCTGGCGGAACAACTGGTACACCAGAGGTTAGTCCATTCCGGTCCTCTCGTACTAGGAACAGATCCACTCAAATTTCTAACGCCCACTGTAGATAGAGACCGAACTGTCTCACGACGTTCTGAACCCAGCTCGCGTGCCACTTTAATGGGCGAACAGCCCAACCCTTGGGACCTTCTCCAGCCCCAGGATGTGACGAGCCGACATCGAG
>JBJKXC010000013.1:0-47095 GCA_045561735.1 Flavobacteriaceae bacterium | reverse complement strand
AAGACAAAAATATTTCTTTGCAAGCGGAAAATTTCAGGAAAATGCTGCTGACGCTTAATGACGATGTCCGTGTGATAATCATAAAAATTGCAGACCGGCTTCACAACATGCAAACCATTCATTCACTGCGTGAAGAAAAACAACTAAAAATTGCATCTGAAACCTTATACATTTATGCACCATTGGCTCATAAAGTGGGGCTTTACAACATCAAAACAGAACTTGAAGATTTAGCACTAAAATACACTGAACCTGATGTTTATAATTCCATTTTGCTGAAGATGAAAGAAAGCCATGAGGAGCAAAATCAATACATAGAGAAAATCAGTGAAATTTTAAATACAGTACTTGTTAAAGAAAAAATAAAATACAACATTAAAGGCCGGCCAAAATCTATCTTTTCAATTCGAAGAAAAATGCAACGCCAAGGGGTTTCTTTTGATGAAGTTTACGATAAATTTGCCGTCCGAATTATATACAAGTCAGGTTTAAAAAATGAGAAGTTTTTAGCCTGGAAAATTTATTCCATTGTTACGGATTTCTTTAGACCCAATCCAACCCGCTTACGTGATTGGATTTCCTCTCCGAAGTCCACAGGATATGAAGCGCTTCATATCACTGTGATGGGGCCCGAAGGCCGTTGGGTTGAAGTACAAATTAGAAGTGAACGCATGAATGAAATTGCTGAAAAAGGATACGCTGCACACTACAAATACAAACAAGGTGATAAAAACAATGATGAAACCTTAGAAAGTTGGATTGGAAAACTTCAAGACATTATGGACAATCCTGAAGCAAATGCTGTGGACTTTGTGGAAGAGTTCAAACTTAATTTATACGCCAAAGAAATTTTTGTTTTCACTCCAAATGGGGACTTAAAGTCATTGCCAAAACAAGCAACCCCACTTGATTTTGCTTTTAGCATTCATACAGAGGTGGGATTAAAAACAAGAGGTGCAAAAGTTAATGGTAAATTGGTCCCCTTAAACTATAAATTACAAAGTGGAGATCAAGTGAGTATCATCACTTCAGAAAATGCCAAACCCAATTCAAACTGGTTAGATTATGCCACAACAGCACGCGCTATAAGTAAAATAAAATCGGCTTTAAAAGAAGACAGGAAAATCATCGCTGAAGATGGTAAAGAAATATTGCGGCGCAAGCTTAAACAAATAAAAATTGTTCTTGATGAGCGTTCTATTAATGAACTTGTAAACTATTTTAATTTACAAACAAGTCTCGATCTGTTTTACAGAGTGGGCATAGGAAGTATTGACAATGGAATGCTGAAAAAATATGCAGCTTCGAGAAGCAATGTACTCGTGAGTTTCATTAAGAATAAAATCAGTCGCAAAAAAAATATCAGCCCTGAAACTTTAAACAGCGACGAAATAACATCCAAGCACGATTTACTTGTCTTTGGTAAAGAACAGGAAAAACTCAATTATAAATTAGCGGGCTGTTGCAATCCAATTCCCGGAGATATGGTTTTCGGCTTTTTGAGTATAAAAGACGGAATTAAAATTCATAAAAAGAGCTGTTCCAATGCCCTGAGCTTACAATCCAACTATGCCTACAGAATTATTCCTGCTAAATGGATTGACTCTTCCCAACAAGTATTTAGAGCCGTAATAAAACTGACTGGCATTGACGAAAAAGGACTAGTAAGTGATGTCACAAAGATTATTTCTGGGAATATGAATGTAAATATCAAGAGTATAAAATTTGATTCAGATAGTGGAACCTTCAATGGAGAAATCGCTGTTGAAGTCAAAAACAATAACTTTGTCGCAAAATTAATGACACGACTAGAAAAAATAAATGGAATAGAAAAGGTCTCTAGAGTCTAAAAATTATTTAAATTTGAATTTCTGTAAATGACTACAAAAACAAAACATAAAAATCAAGAAATTGTAAAAAAGGTTTTTACAAAGTATCTTGAAGAAAACTTTCAGCGAAAAACACCAGAACGCTTTGCTATTCTGCAAGAAATTTACGATAGTGATGACCATTTTGATATTGAATCTTTATACATCAAAATGAAAAATAAAAAATATAGAGTCTCAAGAGCTACTTTGTATAATACTGTTGAATTACTCTTAGAGTGTGCTCTGGTTAGAAAGCATCAATTTGGTCAAAACCAAGCACAGTACGAAAAATCTTATTTTGACAAACAACATGATCATGTTATTTTAACAGATACTGGTGAAGTTATCGAATTTTGTGATCCAAGGATTCAATCGATAAAACAAACCATAGAAGAAGTTTTTGATGTCAAAATTGAAAACCATTCTCTTTACTTTTATGGGAAAAAAAATACTAAAAACTAACCAATACTAGAATGGCTGTAGATTTACTACTGGGACTCCAATGGGGCGATGAGGGGAAAGGAAAAATTGTTGATGTCCTTACCTCTAATTATAATATTATTGCACGTTTTCAAGGCGGACCTAATGCAGGTCATACCCTTGTTTTTAACGGGATGAAACATGTATTACACACAATTCCATCTGGAATTTTTCATAAGGATGCTAAAAATCTCGTTGGAAATGGCGTAGTTATTGACCCTGTCATTTTTAAAAAAGAATTAAACAAATTAGATGGCCAGGGTGTCGATTATAATAAATCCTTAATCATTTCCAGAAAAGCACACTTAATTCTTCCAACACACCGTTTGTTAGACGCTGCATCTGAAGCTTCTAAAGGTAAAGCCAAAATAGGTTCTACACTCAAAGGAATTGGACCCACATACATGGATAAAACAGGTCGTAACGGAATTCGTGTTGGCGACTTAGAAATGGAAAATTGGAAGCAAAAATACCGGAATCTTGCTAATAAGCATCAATCGATGATAAGCTTCTACGATGTCGACCTTCAATATGATTTAGAAGAACTTGAATCTGAATTTTTTGATGCTATAAAAATATTAAAATCATTGGAATTTATTGATTCAGAAGAATATTTGTATCAAGCTCAGAAAGCTAATAAAAGTGTTCTTGCAGAAGGCGCCCAAGGATCTTTACTGGACATTGATTTTGGAACTTACCCATTTGTAACCTCTAGCAATACTACAGCAGCTGGTGCATGTACAGGATTGGGAATACCACCAAGTTCCGTTCAAGAGGTTTTTGGTATTTTTAAAGCCTATACGACCCGCGTTGGATCTGGACCATTTCCTACGGAACTCTTCGATGAAAATGGAGAAACAATGGCAAGAGTTGGATGTGAATTCGGAGCTACAACTGGAAGACCGAGGCGTTGTGGTTGGTTGGATTTAGTCGCTTTACGTTATGCTTGTCAATTAAATGGTGTGACACAGCTTATGATGATGAAAGCAGACGTTCTTTCTGGATTTAAAACTCTGAAGATTTGCACATCCTACAACTATAAAAGTGAAGTAATAGAGCACCTTCCCTTTAATATAGAATCGGAAAATATTGAACCAATTTACACAGAATTTGAAGGGTGGTCCGAAGACTTAACTGCAATGGAAAAGGATTCGATCCTTCCAGCCAGTCTTATAAACTACATTGAGTTTTTGGAAAATGAACTCGAAATACCAATTAAGATAGTTTCTGTAGGACCAGATCGAAAACAAACAATTTTCAGATAAAAGGAAAGCAATCCATATTGAGTTTGAATATTGCTTATTTTTGTAACAATTCAAATAATACTTTGTGCGCGTAACTTATATAAAATTAATACTTATTCACCTAGTACCGTTGATTTTGTATACACAAGAACGTCAACAAATTGAGATTGAATATGCGCCGTTTATGACCTTTGAACCGTCAAAACCAGATGCAACGATTCTAACACGTGACAATTCCAATCAGGTACACATCAAACACAAAGGCATCGAAATGTGGTGTAATGAGGCCATCTATTATGGTAAACAAGATTTTATTGAAGCCTATGGGAGTGTAAGAGTCAAACAAGGTGATAGCTTAGACATGAGCTCTAAATACGTCGAATACAGTGGCAAGACCCAATTGGCTTATGCCAGTGGAGATGTTGTTTTAATTGATCCAACTTCAAAATTATACACAGACATCCTGTACTTCGATCGCATCAAACAGCAAGCCTTTTACAATCAAAAAGGCAAAGTGGTTAGAGATACTTCAGGAACAATTACCAGTACCATTGGACACTATTATATGAATGCTAAAAAATACCAATTTACGGATAATGTAAAACTGGTGAATCCAGAATACGTAATAGATACTGATCGCCTTGATTTTTACACGGTTTCTGGTTATGCTTTTTTATATGGCCCTACCACAATTACTAGTGATACAAGCATTATTTATTGCGAAAGAGGTTTTTATAATACCAACAACGATACTGGGTATTTTGTAAAAAAATCAAGAATAGATTATGATGAACGGACCATAATTGGAGACAGTTTGTATTTTGATCGCAATAAAAATTTTGCCTCTGCAACCAACAATATCAAGGTTACTGATACGCTGAATAACAGTATCATCAAAGGCCACTATGCAGAAGTGTTTAGAGTCAAAGACTCTGTATTTATCACCAAAAGAGCGTTGGCAATCACCAAACAAGAGAACGATTCTATTTTTATTCACAGCGATACATTAATGATTACTGGCCCTCCAGATCAGCGCATTGTACGCGCTTTCTACAATGCAAAAATGTATAAATCTGATTTAAGTGGCAAAGCAGACTCCATTCACATGAACCAAAATACAGGACTGACACAGCTTATCAATTTTTATGATACGGATTCAGAAGATGCATTTTCAAAAAGAAGACATCCCGTTTTATGGCATCACGAGAATCAAATTACAGGAGACTCCATTCATTTAATTTCAAATCCCAAAACAGAAAGCTTGGATTCTCTTAAGGTTTTTGAAAATGCGTTTGTAATCAGCAAAGACAGTCTTGGTGCTGGTTACAATCAGATTTCTGGCAAAAAGCTTGACGGGCTTTTTAAAGAAAATGAACTCCATACAATCGATGTTATTAAAAATGCCGAAAGTATTTACTTCTTGAGAAATGCTGATAATGAACTCGTAGGTATTGATAAGTCCAAGTCAGGAAAAATGAGAATTTTGGTCTCTGAAAATAAAATTGATGAGTTGCGAAAAATAAACCAAATTGATGGAAAAACATACCCGGAAGATGACTTTCCAGAAAATGAGACGATTCTCAAAGGCTTTGTATGGCGCGAGACGGAACGCCCTAGAAGTGTCGAAGATTTATTTTCAGAAGACCCTCCATTAGAACTGCCTGTTATCAAAGGCTTAGGAGCCCATTCCCTACAAGCCGCCTTTTTTGATAAATCCTTGGAAAATCGGGTAGAGGCAGCTGGAAAACCTTCTAAAAAAAGTAAAGAAAAATTATTGAACAATAAAGCCAGCCGAAAAATCCCAAAAAATATATCTAAGGCTGAAAAATAAAAAAAATAATTTTGAATAAAGCGGCCTTTTTAAAATACCAAGCACAAACTACGCCACATCCATTGGCTATGGAAATCTCCCATGCCGAAGGTTCCTATATATACGATACAAATAACAAAGCTTATTTAGATTTTGTAGCGGGTGTTTCAGCGTGTAGCTTGGGACACCGACACCCTAAAGTTCTGGAAGCAATTCATACACAATTGGAAAAATACATGCATGTGATGGTATATGGAGAATACATCCAAAAGCCAGCACTTGAACTGACCAAACTACTGGCAAAGTATTATCCCAAGAACATTGAGAAAACCTATTTGACCAATTCAGGTACAGAAGCCATTGATGGCGCATTAAAATTAGCGCGGCGTTATACAGGGCGCTCCGAAATATTTGCGGCAGATAAAGCCTACCATGGCAATACCATGGGCGCTTTGAGTGTTATGGGATACGAAGCACGCAAACAACCGTTTCGCCCCTTAATTCCCGATGTTCGGTTTTTAAAATTTAATGCTGTTGAAGATTTAAAAAAGATTAGCAGTAAAACAGCAGCTGTAATATTAGAAACCATACAAGGTGGCGCAGGCTTCGTTCAACCCAAAGACGGTTACTTAAATAAGGTTCAAAAACGCTGCAACGAAGTAGGTGCCTTGTTAATTTTAGATGAAATACAGCCTGGTTTTGGAAGAACAGGTACCCTTTTTGGGTTTGAAAATTACAACTGTATTCCAGATATTGTGGTGGTTGGTAAAGGTTTGGGGGGCGGCATGCCTATTGGCGCCTTTTCAGCATCTGCTAAAATGATGGATTGTCTTTCTGACAAACCAATGTTAGGGCACATTACAACTTTTGGCGGACATCCAGTCATAGCTGCCGCTGCATTGGCTACTTTGAAGGAAATCACCAATTCAGAGCTTATGCAAAGTGTTTTAGAGAAAGAAACTTTTATAAGATCAAAATTGAAACACCCGCTCATTACTGAAATTCGTGGTAAAGGTTTGATGCTTTGTGCCCTCACAAAGCAAGCGAATGTAACCAATAAAATTGTCATGGAAGCCATGGAAGAAGGTCTGATTCTCTTTTGGCTGCTCTATGAACCAAAGGCCATACGCATCACTCCACCACTTACCATTTCAATGAAGGAACTTGAAAAAGGTTGTGATGTCATCATTAAGGTTTTAGATATGATTAACAAGAACTGTTAATTATTTTGTTGAAAACATTCATTTTAGGTAATAGAAGCAAGTGCTAATAATAATACTTTTATTATACCAAATTACATTAAATGGAATTCAGTTCATCTGAAGATAGTCAAAGTTTTTCACTCACTAGGTTTGAGTCCATGTTAAAGACCAATAATGTCTTTTTCTTTGATTCCAATGAATTCGAAAATATTATCCATCATTATTTAGAGATTGGTAAAATTGCACTTGCTAAAAAAGCGATTAAATTAGGTTTAGACCAGCATCCAACTTCAATGAACCTAAGGCTATTTAAGGTGGAGATTTTAATCTTCGAAAACAAACTGTCTGAAGCAGCAAAATTACTCAACATGTTGTTTGAATTGGAGCCTAATAACGAAGAACTTTATATTCAAAAAGCTAACATCCATTCAAAAAGAGACCAACATGAAGAAGCCATAAAGGTATTTAAACAAGCACTTAAAGTTTCTAATGATTCATCAGAAATTCATTCCTTGATAGGAATGGAATACCTTTTTTTAGATAATTATGAAGCCGCGAAAATTCATTTTAAAAACTGTATTGATTTAAATATTGAAGACTATTCGTCACTTTATAATATTATTTATTGTTTTGAGTTTTTAGATCAAAACCAAGAAGCCATTGATTATCTTAATTGGTATCTAGACCAAAACCCATACTGTGAAGTTGCCTGGCATCAGTTGGGAAAACAATATCTAGAAATTAAGAATTTCAAGAAAGCTTTAACAGCTTTTGATTTTGCAATCATTTCTGATGATACTTTCATTGGAGCCTATTTAGAAAAAGCTAAGGTTTTAGAGCGACTGAATCGCTTTAAAGAGGCTATTGACAACTATAATATTTCAATGGCCATCGAAGGCCCAACTGCATTTACTTATTTAAAAATTGGTGGTTGTTACGAAAAAATGCATAATAAAGATAAAGCGCTCAAATATTTTTTTAAATCTGTCAAAGAAGACCCGGCATTTGACAAAGGCTGGATACAAATTGCGCACTTTTATTTCTCAAAAAAAGATGGTTTAAAGGCTCTTTTTTATGTTAATAAAGCGATTGATATTGATGATGAAAATGAGAGTTATTGGTTGTTTTATTCAAAAATAAACCTACGCTTAAACTATCTTGAAGAAGCTGAAAGAGGTTATAAAAAAACTTTAGAACTAGGTGGAACTTCTCTAGATACATGGATTCAAAGAGGTGACGTTCTGATTGAGCTTGGGGAAATTGAAGCTGCTAAATACAATTTTGTAAAAGCCTTGGATTATTATCCAAAGAGTGAAGAATTAGAATTTAGACTTTCTGGATTGTGTTTTAAACTTAATGACACTGAAGCTGGATTTGCGCATCTACTAACCGGACTGCACATCAATTCGGAGCATATATTTATAATTGAAGAACTATTCCCTGATATTTACAAAAGTGAAAATGTGATTCAATTCATTGAAAGCTTCAAAAAATCAGACAACTAAATTTAGTTATCTTTACTAGCAATTAATTGTATCCTACAATGAAACGCAATTTTCTGGACTATTTGTGGCTTTTTTTTAAAGGTATGGCCATGGGAGCAGCCGACATTGTTCCTGGCATCTCAGGGGGTACTATTGCTTTTATTTCAGGGATTTACGAAGAATTAATTTCAACACTCAGCCAATTTAAAATCTCATTAATTTTAGAGTTCAAAAACAAGGGTGTTAAAGCTGTTTGGAACACCGTGAATGGAAATTTCTTACTGGCCGTTTTTTTGGGAATCGCTTCAAGTATTCTACTTTTATCTGAGCTAGTCACGTGGTTGTTGGATGAAGAACCAATTTTAATATGGGCCTTTTTCTTTGGTTTGGTTTTGGCAAGTATTTTATACGTTTTTAAAAAAATTGAACACTTAAATGCGGTTGCATTAATTGTTTTATTATTAGGGGTATTTTTTGCTTATCAAATTACAAAACTCGAGATTTTCAACAGTTCCGAAAGTTATCCGTATTTGTTTTTATCTGGAGCCATTGCTATTTGTGCAATGATTCTTCCTGGTATTTCAGGTGCTTTTATTTTGTTAATCATGGGTACCTATTCAACTGTACTTCTTGCCATTAACGATAAAGATTTTCTTAAAATAGCCACTTTTGGCTTTGGAGCTTTGGTTGGAATCCTATATTTTTCAAAAATTTTAAAATGGTTGTTTGTAAAGTACAAAGACTTAACCTTAGCCCTTCTAACAGGCTTTATGGCGGGTGCTATGGTGAAAATATGGCCATGGAAAAAAATATTGACCGAACACATCAATTCCAAAGGAATCCCTGTGCCACTGATTGAAGAATGTGTTTTACCATATAAGTATGAGGGTGACCCGCAGTTGTGTGCTGCATTGATTTTAATGCTGACAGGGTTTCTACTAATTTTCATTTTTGATTTTATAAGTATAAAAACAAAATCTCTTGAATCCTCCTAAGCCCATAGAAACCAAGCGCTTCTTAATCCTCAAAGGTATTGCGATGGGTGCTGCCAACAAAGTTCCTGGTGTTTCCGGGGGCATTGTCGCGTTTGTATTGGGTTTCTATGAACAATTTATTGAATCCTTGCAGAAATTTGACCGTCGAGGGGTTGCTTTCCTATTATCTGGGCAATTTACTACCTTTTTTAAACACATCAATGGACGCTTTTTGGGTTTGATTTTTACTGGAATTATCATCAGTTATTTTAGTGTTTCAAAAGTTTTAGATTTTTTTATTGTTAGATATGAACTTTATGTTTGGAGTCTTTTTTTTGGAATGATCATTGGTTCTGTTATTTATATTTACAACGACTTTAAGGATTGGAAATGGCAGTCCATTGTTTGGGCCTTCGTTGGAGTTCTAGCTGGAATGAGTCTCAGTTTTGTTTCACCTCAAGCTCAAAATGATAATCTTTGGTTTGTCTTTTTGTGTGGGATGGTCAGCATTACAGGGATGGCCCTTCCTGGATTTTCGGGATCTTTCATCTTAATGCTTATGGGAAATTATGTGCTTTTGTTAGTAGATGCAGTAAATGCTTTATTTGAAGTGCTGCTACATGTTTTTTCAGGTGATTTTAATATTTTTTCAGATCTTTACATTTTATACATGCTTAAAATCTTAACGGTTTTTACACTTGGGTCTATTTTTGGACTGATTGTGCTGTCCCACCTGCTAAACTTTGTTTTGAAAAATTATAATAGTATGACACTCGCCTTAATTATGGGGTTTGTTACTGGCTCTCTTGGCGTGGTTTGGCCTTGGAAAAACAAAGTATTTAAACGCAATGGCATTGGAGAATTAATTTTAGACTCCAATGGAAATAACCGCATTGAAAACTATCAACGATATGTGCCAGATCCTAACGCAGAAACACTTATTGCCATTTTATTGATTATCTTAGGGGCCGCTATTGTACTTGGATTACAGTGGTATGGAAAGCATCAAAAAAATACTGCATGAAAACATTCGGTTTGGTTGGTAAAAATATTGACTACTCCTTCTCAAGAACTTATTTCACAGATAAGTTTAAGAAGGAAGATCTAAACTGTGTTTATAAAAACTTTGATATCCACAGCATCGACGAATTTGATGCAATTTTTAAATCCTCTAATGAAATCTCAGGCCTTAATGTAACAATTCCCTACAAAGAAGCTGTGCTGCCATTTTTGGATGCTTTGGATGCAGATTCCCATAGTATTGGCGCAGTGAATACCATTAAGATTCAAAACGGAAAACGCATTGGGTACAATACAGACCACTATGGCTTTGTGAAAAGTTTGAAGCCTTACTTAAATACTAAACATAAATCGGCACTTATTCTTGGGACTGGTGGTGCATCAAAAGCCATTGCATTTGCCCTAAATAATTTAAATATTCCCTTTTCCTTTGTTTCAAGAACTCCTGATTCTGAAAACTGCTTTAGCTATGAAGAATTGAACTCAGAAATCATCGCTGCCCATCAAATCATCATCAATTGTACGCCGCTTGGAACCTATCCAAAAATTGAATTATACCCTCCCATACCCTATCAATCGATTTCAAAAAATCATTTTCTGTATGATTTGATTTATAATCCAAGTCAAACCCAATTTTTAAATTTTGGATTGAAGGCTAATGCAACTGCTGTAAATGGCCTAAAAATGTTAGAATTACAAGCTGAAAGGTCTTGGGAAATTTGGGATTCATAAATCCGGATAATCCGTTTTAATTTGTAGATTAGGTAGATAACAGTATATTTATACATTCCAAGTAAACGTAAATTCAAACCTTTTGAGCTATGAATACGCAAGATAACCTGCAGGAAGCAGACGGATTATCAGAAAAAATAATTAAAGACCAAAAAAAGAAAAAACCTTTAAAAGATGTGGTTGAGCAAGTTGTCAAAAAAGATCCCGATGTAGAAGTTGTTTCTGAAGCTAATGAACCAAAAAAAGAAGGCCCTATCGAAAATAAAGAGGTAGAACCAAACGAGGCTTCAATTAAAGAAAGTGAGGATGCATATGATAATTTTGACCTAGAAGCACTTATAGATGCTTTTGGAGCATTACTTAAAAACGATGACCTCTATGCCATACGTCCAAAGGTAAATCGCATTAAAAAAGTTTTTAACACTAAATTTTCAGCGCTGTTAAATGATAGAAAAGAGGCTTTCTTGGCTGAGGGTGGTAACATTATTGATTTTAATTTTATAAGCTCACATAAAAAGAAGTTCAATTCCTTGTCAAGGAACTACAGGGAAAGAAATGAAAAATTTGAAAAAAGTAAAACCGAAGATTTTAAAAAGAATCTTGAGTTAAGGCTTCAAATTATTGAGGAAATTAAAGCCTTGATCAATATCAATCAAAATACCAACACCATATACAACAACTTTAAAAGTTTACAAGACAAATGGCGTGGATTAGGTAAAGTTCCTGCAAAAGATGCCAACAATGTCTGGAACAACTACCGCCACCATGTGGAGCGTTTTTACGACTTTCTACATCTTGATAGAGACTTGAGAGATCGCGATTATAAATTTAATCTAGAAAAAAAACAAAAACTCATAAAAAGTGCTGAAGCATTAGCTAATGAGCAAAATCTAGATCGGGTATTTAGAGAGGTGCAGGCACTACATAAAATTTGGAAAGAGGAATTAGGGCCAGTCGCCAAAGAACACCGAGTGGCATTGTGGGAACAGTTTAGTGCGGCCACAAAAGTAATTAATGATAAACGAAAAATTTATAATTCACAGATTGAAGAAGAGTTAACCGCTAACTTTAAAGCAAAAGAGGCCATCGTTTTAAAAATAAATGAAATTACCAATAATGAATACGAAACCCATAAAGATTGGCAAAAGCAAATCAAAGCCATTGAAGATTTAAGACAGTCATTTTTTAAATTGGGCAGTGTTCCAAAAAAAGTAAGAAATCAATCGTGGACGGATTTTAAAACTGCGGTAAGAACTTTTAATAAGCAGAAAAATAATTTTTACAAATTTCTGAAGAAAGACCAGTTAGAAAATCTTAAAAAGAAAAAAGAACTGGTTGAGATTGCAGAGAAGAACAAAAACAGTGAGGATTTAGAAACTACCGTTGTTTTGATTAAGAACATTCAAAATAAATGGAAAAAAATTGGACATATTCCACGAAGTGAAAGCAGTAAGCTTTGGAAACAATTTAGAGGTGCCTGCAACTATTTCTTTGAACGCTATCATGAGCAAATAAATAAGGGAACTCCACAGCAGATTGAAACTCTTTCGCAAAAAGAAAAATTGCTTGAAACTTTAAAATCTTTTAAAATTGGGGCTGATAAAGCGGCAAACTTGGACGCTGTAAAAGAGTATTCAAATCAATGGTCCGAATTAGGGGATGTACCCAAAAACAAACGTCAAATTGACCGTTTATTTCTCAAAGCAGTTAGAACGATCTTGATTGAAATTGGTGTGAGTGAAGAAGAAATTAAAGCTTTAAACTATAGTAATAAACTACAAGAATTGGCTAAAAATCCAAAGGCTATCAATAACGAAATCAATTTTGTCAGAAAAAAGATTGAAGATATTAAGTCAGAGATGAATCAACTAGAAAATAACTTACAATTTTTCTCCAACGCCGCAGACGATAATCCGATGGTTATTGATGTCAAAAATAAAATTGAAAACTATAAATCCGATCTAAAGGAGTGGATACAAAAACTTTCAATCATAAAAAAAGACATTAGTTAGATTACTGACTTTTGGCTTCCTCCCATAAAACATCCATTTCTGCCAGCGTCATGCTTGACAAAGTCCGCTGTTTTAGTTTGGCCTGATTCTCCAAATACTGAAAGCGCTTTATGAATTTTTTATTGGTGCGTTCCAAAGCATTCTCGGAGTTGATTTTCAAAAAACGGGCGTAATTAATTAAGGAAAATAAAACATCTCCAAATTCAGATTCCATAGCGTTTGTATTGTTTTGGTCGACCTCTATTTTAAATTCCTGCAACTCTTCCTTTACCTTTTCTAATACTTGTTCTGGCATTTCCCAATCAAAACCAACCCCCGCGACCTTGTCTTGAATGCGGATTGCTTTCACCAAAGCTGGTAGGCTGTTAGGAACACCTTCTAAGACACTTTTCTTTCCCTCTTTAAGTTTGATTTTTTCCCAATTTTGCTTGACCTCTTCTTCATTCTTAACTTTAACATCACCATAAATATGCGGATGCCTTTTTATTAGCTTTTCGCAAACTGCATTCAAAACATCAGCAATATCAAAATCATTGTTTTCGCTCCCTATTTTTGAATAAAAAACAATGTGTAATAACAAATCCCCTAATTCCCCTTTGATTTCCTCTGTGTTTTGATCTAATATAGCATCTGCCAATTCATATGTCTCCTCAATTGTCAAAGGCCTCAGGCTCTCCATAGTTTGTTTTTGATCCCATGGACATTGGCTTCGTAATTCGTCCATCACAGTCAACAAGCGTTCAAAGGCTTGTAATTGGTATTCACGTCTTGTCATTTGTTCTATTTATTATGGTCAATTTTTAAGCTAATATTGTTATGTAAATCTGTAATTATACTGACAATTGCAGCCACTTCTGAGATGTATCATAAATAAGTACATACAATTTAAGAAATAACTCCGGAACCAACTAATTCGTCATCAATATACCAAGCTACAAATTGTCCTTCCATGATTGCTGTTTGCTTTTCTAAAAATTCAACAAACAGCCCACGTTTTGTTTTAAAAATAACAGCGGGCTCTAAAGATTGTCTGTAACGAATTCGGGCAAGAACTTTAAGTTGTTCTCCATTGCTTAATTTTAAATCATGACGCAGCCAATGTATTGCTTCGTTATCCACCCTAAGGGTACTGCGATATAATCCTGGATGCTCCTTTCCTTCCCCGACATAAATAATATTTTTATTTACATCTGTTTCAATTACAAAAAGTGGCGCTTTGGTTCCTCCTACTGCCAACCCCTTACGTTGACCCTTAGTAAAAAAATGGGCTCCTTGGTGGGTGCCAACAACGGTGCCATCTTCACTTTCATAAACAATGGGTCGACTTTTATGTAAAAGTGCATCTGTTTTGGATTCAAATATTGGCAATGGTTTTTGGTATATTTCAAAATCTGAAGGAATTTGAATAATCGTCCCTTTTTTAGGTTTTAACTGTTGTTGTAAAAAGTCTGGCAACCTTACCTTTCCAATAAAACAAAGGCCTTGAGAGTCTTTTTTATCAGCGGTTACAAGTTTTAATTTAGAGGCTATAGCTCTGACTTCAGATTTTTGTAATTCACCAATTGGAAAAAGGGTTTTAGCGAGTTGAGATTGAGATAATTGGCATAAAAAATAAGATTGGTCTTTGTTTGTGTCTAGTCCCGAGCGCAATGAATAAATGGGAGCGTTTTCTTCTATATATGAAACACTTTTACGACAATAATGTCCCGTAGCAACAAAATCAGCGCCTAGTGATAGAGCAATTTTTAAAAACACATCAAATTTAATCTCACGATTACATAAAATATCTGGGTTGGGCGTACGTCCCCGCTTGTATTCGTCAAACATATAATCTACAATGCGTACCTTGTATTCCTTACTTAAATCAACGGTTTGAAATGGAATATCCAAGGTTTGCGCCACAAGCATGGCATCGTTACTATCATCTAACCATGGGCATTCGTCAGATATGGTGACTGTGTCATCGTGCCAGTTTTTCATAAATAATCCAATGACGTGATAGCCTTGTTGTTTCAACAAAAAGGCTGCAACACTTGAATCAACGCCTCCTGAAAGACCTACGACTACTTTTTTCATGTTGCAAATTTAATAATTATTGTTGTGAGATTTTAAAAACAAAAAAAGGTTGCCAATAGGCAACCTTTTAGAAATATTGCTATTTCCTAAGCCTTTCCTGCATTGCTTTTTGTTTTTCAGCCTGTTCCATAATTTCAGCAATCTTACGTTGAAAGCGGTTCTGTTTCTTTGGCTTGGCTTTGTTGACTTGTATATTAGCCAACACTTTATCTTCATCAATAATGTAGTTTTTGATGACCAACATAATTCCAATACTTATGAGATTAGAAACAAAATAATAAAGACTTAAACCAGACGCATATTGATTAAAAAAGAACAGCATCAATAATGGTGAAAAATAAATCATGTATTTCATCATTTTGGCCATATCTGGCATGCCCTCCTGTGTTGGTTGCATAGCCATGTTCTGACCTGTTGTCATTTTCATATAAAAGAAAATAGCAATGGATGCTAAAATGGGGAATAAACTTATGTGATCACCGTAAAATGGAATGCTAAAAGGCAAATCGACAATGGTGTCATAAGAACTTAAATCCTTGACCCATAAAAATGGTTTTTGTCGCAGCTCAAAGGCAATTGGAAAAAACATAAATAAAGAGTAAAAAACTGGAATCTGTAATAACCCTGGCAAACACCCACTTAAAGGACTTGCACCGGCCTTGTTTTGAAGCGCCATTGTTTCCCGCTGTGCCTTGGCTTTATTGCCCTTATACTTTTCTCTTAATGCATCCAATTCAGGTTTTAAGATTTTCATTTTTGCTTGAGACAAAAATTGCTTGTACTGTACAAATGACAACAATATTTTTACCATAATTGTCATCACAATTATCGCAATACCGTAGGATAAAAAACTGCTAAGCCATGCATATAGTGGGCTAAAAATAGATTTGTTGATCCAACCAAAAATACCCCAGCCAAATGGAATACTGTTTTCAAGATTTCGGTCGTATTTTTTTAATGTTTTTGAATAGGTTGGTCCAAAATAAAAATTCAAATCTTGTTGAAGCTCACCACCTCTGTAGGACATCGCAAATTTAGTGCTGTATTTTTTTGTGAAAAGGGTATCTATAGTTTCATCTTCAACCAAGTCAAACGAACGTATTTCAGTACTCTTTATAGGAATCTCAGGCACCAAAATAGAGCTGAAAAAGTGTTGTCGATACGATAGCCATGAAACATCTTCAACAGTTTCATCGTCGTCGCCAGACTGAGATAGTTTATTAATTTTTCCACCATCATGCTCATAGGTAAATCGAGTGTAACGGTTCTCAAATGTAATACTTTGATCGTGTCGCAAAGCTTTTAAGTCCCATTCAAGTTGAGCTGGCTGTCTGATGTCAAAAACTTTTGACAAACCTTGAGATTGTATCGAAAAGCCGAGCATATAGTCATCATCTGTTTTGAGAATGTATTTATATTCCAAAAATTGGTGTTCTGAAACTTTTAGTTTCATTGACAAAACTTGAGCGTTTTCTTCAAGGGAAAGCGAAGGTTCAAAATACAAATCTTTTGTATTAAAAGTTCGGTTATCAGAAGTTGAGAAATTTAAATTAAATTGAGAATTACCATCTTTAACCAGATAAACTGGGACAGAGTCGTGGTTGACAAAAGCCTTGAGTTTGACTTCTGAAACCATCCCACCATTATTATTGATTTTAATTGATAAAACCTTGTTTTCCAAAGTCGTAAAATGGGCTTTGTCCGAATCTAAATCCAGTGAATAGCCAAATTCACCTAATTTTGCTTTTTCCTGAGCTAAAATTGCTGCTGGATTTTGCTGTATTTTTAAAGCTGAATCCTTAGTACTTTGTTTGTCTATTTGTGCATGTTTAGATTGCTGTTCCACTGCCAATTCATCTGAGGTTGGTTGGTTTTGATACATCATATACAACAAAATGGCTCCTATCAAGGCAAAACCTATGAGTGAATTTAAATCATTTTTTTTCTCTTCCATATCTTGAAACGCAATGGGTTTTTAACAGCCCAAATTTATGATATTTTTTTTAGTTATTCTTCTGATATTCAAGGGCTGCTTTTATAAAGGCCTTAAACAGAGGATGAGGATTGGCTACAGTACTTTTATACTCGGGGTGGTATTGTACACCAACAAACCAGGGGTGATCTTCAATTTCAACAATCTCAACCAAACCAGTATCTGGATTGACTCCAGTGGCAATCATTCCATTAGATTGAATTTGTGTTTTGTATTTTTCATTGAATTCATATCGGTGCCTGTGGCGTTCACTGATCGTTTTTTTCTTATACACGGAATAGGCCTTAGAACCTTCTAAAAGAATGCAATCCCAAGCGCCTAAGCGCATGGTACCCCCTTTGTTTTTAACTTGTTTTTGATCTTCCATTAAATCAATGACGTGGTATGGGCAGTCTGCATCCATTTCTGAAGAATTAGCTCCTTTGAGACCGACAACATTTCTAGAAAACTCTATGACGGCCATTTGCATGCCCAAACAAATCCCAAAAAAAGGAATTTTGTGTTCTCTAACATAGCGGATGGCCTCAATCTTCCCTTCGATGCCACGCTCTCCAAAACCTGGTGCGACTAAAACACCATCTAAATTATACAGCAGTTCTTTCGTGTTGGAAAGGTCTATATGTTCTGAATGAATAGATTTAATATTTACCTTCACTTCGTTTGCGGCGCCCGCATGTATAAATGCTTCCAATATAGACTTGTAGGAGTCTTGGAGCTCTACATATTTTCCAATCAAACCAATGTTGATTTCGTGTACTGGATTTTTGTGTTTTTCTAAAAACGTATTCCAAAATTCTAAATCCGGTTGGTGACGCTTGAGCTGTAACTGTTCCAAAACCACTTTATCCAATCCCTCTTTAAGGATCAAGTTTGGTACGTCGTAAATTGTGGAAGCATCAATAGACTGAATGACACAATTTTCTTTAACGTTACAAAAACGCGCTAATTTGGTACGAATAGATGATCCAAGCTCATGCTCTGTTCGACAAACCAAAATATCGGCTTGAACACCACTTTCCATTAATGTTTTTACACTGTGTTGTGTTGGTTTTGTTTTTAATTCGCCTGCAGCAGATAAGTAAGGAATAAGTGTGAGATGAACTACCAAAGCGTTGTTGTTACCCATCTCCCACTTTAATTGACGTACAGATTCAATATAAGGCAAGGATTCAATATCTCCGACTGTGCCTCCAATTTCTGTAATCACAATATCGTAATCTCCCTTATCGCCCAATAACTTAACACATTCTTTAATTTCATCTGTAATATGTGGAATAACCTGAACGGTTTTCCCTAAAAATTCACCGCGGCGTTCTTTATCAATAACACTTTGATAAATACGGCCAGTGGTTATATTATTGGATTGTGAGGTAGGTACATTTAAAAATCGTTCGTAATGCCCCAAGTCCAAATCAGTTTCCGCGCCATCATCAGTCACGTAACATTCACCGTGCTCGTAAGGATTTAGCGTACCTGGGTCAATATTGATATAGGGGTCTAATTTTTGGATGGTCACACGATAACCTTGTGCTTGAAGGAGTTTTGCTAAAGAAGCCGCAATAATGCCTTTACCTAAGGAGGAACTCACACCTCCGGTGACAAAGATGTATTTCGTGTTTTGTTGAGTCATTATGCGATTTTTAGACGCAAACAAAACTACAAATAACTATTGAAACTTAAGACAAAAAAATAAGTACTTTATGAACAAATTTGTTTTCGAAATATTGAGTGGTGAAACTATAATTTTACAGCCATTAACTCAACATCAAAAACAAGATTTGCATTTGGAGGAATCACACCCCCTGCACCGCGACTCCCATAAGCCAAAGCACTGGGAATGATAAATCGCGCTTTATCTCCAACATTTAAAAGCGCAACTCCTTCATCCCAACCAGGGATCACTTGGCCCATACCCAAGATAAACTCAATTGGTTGATTTCGTTTGTAAGAGGAATCAAACACCGTACCATCTGCCAATTGCCCTTTGTAATGAACAGCAACAGTTTTATTTTTTTGGGCTTTCTCCCCATCTCCTTTTTGAAGAATTTGGTAACGCAAACCACTTTCGGTAGATTCAAAACCTTTACCAAGCTTATCTAACTCAGCTTTAACGGCTGCTTTTTCCTCAGCTATTCGTTTTTTACGAGCCCCTTCAAAGGTTCTAAAAGCTTCTACAGCATGGAATGCTTTGGCATCTTCTCCGTTTGCAATAATTTCTAAAGCCTCAATGGTATCTCCTTGTGCGATGGTATCTACCACAGATTGCCCTTCTATTGTTTTTCCAAAAACGGTATGCTTGCCATCTAGCCATGGTGTTGGGACATGTGTGATAAAAAACTGACTGCCATTGGTGCCGGGTCCAGAATTGGCCATAGATAAAATTCCGGAAACATTATGTTTTAAATCTGGATGAAATTCATCATCAAATTGATACCCAGGATTTCCTGTTCCTGTCCCTTGCGGACACCCGCCCTGAATCATAAAGTCGGGGATGACTCTGTGGAACTTAAGCCCATCGTAATAAGGATCGCCTTGTTTTTTTATAGAATTTTCGAGATTTCCTTGTGCTAGTGCTACAAAATTACCTACCGTTCCTGGGGTTTTTTTATATTCTAATTCAAGCAGTATATCTCCTTTAGATGTAATAAACTTTGCGTAGAGTCCGTTTTCCATTATGGTGATTTTTTTTGAAGCACAAATGTATGAATGATTTATAGAAAAAGGAAGGCGCTTAATTAAATTTTAAATTAATTTGCGACCTCACTTATAAACTTTATACGATAGAGCCTTAACTCTTCATCGTCATAATCCCCGTCAAATTCTTCGACAGCAGCTTCAATTGCATCGGAATCTGATTCCATAAAATAATCGTGAATTTCTTCTTGCTGATCCTCATCAAAAATTTCATCGATCCAATAATTGATGTTGAGCTTAGTGCCCGAAAAAACAATAGATTCTAATTCATTGATGAAATCAGGAATGTCCATTCCCTTGGCATCGGCAATATCATTAAAGGGAAGTTTTCGATCCACACTTTGGATGATAAAAAGTTTTAATGAAGAATTAGAACCTGTTGATTTGATGATTAAATCGTCTACACGAACCACATCATTATCTTCAACATACTTATTTATTAAGTCAATAAAGTCATGACCATAACGTCTGGCCTTACCTTCCCCAACTCCGTGAATATTTTGTAATTCCTCAATACTGATAGGGTATTTTAGTGCCATATCTTCTAAAGATGCATCTTGAAATATAGCAAAAGGAGGAACCTTCAAACTGTTAGCGTTGGATTTACGCAAGTTTTTCAGCATCCTTAGCAATATTTCGTCGGCCTGTGATTTTGGCGCGACATAAGAAGATATTAATTCTGAATCGTCGTAATTATGATCTTCTGTCATCAAAAAAGATTTTGGATGGTCCAGAAATTCTTTTCCTTTGGCTGTCATTTTCACAAGCCCATAGGATTCAATTTCTTTGCGAATTAAGCCCTTTACCAAAGCTTGTCGCACCAAAGCAGTCCAAAAGGCTGTATTTTTATCTTTACCGTCTCCAAAAAACGGTTGGCTGTTAGTTTTATGAGAATTGATCAATGCATTTTCTTCACCAACAATGACTTTTACAAGATCTTTAATTTTGTATTTCTCTTTAGTTAGGGTAACAATAGATAAAAGGGTTTTAACAGCATCCATAGCCTCAATTTTAGCTTTCGGATTTCTAACATTGTCGTCCATATCTCCGCCAGCATCAGTCGCATTGTCAAATTGTTCTCCAAAGTAATGTAGAATAAATTTTCTTCGTGAAATAGATGTTTCGGCAAGCGCCACAACTTCTTGCAGAAGCGCAAATCCAATTTCTTGCTCAGCAACAGGTTTACCAGACATGAATTTTTCTAACTTTTCAATATCTTTGTAGGAATAATAGGCCAAACAGTGACCCTCGCCCCCGTCACGACCTGCACGGCCTGTTTCTTGGTAATAACTTTCGATACTTTTTGGCATGTCATGATGTATTACAAAACGAACATCCGGTTTGTCAATACCCATTCCAAAAGCTATAGTAGCTACAACTACTTCAATGTCTTCCATTAAAAACATATCCTGATGCTGGGAACGTGTCTTTGAATCCAGTCCAGCATGGTAGGGTACTGCTTTAATGCCATTGACTTGAAGAATTTGAGCCAAGGACTCAACACGTTTTCTGCTTAAACAATAAATTATTCCTGATTTTCCTTCGTTTTTTTTTATAAATCTAATAATGTCATTATCGACCTGGCTAGTTTTTGGAAGGATTTCATAATATAAATTTGGTCTATTAAATGAAGCCTTGAAAGTATTGGGGTTAGACATTCCAAGGTTTTTAAGAATGTCTTCTTGAACTTTTGTTGTGGCAGTGGCAGTAAGACCTATAATTGGAATAACATCACCAATTTGTGATATAATTTTTTTTAGATTCCTGTATTCAGGTCTAAAATCATGCCCCCACTCACTTATGCAATGTGCCTCATCCACAGCCATAAAAGAGATGGTTTGCTGATTTAAAAAGTCAATATTATCTACTTTTGACAAAGATTCAGGAGCTACATATAACAATTTTGTTGTACCACGCTTAATGTCCTCTTTAACCTGATTGATTTCACTTTTATTTAAAGAGGAGTTTAAAACGTGTGCGATGCCTTCATTTTCTGAAATACCCCGAATAGCATCAACCTGATTTTTCATTAAAGCAATAAGCGGAGACACAACAATTGCTGTACCGTCTTGCATCAAGGCAGGTAATTGATAACAAAGAGACTTTCCACCACCAGTTGGCATGACAGCAAAGGTATCTTTTTTAGATAGTATACTAGCTACAACAGATTCTTGAAGCCCTTTAAATTCATCAAATCCGAAATAATATTTTAATGCTTTATGTAAACTTTTAGACGAAATTTGCATTGAAATTCAAAATTTCTGCAGAAACTAAATATTTATTGTACATGCTATTTTAAGGGAAATAAATTAAATAATAACGCTAATTTTTTGTTTTTTTGTAAACCTGTTCTAAGATAAGTATATTTACATTGGTACACAATTAATTATGAAAGAATTAAGAACCAAAGCTTCTATCCAAGATTTAGCAAAAAAGACTATTATTGCACAGAGTGAAGAATTGACTAAAATAGCAACCTTCATTGATGACAGCTTTGCTAAGGCTGTAGAATTGATTTACAGATCCAAAGGACGCGTTGTCATTACAGGTGTAGGTAAAAGTGCGATCATCGCAAATAAAATCGTCGCTACACTCAACTCAACAGGAACACCCTCAATTTTTATGCATGCGGCAGATGCGATACACGGAGACCTTGGGCTTGTTCAAAAAGATGATACAGTAATTTGTATCTCAAAAAGTGGTAATACTGCTGAAATAAAAGTTTTAGTACCACTGTTTAAGCGTACAGAAAATACTCTTATTGCTATTACAGGAAACCCCGATTCTTTTCTTGGTAATCACGCCGATTATATCTTCAATTCTCATGTCGATAAAGAGGTATGTCCAAACAATCTAGCACCCACCACAAGCACCACAGCGCAACTAGTCATTGGAGATGCATTAGCCGTTTGTTTACTTGAAATTCGAAAATTTACAAAAGATGATTTCGCAAAATTTCATCCCGGTGGTACGATTGGAAAAAAACTCTTTTTAACGATTGAAGAAATCTCTGATCGGAACGAAAAGCCTTTGGTAAATCCCAATACTTCTATAAAAGATGTTATTGTAGAAATCTCTAAAAAACGCTTAGGCGTCACAGCAGTGGTTGAAAATGGTACTATTTTAGGTGTTATAACTGACGGAGATTTGAGAAGAATGCTTTCCGAAACAAATGATTTTTCAAGCTTGTGTGCTTGTGATATTATGTCTGAAAATCCAAAAACTATGGACTGCAAGGCTCTAGCAGTGGACGCTAGAACTTTAATGGAGGCTCACGAAATCTCACAACTTCTTGTTTTGAAAGACAAAAAATATTCAGGTGTAATTCACATCCACGATTTAATCAAAGAAGGAATTATTTGACAATGCATCAAGAAAAAGAAATGTCTTTTATTGATCATCTTGAAGAATTGAGATGGCATATCATTCGGGCTACAATCGCTATTGTCAGCGCTGCTTCATTCGCATTTATTGGCAAAGATATCTTATTTGATACCTTAATTTTTGGTCCCACAAAAGCAGATTTTTTTACCTACGATTTAATCTGTAGAGCTTCTAGTCTATTGGGCTTTGATAGTTTTTGTAATACTGCTTTTGAATTTGAAATTCAAAGCAGAACGATGGCTGGTCAGTTTTCGGCACACATTTGGACCTCTATCACATTTGGCTTTGTTATTGCATTTCCATATGTCTTGTATGAATTTTGGAGATTTATCAGCCCTGGATTGTATGCCAACGAAAGAAAAAATTCAAGAGGTTTTATTATTGTTTCTTCCATTTTATTTTTTATTGGTGTGTTATTTGGATATTTTGTTGTATGTCCATTATCTATAAACTTTCTAGGAACCTACAGTGTTGCCAATCAAGTTCATAATGATTTTGACCTAAACTCTTATATTGGTTTAGTCAGGGCATCTGTATTAGCTTCTGGGTTTATCTTTGAACTACCAATTATAATATTCTATTTAACGAAAGTTGGATTGGTTACACCTGAGTTTTTGAAGCGAAATCGAAAATACGCCCTTATCATTGTATTGATCATTGCGGCTATTATAACACCACCAGATATCGCCAGCCAAATTATTGTTGCCATTCCAGTGGTTATTTTATATCAAGTTAGTATTTTAATTTCAAGAATAGTCCTTAAGAGGCAGAAGCAAAAATATAAAACCCCATAATGCAACTAATTATGTTTAATATTAATATAAAACCATGAAATTAAGCGTCCAAAATTTAATGAAATCATACAGTGGAAGAAAAGTTGTTAAAGACGTTTCGTTTGAGGTCAAACAAGGAGAAATTGTAGGACTTTTAGGCCCCAATGGTGCAGGAAAAACTACCTCTTTTTACATGACTGTCGGTTTGATTAAACCCAATGGTGGAGCTATCTTTTTGGATGATAAAGAAATTACCAAATTCCCGATGTACAAGCGCGCTCAAAGTGGCATTGGATATTTAGCGCAGGAAGCTTCGGTGTTCAGAAAACTGTCTATTGAGGATAACATCCTTAGTGTCTTACAAATGACCAAACTGTCTAAAAAAGAACAACAGGACAAAATGGAATCACTTATTGAAGAATTTGGCTTAGGCCATATCCGTAAAAACAGAGGAGATCTACTTTCTGGAGGAGAAAGAAGGCGTACAGAAATAGCGCGTGCATTGGCGACAGACCCCAGTTTTATCCTTCTTGATGAGCCCTTCGCAGGAGTAGATCCTGTGGCAGTTGAAGACATACAGCGCATTGTAGCACGTCTCACCCAAAAGAATATTGGAATTCTCATTACAGATCACAACGTCCAAGAAACACTTGCCATTACAGATCGCACTTATTTGATGTTTGAGGGCAGTATTCTGAAAGCTGGAAAGCCGGAAATGCTGGCGAATGATGATATGGTTCGAAAAGTATATTTGGGACAGAACTTTGAACTTCGAAAAAAGAAGTTAGAGTTTTAAAAATTATCAAGCTTTTTCTTGTTGAGACTTTATAATTTTTTTCTGATACCTTCCTTGAACAATATCAATTAAAACTAAAATTGCAATGATAAAATAAAACGTGGTTTTACTCATTGGCACAATGTCTTCTCCAAACAGCTTCAGGTGTGCCAAATGCCCACCCTCGGTCAATAGCATAATGCCTACAATGAATAAAATAAACAATCCCAAAACCTCATACATTCTATTTTTTGTTAAAAAAGCCGTTACTTTTTCTGCCAGCCAAATCATTAATAGCCCACTAATGACAATAGCAACTGCCATAATCCAAAAAACATCTGTGAGAGCCATGGCGCTGAGAATAGAATCAAAAGAAAAAACCACATTCATGACTACAATCATACCAATAACTTTTGAAACACTGTGATTGGATACAATATCATTGACCGTGAAATTTTTAAAACTCACCATGTGCCAAATTTCTTTCATCGCAGTAAAAAGAATAAAAACTCCTCCCATTAGCACAATTAGGCTGTGGATATTGAAATGACCTTCCACCACATCTTCAAAAGGAATATGTAAGATCGGTTCCTGAAAATAACCAATTAGTTTTACCAAGGCAAACAACAGAATTATTCTAAAAATAATTGCCAGACCAATACCTGTTTTTCGCACAAAGGATTGACGGGTTACATCTGCTTTTTTACTTTCCAATGAAATATAAAGTAGATTGTCAAATCCAAGAACAGCTTGAAGCAGTACAAGCATCAATAGGGTTAAAATATTTTCAAGCATCTTTTGGAGGTTTTATTAGGGATAGTAATAAATAAGAAAAAATAATGAGGGATATCCCAAAATACTTAAAGACTATCAAAAAAATTAAGGACAAACTCAAAAGGATGTATTTTTCAATATTGTCAGAAAATTTCCAAGTTTTAAATTTCAAAGCCAAGAGTTTAACAGGTGCATTTAACAAAAATGTACTGATTAAAGTAAGTGTCAATAAGAACCAAGTGTTTAAAATAATAGAATTAAAGGGTTCATTATTTTGATATTCCAAAATCAAAGGAAAGCTCAATACGAGCAGCGCATTTGCTGGGGTGGGCAATCCTACAAAATGATTTTTTTGGTAGGTTGAAATATTAAAATTTGCCAAACGGTATGCTGATCCAAGAGTAATGAGTAAGCCCATATATGGCAGTAAATCCATATAGCGTTCTGACCCTCTCATTGATAGAGATATTAACTGGAACATGATCAGCCCTGGAACCAGACCGCTTGTAACCATATCGGCCAAAGAATCCAGTTGAAATCCAAGTGCAGACTCTACTTTTAGTTTTCTTGCTAAAAACCCGTCAAAGAAATCGAAAAAGATTCCCAATAAAACAAATGAGGCAGCAATTGTCAACGCCCCTTTTACAGCAAAAACAACCGCAATTGCGCCAGAAAATAAATTGAGAAGTGTTAGTAGGTTAGGAATGAAAGCTTTCAAAAGAATAAAATTTATTTAGTAAAAATAATAAACTATTTTTGTTTGCAGCGAAATAACAACAATATCTGCTTAAAATTAGAGTTTATAAATCAAACAAGGCACCTATAATTTGAATCTTAAATATTGTTTTTTAGCCATTTTATTGACCTTCTCATTGGTAATCAACTCACAAACCACGCGAAAATATTCAAATGAGTTTATGAACATTGGTGTGGATGCAGCAGCTTTGGGTATGAGTGGCGCAGTCAGTGCCACCACCAATGATGTCAATTCAGGCTATTGGAACCCTGCAGGGTTGGTTCATGTAGAAGACCATGCATTGGCTTTGATGCATTCTAGTTATTTTGCCAATATTGCAAATTATAATTACGTGGGCTTTGCAATGCCTTTAGACGACAGAAGTGTGATTGGGGTCTCTATGATACGATTTGGTGTGGATGATATCCTAGACACCACCCAATTAATTGATCAGCAAGGAAATGTAAATTATGACCGAATTAAGTTGTTCTCGGCAGCCGATTATGGTTTCACGCTATCCTATGCAAGGAAACTTCAGATTTCAGGATTAAATTATGGTGTAAATGCAAAAATCATCCGCCGTATAATTGGAGATTTTGCCAGCTCTTGGGGTTTTGGACTAGACCTTGGAATTCAATTTGAGTCCAATGATTGGAAATTTGGATTGATGGCACGGGATATTACCACCACTTTTAACAGCTGGACTTTTGACGAGGGCCGACTGCAAGACATTCAAAATGCCATCCCTGGTCAAAACCAGCAAGAACCTGAGGCGACTGAACTGACACTTCCCAAGCTTCAATTGGGAATCGCAAAAACTTTTACTTTTGATTACGACTACTCACTCAAAGCTGAAATTGATCTCATATGCCGTTTCGAGCAAAACAACGATTTAATTTCAACCTCATTTGTAAGCATCAATCCTGCGATTGGATTTGAATTTGGATACATAGATCTGGTGTATTTAAGAGGTGGTGTTGGTAATTTTCAAAACGAATTACAATTTGATAACAGTGAAAACCTGACATTTCAACCTAATTTAGGGGTTGGATTTAAGTACAATGGTATTTCTATTGATTATGCCATCACAGACATTGGAGACCAGAGTGTAGCTTTGTATTCCAATGTCTTTTCACTTAAAATCGATTTAGGGATTTTTAGAAAATGATACAACTCAAAACATATTTACTGACGCTAGCATGCGCCCTCTTTTTGTTTAAGGCCAATGCACAATTTCAATTGTCTAAAAAATCGGAAGTTAGTGTACTTACCATTGGACCAGGTCTTGTCTTAAATGATGCGTTTGGTCACAGCGCCATCCGCATTAAGGATTCTTTACAGAATATTGATCTTGTATTCGATTATGGCCGTTATGATTTTCAGGCAGAGGGGTTTTATTTAAATTTTGCAAAGGGAAAATTAGACTATGAAATCGGATGGACTTATTATGAAGATTTTATATCAAATTACAAACTACAACAAAGGCGGGTAACAGCCCAAATCATCGACTTTACAATTGAAGAAAAGCAAAAGTTATTTGAAGCATTACAAACTAACATTCAACCTCAAAATAAAAGCTACTCCTACGATTTCTTTTACAACAATTGTGCAACCAAAATAAAAGATGACCTTGTCAATACCTCCAATAAAAGTATTTTATTTTTGCCACTTGAGAATTTTGAACCATTAACTTTCAGAGAGCTCATTCGCTCACATATGCCACAAAACACTTGGGGAGGCTTGGGAATTGATATCGCTTTGGGTTCAATTATTGATCGTTCGGCTTCTGTAGAGGAACACCTTTTTTTGCCAAAATACCTTGACGAAATTTTAAAGCATTCAAAGTTCGACCCCGAAACCACAAAATTAGTTGTTAGGTCTGAAATTTTAAACCAAACTCAAAAACCAAACCCCAGCGCTTTTTGGTGGAGCCCTCTTATAATCCTTGGTCTTGTTTCAATCACCATCATTGGAATAAGTTACAAAGACTGGATATCAAAATCCAGAAATAAATTTATAGATGCGCTGCTTTTTTTTACAACTGGAAGCATTGGCCTCTTGATTTTATTTTTGTGGTTTGCAACGGACCATACAGCAACAGCTTATAATTACAACTTTTTATGGGCATTTGGTTTCAACTTGCTAATGTTAAAAACAGTGTTGAAAGACAAGCTTAAAAAACGTTTTATAGGCTATTTGAAATTTCTCATTTTACTTTTAACCTTAATGTTATTGCACAGCTTGACTGGAGTGCAAGCTTTCAACTATACAATAATTCCACTATGGATTGCGCTATTAACACGATATGGCTTCCTAATCCATTGGTTCAGCCAGCAAAAAAATCAAAAAAATGTTTGATATTATTGACATTTGAGACTACTGTTGACGTTTCAACAATATGTGAAATTTTAGTGCGTGCGAAAAACTACCTCGGCGATCATTGGCCATTTTTATAAATTGCTAAACCTATGTTATACCCGCTTTTAAAATGCCTATATATTAACTGTTGGAAGAGTTATTTAAAATATTGAAAATCATTATTTTAAATAATAAAAATTAACAGGATTTAGGCTTGTGATTTTATGATGATAATTAAATTTTAGCAGACTTAAATGCTTAAGAAATTAAGTAGATACCATCCAAAAACAATTGATCACAATTTAAAAAGTATATCAAAAATTTATCCTCTTTTTTAAATTGGTTTTATTTCTTTATTAAATAACTGTTATTTTTCTTGGCTGTTTCGTCTAAAAAATTATTTTTGCAGAAATATTTAAATACAATTTAATATGTATTGGACATTAGAATTGGCATCCTATTTAAGCGATGCCCCATGGCCCGCAACAAAAGATGAATTGATTGATTATTCGATCCGGACAGGCTCCCCCCTTGAAGTTGTAGAAAACCTACAAGCAATAGAAGATGAAGGGGAATCATACGATTCTATTCAAGAAATTTGGCCCGATTATCCTTCCGATGAGGATTATCTATGGAATGAAGATGAATATTAAACAAACACAATAAAAGTCTCTTGCGAGGCTTTTTTTTTGATTCAATCTCCCAAAAAATTAAGAACAAGCCGTATATTTGACCTTCCAAACTACTATTGATAATTAATAAAATTTGATAATGAGTATACTAAACTCTGTATTGAAAGTTTTTGTTGGAGATAAATCCAAACAAGATGTCAAAGCCATCTTACCAGTTGTAAATAAAATCAAACAATTTGAATCTTCTGTGGCTGAGCTTTCAAACGACGAATTGAGAGCTAAAACCACTGCTTTTAAAGCTAAAATAAAAGCTGATTGTGCAGATTATGAGACCCTTATCTCCACACTTCAAGAAGAAGCTAATACAATTACAGACATTGATCGTAAAGAAGACATATATCAAGAAATTGACGGTTTGAATGATGCTATATACGAAACTACACAATCAACCTTAGACGAACTTTTACCCGAAGCGTTTGCTGTCGTTAAAGAAACTGCGAAGCGTTTTCTTGAACACACTGAAATTCCTGTTACAGCCACTGCTTTTGATCGAGAAATCGGAGGTAGTAAAGACTATGTTAAATTCAATGGAGACCAAGCTATCTGGTCCAATTCATGGGACGCTGCTGGAAAACCCATTGTTTGGGACATGATTCACTATGATGTCCAGCTGATCGGTGGAGTCGCCATGCACCAAGGTAAAATTGCCGAAATGCAAACTGGAGAAGGGAAAACATTGGTAGCGACGCTTCCAGTGTATTTAAACGCATTGACAGGTAAAGGTGTTCACCTTGTAACAGTCAATGATTATTTGGCTAAAAGAGACAGTGCGTGGATGGCCCCTATTTTTCAATTTCATGGCTTGAGTGTTGATTGCATTGATTATTACAAACCCAATTCGGGAGAGAGAAAAAAGGCTTACAATGCCGATATCACTTATGGAACCAACAACGAATTTGGTTTCGACTACTTAAGGGATAATATGGCGCATTCCACAACCGATTTGGTACAGAAACCCCACCACTATGCCATAGTTGATGAATTTTTTATTAATTTGACTCAGTATTGATAGACGATGCCCGAACGCCCTTGATTATTTCTGGACCTGTACCTCAAGGTGACCGCCATGAATTTATGGAACTCAAACCCAAAATTCAAGACATCGTAAGCGTGCAGAGAAAGCACTTGACAACCGTTTTGGCGGAGGCTAAAAAAAGCATTGCAGCAGGTGATACTAAAGAAGGTGGATTTCAACTGCTTCGCGTTTTCAGGGGAATGCCCAAAAACAAAGCCCTAATCAAGTTTTTAAGTGAAGAAGGCATCAAGCAACTATTGCAAAAAACCGAAAATTTTTACATGCAAGACAACAATAGAGAAATGCCCAAGGTTGATACTGAGCTCTATTATGTGATTGATGAAAAAAACAATCAAATTGAATTATCTGACAAAGGCGTCGATTATCTTTCTGGCGCAGACGACCCCAACTTTTTTGTCATGCCAGAAATGGGAATGGAAATTTCAAAGATTGAAGCAAAAAATCTTCCCAAAGAAAAAGAAGCCGCCTTAAAAGAGGCCTTATTTAAAGATTTTGGCATCAAGTCCGAACGCATTCACACCATGAGTCAGCTGCTCAAGGCCTATGCCCTGTTTGAAAAAGACATTCAATATGTTGTCATGGATAACAAAGTGATGATTGTTGACGAACAAACCGGCCGAATCATGGACGGAAGGCGTTACAGCGACGGTTTACATCAGGCCATTGAAGCCAAAGAAAATGTAAAAATCGAAGCGGCCACCCAAACATTTGCTACGGTTACTTTGCAGAATTACTTTCGAATGTACCGAAAATTATCAGGAATGACGGGGACTGCAGTGACAGAAGCAGGAGAATTTTGGGAGATATATAAATTAGATGTTATTGAAATCCCTACCAACCGCCCGATAGCAAGAGACGACCGCGATGATTTGGTTTACAAAACAAAACGCGAAAAATACAATGCTGTAATTGAAGAAGTGACTAAGCTTTCAAAAGCCGGTAGACCAGTGCTTATTGGTACAACCAATGTTGAAATTAGTGAATTGCTTGGAAAAATGCTGAGCATTCGTAAGATTCCACACAATGTATTAAATGCCAAACTTCACAAAAAGGAAGCCGATATTGTAGCCGAAGCTGGAAAGCCTGGTCAGGTTACAATTGCCACCAATATGGCCGGCCGTGGTACCGACATAAAGCTGTCTGTAGAAGTTAAAAATGCTGGAGGACTTGCCATCGTTGGAACTGAACGCCACGATTCCAGACGTGTTGACCGCCAGTTGAGAGGACGTGCAGGACGTCAAGGAGATCCTGGAAGTTCACAATTCTATGTATCACTTGAAGATAATTTAATGCGTTTATTTGGAAGTGAGCGCATTGCCAAAATGATGGACCGCATGGGGCTTAAAGAAGGTGAAGTTATTCAACACTCTATGATTTCAAAGTCTATTGAGAGAGCTCAGAAGAAAGTAGAAGAAAACCAATTTGGAATTCGAAAGCGACTTTTAGAATATGACGATGTCATGAACGCCCAACGTGAGGTGGTATACAGAAGGCGGTTTAACGCCCTAGATGGGGAGCGTTTGCGTGTCGATCTTGCCAATATGGTATACGATACTGCAGAGATCATTACAGCCACCAACAAAATTGCCAACGACTTTAAAAACTTAGAATTCGAATTGATTCGCTATTTTTCAATGAGCGCACCAATGTCGAAATCAGAATTTGAAGACAAAACGGAGCAAGAACTCGCTAAAATTATTTACAAAGAAGCTTTTACGCATTACGAGTCTAAAATGGAACGCAATGCAGACCTGGCTTTTCCCGTCATTAAAAATGTTTACGAAAACCAAGGGGATAAGTTTAAAAGAATTGTCGTTCCTTTTACAGATGGCAACAAAACCCTTCAAGTCATTACAGATCTTGAAAAATCTTACCAGACAAACGGAAAACAATTGGTAACCGATTTTGAGAAAAATATTTCACTTGCCATTATTGACGATGCATGGAAAACGCATTTAAGAAAAATGGATGAGCTCAAACAATCGGTTCAGCTAGCGGTTCATGAACAAAAAGACCCGCTTTTGATTTATAAATTTGAATCGTTTGAATTGTTTAAGAAAATGATCGACCAGGTCAATAAAGATGTTATTTCTTTCTTGTTCAAAGGCGAAATTCCACAAGAAACTGCGAATACCATTCAAGAAGCAAAAACAAGAGGAAGAGAAAAAGTTCAAACCACAAAAGACGTCATTCCAAACATGGATGAACGTGCCGCACAATCAAGAGCTGCTGGAAACACACAAAGGGCACCGCAAGTTGCAGAAACTATTGTTCGCGAACAACCTAAAATCGGTCGCAACGACAAAGTAACCATAAAAAATGTGATGAGTGGTGCGAGTAAAACGCTGAAGTATAAACAAGCTTTACCACTGATCCAAAAAGGAGAATGGGTGCTGATAAGAGAATAAAAAATTATTGCAACTTCAATATAAAATTGGGATCCGGACAATTATCTTTATAAAACTCAACATCATTGGCATTACAAACTCCGTAATAATCGCCAAAGTTTCCTTGTAAATCTTCAATAATTTGAAAATGTAAATGTGGCGGATAGTCTCCATTTACCTTAGGACCACCTAAACGCCCAACAATAGCACCTGCTTGAATCTTTTGCCCCGTATATAACGTTGCAATGGAATCCAATGATAAATGCCCGTACAGTGTGAAAAACACAAAGTCTTGCAAGTGGTGTTCCAAAATCAGCGTCGGCCCATAGTCTCCAAAAGCTGTATTGTTCTTGAAGCTGTGAACCATCCCATCAAATGCAGCCAAAACAGGGGTTTTTTCAGTGCACCACAAGTCCAATCCTAAGTGGATGTTTCGTTGCTGTTCTAAAGATTCATTTTGAAAATGAATGCTGCGATTGTAAATCAATCTTTTTTCCATATAACCTCCATAGGCGATTGTTTTGGAATGGCTTTTCAGATAATGATTGATAAAACTTGAAAATGATTCGGAAGCTGCAAAATCGATGCTTTCAAGTTCTATATTAGAATCTGATAAATCGATTGGCATATAAGAATTAAAATCAATCTCAGGAGTCATCAGTCTAACACTTTTCCCAACAGTATATTTTAAAAAATCTGATAAGGTCATTTGTTAAAGTTAAGGATTAAAAAATCAAAAATTCGAGGCTTTTTTTGATTAAGAAATACTACTGTAAATTGATAAATCTAGTTTTTAATTTACTGAAAAAGGCATAAAATAAATAGCCAGAAATGAAACCAAAAGCTAAGCCACAAACAACATCTAGCGGGTAGTGTTTTCCAATGTAAATTCGGCTATACCCCACCATTAAACTCCAAGGAATCATTAAAAAAATGAATTTTTTATATTTTGATTTCAACATTAAAATAGTGAAAACAGCGGCTGCCATGGAATTTGAGGAGTGCCCAGAAAAGAATCCGAAACCATGACAATCACCCAATCTTAAAAACTCTACAACCCCTTCCTGTGCACAAGGTCTTAAACGCTCAAAACCATCTTTAAAAAGATTGGTAACTTGATCGGTGAAGGTAATCATAGCGGCCAGGCACAAAACCAACAAGACTACCCCTTTTTTACCAAGACCTTTGGCCATTAAAAACAACAACAAAACATAGAGTGGAATTGAAGACCATTTGTTGGTAATAGTAAACCAAAACACATCCCAGGGCTCCTGCCCTAAATTGTTTAGGTAAAGTAATAACTCACGATCAAATTCTAAAATATAATCAAGCATGGCTTTTATTCTTTTTCATATTTGTCAACTTCTGAATCGTAAAAAACAGAGGCCTGTACAATCGCATTTTCTGCCTCAGACTGTAATTCTTTTTCATCTTGTTGGTCAAAATCTTCGAACCATTCAATTTCATCCGTTTCAAGATTTATTATAAATCTGGGAAATTCTGTATGGATAACAAATATAGCGCTGGGAAAATCGGAGTGATCTCCTAAAATAAATTTTGGCAATGTCATGCGGTTTTATTTTTAATAATAAATTGTTTTGAAAGATAATCAAATCGCAGGTATAAAAAAATTGAAGAAGTCGTAAGCCCCGCCAGTAAACCCATCCAAATCCCTGCACTTCCATACATGGCCTCACTACCAAGATAATAGCACAATGGGAAACCTACAATCCAATAGGAAAAAAATGTTATTAATGTGGGTATTTTAACGTCCTGAAGGCCTCTAAGCGCCCCTAAGAATACCACTTGAGTACTGTCACTAATTTGAAATAAAGCAGCAATAATAAGCAGTTTGGATGCGATGACAACGACTTCATTATTGTCCTTGAAGTTATTAAGGTCTTCGACGTCCAAATAAAAAGTGGGTAATGCCTCGTGAAAAGCCATAAATAGTGCAGCAAATGCAGCTGCAAAGATAAGACCCATTAGAAAAATTGATTTTGCAATTCTTCGGAGTTCAATAGGACGTTTTAGTCCTTTTTGATTGCCAACTCGAATGGTCGCTGCAACCCCGAGTCCAACGGCAATCATATAGGTCATTGAGGACAAGTTTAATGCAATTTGATTGGCAGCCTGAGAATTTTTACCCAATGTTCCACTCAGCCAAATAGCCGCTGTAAAGACTCCGATTTCAAAAAACATTTGCAAGGCACTGGGCAAACCTATATTGATGATTTTTTTTAGCATTGCATTTTCCAAAAACGTGAGTTTAAGCCCTATTAAATAGGCTTTTGTTTTATCGAGGTTTTTTAAGAAAAACCACATTAATAAGAGCATGATAAAACGTGAAATAAGGGTCCCCACACCAGCACCAACAACTCCCATTTTTGGAAAACCCCATTTTCCAAAAATTAATACATAATTAAAAAAAACGTTGATGATATTGGCGATAATCGTGGCATACATGGGATATCTTGTGAGCGATAAACCATCGCTAAATTGTTTCAGAGCTTGGAAAATAATAAGTGGAATTAATGAAACAGCGATGACATCAAGATAAGGAAGGGCAAGCATAACCACTTCCTCAGGTTGGTCCATACTGTACATTAGGGGCTTTGCAAGTAAAATCAATACAAAAAGCACCAAAGCAATCGCGGAGCAAAGTAGAAAACCATGCTTTAAAGCTGATTTACCGCTGTCAAAGTTTTGCTCAGAATGTGATTCTGCCACTAAAGGTGTGATTGCCGTAGAAAATCCAATACCAAGGGCCATGGCCACAAAGAAAAAACTATTCCCAAGAGATACTGCAGCCAACTCAGCTGCACCCAACTGCCCTACCATAATGTTGTCGACAAGACCTACAAGAACATGTCCTAACATACCCAATATCACAGGGGCTGCTAAGTGCCAATTGTATCTAAATTCTTTTGTGTAAGCGCACCACATATAAAAAATATAAATTTGTTGATCAGAACTATTAATTCTTAGAATTTGTGGCTGGCTGTTTAAAATCAAAGCCGTCTTTCAAGAGCAGATTGTACCAGGCAAGAATTTTTTTAATATCACTTGAATAAACACGGTCTTCATCAAAGTCTGGTAAAACCGAAAAAAAATAAGACTCTAGCTCATCTTTGGGAGCTTTTGGACTGACTGTAGTTGCCTTGCCCTGCTCTTTTGTGAAAATCTTTTTAAAAACTTCCAGCAAAGATAGTTCTTCTTCAATAGTGTAAATGGATATTTCACTTAAAAAACTCAAGCTTCTATCCATCTTCACGAAACGCTTTTTGTTGTCTATCATAGATTGTACAACATAACCGCCACGGCTTGGATTGATTAATTTATACAATCCCGGTTTTTTTGAAATTGCCAGTATTTTTTCTAAACTCATAAGGTTGTTTTTAAACTCTTTTTTTAGAGATTTTCGGAAAACGCATGCGGTAATCGGTGCTAATTTTTCCTTTGCTGATAGAACTCAATTTACTTTTAATCAGACGTTTTTTAAAATTGGAAACTTTGTCTGTGAATAAAATACCTTGAATGTGGTCGTATTCATGCTGAATGACACGCGCAATCAATCCGTCATAGACCTCAACGTATGAATTAAAGTTTTCATCTTGGTAGCGGATTTTAATTTTTGGTTTCCTAGATACTTCTTCGCGAATATTGGGAATGCTTAAGCAGCCCTCATTAAAATTCCACTCCTCCCCTGTCTCTTCAATAATTTCAGGGTTTATAAACGTTTTTTTAAAGTTTTTTAATGCTTTAGCTTCAGATGCTGACAAAGATTCATCATCTGAAAAAGGTGCTGTATCAACCAAAAAAAGACGAATGGATAACCCAATCTGTGGAGCTGCTAATCCTACGCCATAGGCCCCATACATTGTTTCATACATATTGGCTACAAGGGTTTTTAAATCCTTGTAATCTGACGAAATCACAACTGCTTTCTTATTCAAAACAGGGTCTCCATAAGCAACAATAGGAAGTATCATTTGTCATTTATTTAGAGGTTAAAAATACAACTCTCTATTTTGAAAAAATAATGGAATGTAAATTATTTACGGTTTAGGTAGGATTGAAGAATTAAAGTGGCACTTATTTCGTCGACCATGGCTTTGTTTTGCCGCTGTTTTTTTTTGATTCCAGAGTCAAGCATGGACTGAAATGCCATTTTAGAAGTAAACCGTTCATCTTCTCTTTCAATAGGGATGTACGGAAAAGCGTTTTTTAAGCTTTTAAGAAATGGTTTGATGAGTTGTTCACTTTCTGAAGGTAAATTATTCATTTGTTTGGGTAAGCCTACAACAAATATATCTACAACTTCTTGCGAACAATAGGATTTTAAAAAATCTAATAAAGAATGTGTTTCAACAGTATTTAAACCAGATGCGATGATTTGAAGCGGATCGGTGACTGCAATGCCCGTTCTTTTTTTTCCATAATCCAATGCTAATATTCTTCCCACGTTGCTAAAATACAATTTCAAAAATATAGAAACCGCATAAATAATTAATTTTCAAAAACTGAGATAAACTTCTAACACTTTTTTGAATAAGACTTATATTTGTTTTACAATTTATTTGATTATGAATTCACTAAAACAAACCATTGAAGCAGCTTGGGAAAACAGAACTTTACTCAAAGAAAAAGAAACACAAGCAGCTATAAGAAGCATTATTGCACTTTTAGACGAAGGAAGCCTTCGTGTTGCAGAGCCCAAAGTCGATGGATGGCAGGTAAATGAATGGGTTAAAAAGGCCGTAGTGCTCTATTTTCCAATTCAAACGATGGAGACTATTGAAGTTGGTCCTTTTGAATTTCACGACAAAATTCCATTAAAAAAAGATTACAAAGCCAGAGGTGTTAGGGTGGTGCCCCATGCGGTCGCCCGCCATGGCGCGTATATTTCCAATGGAACCATTCTAATGCCCAGTTATGTAAATATCGGTGCCTATGTTGATGAAGGTACTATGGTGGATACCTGGGCAACCGTAGGTAGTTGTGCACAAATTGGTAAAAATGTACATCTTTCAGGTGGCGTGGGAATTGGGGGAGTTTTAGAACCCCTTCAAGCCGCCCCTGTAATTATAGATGATGGGGCTTTTATTGGTTCACGTTGTATTGTTGTGGAAGGGGTTCGTATTGAAAAAGAAGCGGTGTTAGGCGCTAATGTAGTTCTAACCATGAGTACTAAAATCATTGATATCACCGCAAATGATCCCATTGAAATGAAAGGAATTATTCCTGAACGTTCGGTTGTAATACCTGGAAGCTATACTAAAAAATTCCAAGCTGGTAATTACAATGTACCATGTGCGCTTATCATAGGTAAAAGAAAAGAAAGTACAGATAAAAAAACATCTTTAAATGATGCTTTAAGAGAGCATGATGTAGCTGTTTAATCCAATTTAAATTGAAGTTTTTGTCCGCGTTTCCGTAGTTTTTTAGAATTGACTTTTTTCTTAAAAATTCGACTGTATTTGAGCATGAGGCTATAAGTTTCCTCAAAAGGTTTTCTTGATAATATTGAATAATTTGTTGCCATAATTTTAATCATATATTTTGAGGACCACAACCGTCTTATATTGTGCATTCTTTGATTAAAATTAAGATTTTCAAAACGCATTCGATTTAAATCAATCAAATAAAAATCGTATTGATTTTTTTGAGTTTTGACGATTAGGGTATTTCCTGGAGAGTGGTCCAAAAAATTGATATTAGCCTCGTGCATTGAAAATGTAAATGCAGTAAATTGTTTTAATATTTCATTTCGGTTTGGATAATTCAAATCGTGAATCAAAACCCTAAAGTCCAGATCATGTTCTAGCTGAATACTGACATAATAACTTTCCTTTAATCCAAAAAAACTAGATACCTCCAGGTAAGCAACTGGCTTTGGTGTTTGAATAGATTTATCAAGCAAAATATTTGCATGTTTATAAGAACGTTTTGCTTTAGAAGCACGAATGTATTTATAAACAAATCCATTAAAAAAATTAGGTTTTTTAAATTTTTTAAAATTTAAATATATTCCTTCAATTTCAATACACTTAATACTATTCCTGCCTTCTTTAATAAGTTTCCACTTTTTTGATTCAAAATTTATTATCGCTTTATAAATTGCGGCTTTTTTTTCTTGAAAGTCAGAATGTACGATAAGATTATTCATGTATCCTTTTACAACTTTGAAAAAAGTAATATCTTGCTAATATAGGCTATAGGTTTCTATGAAAAAAATACTTGTTATTCAAAATAAAAGAATAGGTGATGTTCTTATTGCCTCCTTAATTGCCTCTAACTTAAAAGCTATTTTTCCTAACTCTGAAATTCACTATTTCGTTTACGACTATACATCCGGAGTCATTGAAAACCATCCAAAAATCGATAAAATAATTGAAATAAGTGAAAAAAAACTCAAGAAAGTACTAGAACTCTTTAAAATAATTTTGAACATTAGACGTGAAAAATATGATATTATTTTTGATCCTTATGCAAAATTCCAAAGCCGATTAATTTGTCTACTTTCTGGAGCTAAAATTCGTGTAGGATTTAAGAAAAGAGAGAGAAATCCATTGCTCCCTTTTTACACTCATAATGTAAAATTTTTGAAGAAAAAATCGCATATTTGTGGGAAATCCATTGAGGACCGTATTCACCTTGTCAACACTGCTTTTCCTTTAAAAAAACCAATTTACGAACCTAAAATATATTTAAATTTTTCTGAAAATAAATATGACAAACTTTCTAGCTTAAATAAACCAATAATTATGTTTGGTATTTTAGGGAGCACGCCACAAAAATCTATGCCAAGTAAATATATTGTAGAATTGATTGATTATTTAACAGCTAACTATAAACTTTATATTTTATTTAATTATGCCCCACATCAAAAAGAAGAAGCAGCCAAAATATACAAAGCATGTAAAGACAAACAAGCAATCATGTTTAATATCTACGAAAATTCTATAAGAGGCTTTATTAAACTGATGAACAAATGTAGACTTCTTATTTCTAATGAGGGGGGTGCTGTTCACATTGCAAAGGCACTAAAAAAGCCAACTTTTACAATTTTTTCTCCATACGTATTAAAGTCTCATTGGGCAAGTTTTGAAGATGGTATTTTTCACGACTCAATTCATTTACTAGATAGTCAACCAAAATTATTTGCTACTGATAAAAATACAAGAAAAAAAATTGAAGAGGAACCCAATGAGATATATAAAAAATTGACTCCCAAAATCATTATTATTAAATTAAAATTATTTTTAAAAAATAATTTTTGAAATGGGTAAGTTAAACTTCATCGATACAATTCGAAACTGGAAACGTAAAATTCGTTGGAACCGACAATACAAAGTTGGTAAATGGGACTATTTATTTGGTGATAATGAGGCACCAAGATACCTGAAAATTATTCGACTCATGGAAAAATATTCTCAAAACCCTTCTGTGCTGGACCTTGGGACCGGAGAAGGTGTACTTTGTGAAAAAATGACAAATTTAAAATCACCATACACCTATTTTTGCGGAATTGATTTTTCAGATGTTTCAATTCGAAAGGCAAAAAAATTCGACTTTATAAACTCAGAATTTAAAGTTGCCGACATTCACTATTTCATTCCAGAAAAAAAATATGATGTAATTATTTTTAATGAAGTTTTTTACTATATCAATAATAAATTAAAGCAAGAAGTACTTGAAAAAGTTCTTTCATGCTTAAATAAGGATGGAATCCTCATCGTCTCAATTTTTAAGGATGGTATTGGTTGCTGGGAATTTTTTGAAAACAACGAATTAAAAAAGTTAGAATTTATGACAGTAAAGTCTCCTGCTAAAGGCTGTTACTGGAAATTAGGGGTTTATAAAAAAATTATTTAATCTTTGGCCCTTTTTGGATGCCAAATTCAGTCCAAACTTTATTATGATATTTAACAAGTTTTCGAATTTTTAAATTCTTCTCCAGTGACTGCTTCGTTTTATAACCCCTTGGGTGATCTAAATGCAAACAAATGGCTTGATGTCGAATTTGTTTGGGCTTAATACCATAGTTGATTAGTCTTTCTCCTAACTCTCTATCTGGACCTCCATATTGCATACGTTCATCATAGCCATTAATAGCCATCAAATCACTTTTCCAGGCCGAAGAATTACAATTATTAAAAGTAGCACCAGTTGGAGTCATAAAATCTAGAAACTTTGAAATTGGCTTGGTAGAAGAAATTTTGATAGCTTGCTTTAGTCCCAAATTGGATTGTAATCTCAACCATCTTACATCAAAACATTGAGTGTTTGCAATATTATCCAAACCAATTTTACGACTCAATTCCATATTTAATTTACAATAACCCCCAGAAAGAAAATAGCCCAACTCCGCATGTTGGGCGTGTGTAGCTAAAAAATCATTTCGGGGAATACAATCACCATCTGTGAACAATATATAATTAAAATTACTTTTTGTGATTGCAATATTTAAAATCCGTTGACGCCTATAACCTTTATCTTCATGCCATATGTGATGTAAGGGGACTGGATAATTTTTCTGAAATGATTTAATAAGTGATTCGGTCTCATCGTTCGACCCATCATCAGCGATAATTACTTCAAAAAAATCATATGTTTGATGCTTGTATCCCTCAAGAACTTTAGCAAGCCAATCCTTGGAATTATAAGTGCTGATTACTACGCTGATGGATAAATATTTCATTTCAATATTTAAGAGCTAAATTATTAAAATTATAAGAAAATTTCATTGAAATAAACTAAAAAATAGAGGCCAATGCGTAATAAATATGCTATTTTAAGTATTTTTGATATGAAAATATATGAGTAATATTTCAGTAATCATACCAACCTATAATGAAGAGGCTTTTTTAAAAAAGGCGCTTTACTCTGTCCAATTTGCAGATCAAATAATAGTTGTAGATTCCTTAAGTACTGACAAAACAGTAGAAATTGCTAGGAGCTATGGTTGCCAAGTTATATCTAGGGAATTTGACAACTTTTCAAATCAAAAAAATCATGGATTGAAATATGCAGTTTGTGATTGGGTACTATTTCTAGATGCTGATGAGCGCATCACCTACCCATTGAAAATTGAAATTTTAGAAGCCATCAAAAATCCTAAATATGAAGGGTTCAAAATGAACTTTCCACATTTTTTTATGAATCGGTTTTTATTTCAGCAAAGTAGTTCCGTTGTCCGACTGGTAAAGACAAAAAATTGTCACTTTGAAGGTAGTGTTCATGAAAAACTTATAAAAAAAGGGAATATAGGTAACCTAAGGATACCTGTTTTACACTACACCTATAAGGGTTTCGAGCATTATCTTAAAAAAAAGGATTCTTATGCTTGGTTTCAGGCAGAACAACTTTTTAAAAAGAAGAAAAAAGTCAAATATTACCATTTAGCGTTTAAACCCTTTTACAGATTTTTTAACAGTTATATATTGAAAGGAGGTTTTAAGGAAGGTATTCCAGCTTTGGCTATTGCTTCTGCCAATGCTTACGGAGTTTTTTCAAGATACGTCAAACTTTTTTTGTTGCAGAAAAAATTAAAATAATATCTTTCCGTATTTCAATTTAAACTTAAATGAAGACAAGCTCATATCCCCTTTAATATCCAAGCGATTGAGTTCGTATTTAGTTTTTAAAGGAAGTTGATTAATTCGATTGCCAATACGAAGTCCAAAGGCAACTTTATGATTAGATAATTGATTAAAAAAAAACATTTTTTTAGACTTTTCCCTTGGAAACTTTCCGTATGGATATGCCAAAATATTTTTTATATCCAGATTATGTTTTTGAATAAAATCTTTACATTTTTGAAAATCAGATTCAACCTCTTCAAAACTCAAAATATCATATGCTTTGTGATGAAATGAGTGTAGTCCCAACTCTACTAAATTTGTATCTAAAGATTTTAGCTGTTCAACAGACATTATTTTTTGTTTTCCGCCACTCCAATCATCATAGAAACCTACGTAGGCAAATGGTACAAAAAAAGTAGCTTTTAAGTTATACTTTTCAAGTAATGGGTAGGCAAATTTTAACTGATTTACATAAACGTCATCAAAAGTAATGATGATTGGTTTATTTGTTAATGTAGACTTATTGGATTCCAGATCAGAGAAAAAAATACTTGTATAATTATTTGAAACCAAGTAATGAAACTGTTGCTCCAATTTTTCAACAGAAATTGTAAGCCCCTTGCTCTCTGTATTGTTAGCAGATACATTGTGGTACATCAAAATTGGAAGCTTTGCCATACATTAAACCTTTTATCTGTGTAAAATTATTACTTTTGTGCAGTACCACACAATAAATTATAAAGTTTTTATATATGATTAGTGCTATTATAATTTCTTTTAATGATAATGCGTATTTAGATACATGTTTGAAACACTTATCATTTGTAAGTCAAATTATTGTGATAGGAACTTTAGATTCAAAAATTGAAATGGATTTGAAAAAAGAATTTGATTTTGATTTTATTGAAAATAAAAAAGATGAATTATCAATACTTTTTAAAATTGCAACAAAATACTGTAAACATGAATGGATTCTAGGGATAGAAGCCAATATGATTATTCCAAATGACTTAAGAAATGAGATTCAATCTGTAGTTGATAACCAAAAAAAAATGAAAATTTTCAAAGCCAAAACTCAATTTGAATTTATGGGAAAATCTATGAAATTTTCCGGATTTAGAACAAAATGGATATCAATTTTATGGCCAAAAAAATTAGAAAATATTGTCCCATCCCATTTAAACTCAAGGTTTATAACATCATACCTAGATTTTGACATATTTTCTCAAAGAACTACAGAGGTTGCTAAAAGAAAAGCCTATAGATTACACTCCAGAAAAATAAAACCAAATATGATTGACTTTATTTTGAAACCCTTATGGACGCTAAAAAAAGATTGCATTTTTAATCTTTGCTTGTTAGATGGTAAACAAGGATTTATTTTGGCCTATTTAAGAGCGTTTATGCAAGTGAAGACCTATCTTTTCCTTTGGTTGAATTATCGTGATCTTGAATAAAATATCATGGTTAAAATACAGGCTGTCGTTATCACTTTTAATGAGGAATAAAATTTAGATATGCGGAGGAATAATAAAAATTAGCATGAAAAAAAGAGTATTCCTTGAAGCACATAATATTAAAAACCTTTATTTCGGGTTTGGACAATTTAATTATAATCTTATAAAGGGACTTTACAATGCTGGGGTTGATGATTTTAAAATGGTTATTCATGCCAAAAATATTACACAATTAAAAGATGAGTTTGGAGATTATTTTGAATACAAAAAATACTATAGCTTTAGGAGATACCCCTTTTTGGGTATTAGACAAAAATACAATGTTTGGCATTCTTTAAATCAAAACATAAAAATTGAACCGCAAGCTAAAATTCCGTGTTTACTCACAGTTCATGACGTAAATTTTATAGATGAAGTTTCGAACGATTTAAATCATCCAAGAAACCTTAGGTTTCAAGAAAAATTGAATCGAAGCGTTTCAATTACTTATATTTCAGAGTACGCAAAAAACTCAACACATCAACACTTCAAAGTTCCAAAAGTTCCAGAATTTGTAATTTATAATGGCAACCCTATTCAATCTACTAAAATAGAGCACAATTTTGTGCCAAAACATACTACAAAACGTCAATTTTTGTTTACAATTGGTGAATGTACCCAAAGGAAAAATCCTCATACGCTTGTGGACATGCTTAAAGTACTTCCTGATTATGATCTTATTATTTCAGGTAACCAAAATACAAATTATGCAAAGCAAAAATTAGTAGAATGTATAAAGTCAAATAATTTAGAAAAACGTGTGATTTTGACAGGTAAAATTAATGATACTGAGAAGCATTATTATTTAAAACATTGCACTGCTTTTGTGTTTCCAAGCTTACGGGAAGGTTTTGGAATTCCGCCAATTGAAGCTATGCGTTTTGGCAAACCTGTATTTTTATCAAACAACACATCCCTACCAGAAATTTGTGGAGAACTTGCTTTTTATTGGGATCATTACGAGCCAACTTATATGGCTAACGTCTTTAGAAAAGGGATGGAAAATTACAAAGCAAAAAAGACATGGTATTCAGATCAATATAAAGAACGAGCAAAAAGTTTTGACTGGGATAAAGCTGCAAGAAAGTACATAGAAGTGTACAGATCACTACTTTAGATTAAAAACTTTTTTCACCCAGTTATCAATACGATACGGAGCCAAAATATATTCTGGAATCTCCACATATGGAGATTCAACAAAAGATGATGGGATTTTCAAAACATCTGGATTTAAAACCAAAATATTTTGAGGATGATAAAAATCATAATTTATAATATCAGTATTGGTTGTTATCAATTTTTTATTATAACCCAAAGCCTCAAAAACTCTAAAAGATAGACCAATTTGATTTTCACGTTGAAATTCAACTAAAATTTTAGAAGACAATAAAAGACTTTTAATTTCTTCAACTGGAATGATATTTTTGGAGATAGTCAAAAAATTACTTTCTTTAATCTTTTTGCTTACTGAAATAAACTTATAAGACCAGTCTTTTCTTGAAATGTAACGAGCCAATGATTCAAGTTTAGCAAATCTATAATCATCATCATGCCCGGAAATATTAAAAAAAGTATTTTTTTCAGGAGTATAATCAATACATGAGTCGAATATATAATTTGTGCAAAATTCAAAACCATGATTTTTAACATCAGTTTTATCGAAACTCAAAATAGAATCAAAAAAGGGAATGATGTCTTTCTTTCTTGGAAAATGTCCAATGCTATCAAAATAAAAGGCTGAAAGTTTTTTTGTCTTCCTCTTTGTAAAACGAAGCACGTAATCATCCAATAAATCGGGGCGAATTATAAAAATTTCGTCTTGTTGATCGTACGAATTAATAAGCTCTGTAATGTACCTCTTTTTAATATTAATTTTAAAAAAAGTTTTAAGCAAAAAGTTTTTTGTTCTGTGAGCTAGGTTGCGGTATCTAAAGTTGATATTGTCAATATATATAAGTGAGGAATCAACATTCTCAAATTTTGATAGTGACTCATAAATATACTTTGTATAACCAAATGCAATTGGAGTTATTATCAAAATTTTACGCCTGGACATATTTAAAAATTTAGTGTAAATTTACTCAAAAAAATAATGGGAATTAAGAGGAGTGTGAAACAGCTTGCTAGGGCTACAAATTTGTTACACGGATTAAATCAAAATTTTAATTTTTTTGAGTCTATATTAATTTATTTACAAATAAAATTAAAATTAGAGGTCATAAGAGTTTTTTCAACGAAAAGAAAAATATATGTAAGAAAGAATACTAAAGATAAAGAAACATTCCTTGAAATTTTTCGAGATCAAATATATGATACATCTCTCCAAATAGAACCGAAGCACATCATTGATGCAGGGGCAAATGTTGGATACTTTTCGTTACTTTTTAAAATCCGTTATCCTAATGCCGAGATTGTAGCAATTGAAATTGATAAAGATAACATTGAATGTATTAAGAAAAACACAAAAGATTTAACAGGGGTGAGCATTATAAGAAAAGGACTTTACAACAAAAAGGCTTTTTTTAAAGTTGAAGATCCATATAACGCCTCCAATAGTTTTCAAGTTAAACAAGTTTCTAGCTTGCTGGTGAAGGTTATTTACTTTAATCACAATACCATCAATTTCATAAGGTAAACCATGGCGTGCGCTTGTCAAACCTCTTCCAGAGTTATGATATGGTACTTCAAAACATGTCTAAAAAAAAACGGGATCAAGACATTGTTGTCTTTTTAGATGGAGATTACAAGCAATATAGAAATTCCTTTAATGTCATGGTTTTCTAATTGATAAAACCAAGGCATTTTACTACATTTGTATTCTTAAATCTACATCAAGTTATTAAGATCAAATGTCAAGAAAAAGCACCTTCAACTCCACCCATAAAATAATTATAGAATAAAATAAAGAATCCTTGTCTTTGTCTTCTTTTGGCTGAGATATCTCCTAAATGGACTACAACGTTGTCTATAGTTCCGGAGTAGGCTTGGTCGATATCTATAGCATCATCGCCCTGAGCCCAAACCAATAAATTTGATGCATCCACATGTTGTGGCTTCACTTGAAGTGAAAGTAAGTGATAATGTAGCATCATTTGAAGTAGCGCCATCAAGATTCAAACACTTTTGGATTTCATTTTCAGAATTGTAATTGTTGTCGAATTACTAGATACTGGGGTTTTGACAAGATTCCCAAGGCTTTTTAGTGCATTTTCTTTAGGTTCTTTATTAGAAATATGTTCAGTTGGTGTAATAACGTCTTGGGAGTCCTTGTCTTTGTTGAAGACGGTAACCAAGATGTTGCTAGTGGTAGAATGTATGCGTCTTCTTGAATGCTATTTAATTCTATAGATTTTGCGATTTTTTTCCCAATCACGTTCTTGCTTTACTTGTGTCATGTTGACGCTTGGGACTTATTTAAATACAAATTTTAGACTTTGATAAATCTTCTTAAAATTATTGAACAAAAATACGATATATTGATCATTTTAAAAATGATAAATATTAGTAA
>JBJKXC010000012.1:0-47099 GCA_045561735.1 Flavobacteriaceae bacterium | reverse complement strand
TCGCGCCAACCATTTGCATGGTTTTGATTGAAAAACGTTTTGAATATACTGCCAGTCGGATGGAGCTATTGATTAATAATATTGCAATGATTGTGAAAATTCCACAAATAATTAAAATCCATAGACTCAGGCGTTTCACATTGCTGTTCATCAATGCAACCAAATCTTTGTCATAGGTAACATCTTCAACAAAATTTTTCTGGATAGCTTTCTCCGAAATGCTATCCAGTCGTTTGGCAGTGACATAATCCGCCAATAAATTAATTTCAATAGAGTTTTTTAAAGGGTTGTAGCCAACTTCATCTAAAAAGTCTTCGCCGTATTCCGTTTTCATTAAATCAGCGGCAGCATCTTTTGAAATAAATCGGCTTTGTTTGACATATTCAGACAAGGTCAAACTATTTTTTAATTGGTTAATTTCAATGGGTTTTGAAGTATCCTCAAGATAGATTGTGAGGATTACCTTTTCTTTGAATTCATCTGAAATAAATTTCGCATTAATAAGCAGAACACCTAAAATTCCTAGAAGAAATAGCACCAAGGCAATACTGACTACTACTGAAAAGTAAGAGGATATTAGACGGCGTTTTTGGTATTTTTCAAATGATAATCCCATATATATATGTAGCTTTCGTAAAAATATAAAACTTCCTTAAATAAAATGTAAATTTGCAATCAATAAAGTAGATATTATGACATACGATTTCAGGAAAATTGAAGCCAAGTGGCAAAAATACTGGAAGCAGCACCGCATATTTAAGGTCGAAAACAGCGGAGATATGCCTAAATTTTATGTCTTAGATATGTTTCCCTACCCAAGTGGTGCGGGGCTCCACGTCGGCCATCCTTTGGGATACATTGCATCGGATATTTATACGCGCTTTAAACGTCATAAAGGGTTTAATGTATTACATCCCCAAGGCTTTGATAGTTTTGGATTGCCTGCAGAACAGTATGCTATTCAAACCGGTCAACATCCAGCGGTAACCACCAGGGAAAATATAAATACCTATCGCCGTCAATTGGATCAAATGGGCTTTTCTTTTGACTGGAGTCGTGAAGTTCGTACCTCTTCACCTGATTATTACAAATGGACGCAATGGATTTTTATTCAATTGTTTGAATCTTGGTATGATAAATCAGAAGATAAAGCCAGGCCCATATCCGAGCTTTCCGCGATTTTTTCCTCCGATGGGAATCTAAACATCGATGCGGTTTGTGATGAAGATACAACGCTTTTTTCAGCGTCATCTTGGTGTACATTTTCTGAAAAAGAACAGCAAAAAATATTACTAAAATACAGATTGTCTTATTTGGCCGAAGCTGAAGTTAATTGGTGTCCTGAGTTGGGAACTGTCCTAGCAAATGACGAAATCATAAATGGACTTTCCGAACGTGGTAGCTATCCGGTTGTCAGAAAAAAAATGACTCAATGGAACATGCGTATTTCTGCTTATGCCGACCGTTTGTTATCCGGTTTAGAAACAATTGATTGGACGGATGCGTTAAAAGAAAGCCAACGCAATTGGATCGGTAAATCCGTTGGGGCTTCTGTTATATTTAATGTTAAAGACCACAACACCACAATTGAAGTTTTTACTACCCGGCCTGATACCATTTTTGGGGTTTCCTTTATGACTTTGGCTCCTGAACATGCATTGGTTGAAAAAATTACAACAACTGAACAAAAAACAGCCGTTGCAGATTATGTTTTAGTGACATCTAAGCGAAGCGAACGCGATAGAATGGCGGATGTTAAATCCATTACTGGGGTATTTACGGGTGCTTATGCAGAACATCCATTTACCAAACAACCTATACCCATTTGGATTGGAGATTATGTATTAGCAGGATATGGCACAGGTGCAGTCATGGCGGTGCCTTGTGGCGATCAAAGAGACTATGATTTTGCCAAACATTTCAAGATTCCAATCCCCAATATATTTAAGGATGTTGATATATCAGAAGCAGCCTTTACTGACAAATCAAAAACAGTCATTTGTAACAGTGATTTTTTGAACGAATTAGATTTCAAGTCTGCTACAAAATCAGCAACTCAGGCCTTAGAAGCGATTGATCAGGGTCAGCGAAAAATAAATTACCGATTACGTGACGCTGTTTTTTCAAGGCAACGCTATTGGGGTGAACCCTTTCCAGTTTATTATGAAGATGGTATGCCCAAGATAGTCGCTTTAGAACATTTACCAATAACTCTGCCAGATGTGGAAAAATACTTACCAACTGAAGCGGGTAACCCGCCTTTGGGGCGCGCAGAAGTTTGGGCTTGGGACACCCATAATAATCTGGTAGTCAACAATTCGAAAATTGATCATAAAACGGTTTTTCCTCTTGAGCTAAATACTATGCCAGGCTGGGCGGGAAGCTCTTGGTACTTTAACCGTTACATGGATGCGCATAATTCTGATGAATTTGCTAGCAAAGAGGCCCTTGATTATTGGCAACAGGTCGATTTGTACATTGGGGGTAGTGAGCATGCTACTGGGCATTTGTTATACGCCAGGTTTTGGCAGAAATTCATGTATGACAGAGGCTATGTACCTGTTGATGAATTTGCTAAAAAACTGATTAATCAAGGGATGATTTTAGGAACTTCTGCTTTTGCTGCACGAATGGAGGGCACTAACACTTTTGTTTCATTTGATCAAATTAGCGATGAAAAGGTTCAATTTATTCATGTAGATGTGACTTTTGTCAATGCTTCAGACGAAATGGATATTTCGGCTTTTAAAGATTGGCGGAAAGAGTTTGCTTCCGCAGAATTTAAATGCTCAGATAACGGCAGTTTTAAAGTGAAACGCGAGGTGGAAAAAATGTCCAAATCTAAATACAATATTGTGAATCCCGATGCCATTTGTGAGGCTTATGGTGCCGATGCTTTACGTCTTTACGAAATGTTTTTGGGTCCTTTGGAGCAGTACAAACCTTGGAATACTGCCGGCATTACTGGCGTCTTTAGTTTTCTAAAAAAATTATGGAAACTTTATGTCAATGAAACGGGTCTGCGAGTCACGGAAGAAGCACCGCCAAAAGAAGCTCTCAAGACCCTGCACAAAACCATTAAAAAAGTAACTGAAGACATTGAACAATTTTCTTTTAATACTTCGGTTTCTAATTTTATGATTGCAGTAAATGAATTGGGTGCCCAAAAATGTACAAGCCGTTCTATTTTAGAGCCGCTTTTGATTTTGATTTCTCCTTACGCCCCTCATATTACTGAAGAATTGTGGTCAAAGTTGGGACACAATACCTCCATTTCTGGGGTAGAATTTCCTGTATTTGAAGACAAGTATCTGGTCGAAAGTACAAAGAATTATCCAATCTCGTTTAACGGAAAAATGCGTTTTACTTTAGAATTGCCTTTGGATTTAAGTAAAGAAGCGATTGAAAAGCGCGTGCTCGAAAATGATAAAACAATTGCGCAACTTGATGGTAGAATTCCAAAGAAAGTCATTGTAGTCCCAGGAAAAATTGTAAACATTGTTTGTTGAAATTAATTATATTGAAGGTATTGGCTTGTTGGCTGCAGCATTGACGACTTACTCTTTTTTACCCCAAGTGTATAAAACCTGGAAAACTAAAGATGTTTCAGCCTTTTCATTGACCACTTTCTCCTTATTTTTTGTAGGCATAATTTGCTGGTTAATTTATGGGATTTATATGCAAAGCCTATCTATGATTCTGGCCAATACCGTTACCTTGGTTTCGTCCTTTCTAATTTTGGTTTTTATAATCAAGTATAGGAAATCTGACTGACAAAATTTCATTTTTAAATGATTGGCCTTATTTTTGTTGTTTTACTAATAAATTTATAAATCATGGGATCCTATTATTTGTTGCTGGGCTTTATTGCTTTACTTAGCTTGATAGTCAGTTCAACTTTGAAACGCAAGTTTGCTAAATATTCAAAAACACGTTTACGAAATGGTATGTCCGGTGCGGAAGTTGCGGAGAAAATGTTATCCGATCACGGCATATCCGATGTAAAGGTAGTGTCTGTAAAAGGACAATTAACCGATCATTACAACCCTAAGGATCGCACGGTCAATTTAAGTGAGGCTGTATACCATCAGCGCAATGCCGCCGCTGCGGCAGTAGCGGCCCATGAGTGTGGTCATGCTGTGCAGCATGCCAAAGCTTACAGCTGGTTGCAGATGCGCTCTACTATGGTACCTATGGTGAGTATTGCATCCAGGTTTTCTACAATGGTCATTTTTGTGGGTTTCTTGCTGGGTTTTGGTGCCGGTTTGGGACTGGGTTACTGGGTGGTTCTTTTAGGTTTTGTGATGATGGGTATTGCCACCCTTTTTAGCTTTGTGACCCTTCCTGTTGAGTACGACGCTAGCAATCGGGCATTGGCTTGGTTAAAAAATAGGCACGTTGTTTCCCGCGAGGAGTATAAAGATGCAGAAGATGCCTTGCGTTGGGCCGCTCGTACCTATTTGGTTGCAGCACTGGGTGCCTTGGCAACACTCATATATTGGGCTTTACAAATATTTGGCAGACGTTAAATTTTAATCTGTCGGTCTATTTGTTGATTTAAAGAGATGAAAGTTTCCGTTCTGGAAACACCTGAAATATTCTGAATACTTTTGTTTAAGACGTTCATTAAGTGTTCGTTGTCTTTGCATAAGATTTTGATAAGTATGCTCCAGTCTCCTGTGGTGTAATGGCATTCCAAAACTTCAGGAATACGCTTTAATTGTCGTACCGCATCGGCATTGTTTTTTGCTTTTTCTAAATAAACACCTACAAATGCCATAGTTTTATAGCCCAAGGCTTTTGGGTTGATGATAAATTTTGAACCTGCGATCAGCCCAGAGTTTTCTAGTTTTCGAAGTCTTTGGTGAATGGCAGCTCCGGAAATTCCGACGTTGCGCGCAATTTCAAGCACTGGCATTCTTGCATCCTTCATTAGGGAACGTAGTATGGTTTTATCGATTCCATCGATAGATATAGTTGACATTTTAATATATTTTGTGTAAAATTAGTAATTTTTAGTTAAAAAAATTACAAATTGTAATTAAATCACGTATTTAGACTATTATATCCTAAGTATTTCACGTCTTTTTCATTAAAAGTAATTCCAAAAGCCTCTAATTCTTTTAAAATTGGTTTATATATTGAATTTTCAATAGGAATTTTAACCCCTTTTGATTTTATTTTGTTGTTAAGAACCATTAATGTAGCAATCGCGACAGGCAGTCCAACCGTTTTAGCCATTGCAGTGAATGTTTGATTTTCTCCAATACACACCATTGTGGCATCAATTTGATGTTTTTTCCCTGACAATTCGTATCCAAATTTGTGGTACATAACAATCATATCCTTATCAGCTTGGTTTAAACTCCAACTTTCCATCAAGATCTTTTGTAAAATTTGTGCAGGGGTCGCATTTTTGAGACCCACTTTTTTCTGTGCATTGAAAAGATCTAGTTCTTCCAGCTTGTCCCACAAGATATCGTCCTGATCAATTTTTAGCTGATGTCTCAGCTTGAGCTCTACAGAATCTGAAGGACTATAAGGAAGAAATGAATTTATAAAATCTCTATAACTCATGGTCTCGCTGTCCTCAATTATATAACTATCATCAGTCATCCCCAGTTTGACAAAAATCTGCCAGGCTTTGCTAAATCCCACGCGGCGAATAGTGCCGCGGTAAAGTGTTTCAATATTCTCTAACCCATAAGTGTTTTGATATTTTAACGAATTTCGGTTGGCATATGCTTCAAAACGCCCATAACCTTGTACTTCTAAAAACTCAGTTCTTCTAAACAATCGGTTGTAAGGTATATATTTAAACTTCCCTTCTTGAATAAATTTTGCCGCGCCCCCTTGACCGGCCGTAACTACATTTCTTGGGTTCCAAGTAAACTTATACTGCCATAAATTGTCATCACTCTCTGGCGCCACTAATCCCCCAGTAAATGATTCGAAGAGAATCATTTTTCCACCTTTGGATTTTATACGGTTTATGACCTCCATAGCACTCATGTGGTCAATGCCAGGATCAACACCCATTTCATTTAGAAATAAAAGTCCTTCCGCTTCCACGTCTTCGTGAAGGGCCTGCATTTCATCACTAACATATGAGGCCGTAATCATATTTTTTTTAAATTTCAAACAATCCTTTGCCACTTCGACATGAAAGCGTGCAGGAAGCATGGAAACCACAATATCTGCTTTTTGGATTTCATTTGCTCGTTGATTAGTATTAAAAACATCAAATTCAAGCGCATTGCCATTGGGATGCCCATCTACAAGCTTTAGCGCAGCAGATTTATTTTTATCGGCAAGCCAAATCTGAAGTTTTTCAGAGTTAGATTTATCAAGCAAGTATTTTACTAAAGAGGCTGTGGATTTTCCGGCGCCAATAATCAAAATAGTTCGCATCTTATTGTTTCAATTCTTACTTTTGCCTCTAAGTTAGTAAATAGAATTTCTAAATGATTCAAATCCAAAGGAAAATCTTTGTCACAGCCACATTGCTCGGTTTAGTGGGGATTATTTTAGGCGCTTTTGCCGCCCATGGTTTGCACTCTGTACTAACTGATTCGGCACTTGAAAGTTTTCAAACAGGGGTTCGTTACCAGATTTACCACGCTTTTTTTCTCTTTTTTATAGGTCTTAATTCATATTTGAGCTTTGCTCAAAAAAAATACATTTTAGTTTTGACCCTGACAGGAATTATTTTGTTCTCTGTATCTATTTATTTGTTGGCCACCAACCCCATAACCTCAATTGATTTTTCTTTTTTGGGGCCAATCACACCCCTTGGAGGCTTACTTTTGATATCTGCTTGGGGTTTTCTTTTTTACTTGCTCTTAAGGCATAAAAATTAAGCTAAACCAAGAGTTAACTTAATCATTTCAGGTTTTTAAAGTTAAATTTAAAAGTGTAATTTTAGGTTTTATAAAGAACCATGCGGTACGTATCAATTTTATTTTTAATTTTTTTTTGTTCTTGTCATTACTTTGAAAAAAAGAAGCTCGACTCAGAAATGCTTTTAGAGGAAGAATTGCAAGCCTTTAATTGGAATGAATTAGACCAGTACCCCAGTTTTGAGTCTTGCGAAGATGGTATAGATTTTCAAGCCAATAAAGTTTGTTTTGAGACGCTTTTAACCTCCCATATTTTTGAAGTTTTAAAATCTAATGAATCTATGATTACACAGTCATTGAAAGACACTTTAATCTTAGATCTATCGGTTTCAAAGCGTGGAGTACTGTCTATCAAAAGCTTAAAAGGTAGCCATCTTTCAGCACAGACCACCGTACGTTTCAAGGATACTTTAACCAAAAGCTTTTCAACGCTTCCCGTCCTCTATCCTGCGATCAAAAGAAGTCAGCATGTGCAAGCAGTCTTCCAATTACCTATCATTTTAAATGCATATTAATGACCACTGAAAAAATCATTTTAGGTATCGATCCCGGAACTACCATTATGGGCTTTGGATTGATTAAAGTCAAAGGTAAATCTATGTCGTTTTTACAGTTGAATGAGTTGCAACTCAAAAAACACAACGATCATTATTTGAAGTTGAAGTTAATTTTTGAGCGTACTGTTGAATTAATAGATTCTTATAATCCTGACGAAATTGCCATTGAAGCGCCCTTTTTTGGAAAAAATGTACAAAGTATGCTAAAGTTAGGACGAGCTCAAGGTGTGGCCATGGCAGCAGGATTATCGAGAGAAATTCCAATTACAGAATATTCTCCCAAAAAAATTAAGATGTCAATAACAGGTAATGGCAACGCCAGTAAAGAACAAGTGGCCAAAATGTTAAAGAGTCTTTTACAACTTAAAGAGTTGCCCAAAAATTTGGACTCTACGGATGGTCTTGCCGCGGCTGTCTGTCACTTTTATAACGGCGGAAAGGTCACCGCAGGGAAAAGTTATAAAGGCTGGAGTGCCTTTGTGAAGCAAAATGAAAATAGGGTAAAAAAATAAATTAAAACATTGGCAGGACTTTACATACATATTCCATTTTGCAAAAAAGCCTGCCATTATTGTAATTTTCATTTTTCTACATTAGACAAAAATAGAAAAGCTTTTGTAAAATCAATTTGTTTAGAGCTCGAAATGAGAGCACAGGAATTACATTCCATACCTATTACATCTATTTATTTTGGGGGTGGAACCCCTTCAATTTTAAATGATGATGAATTAGCACTAATTTTTCATGTAATAAAAGAAAATTATAAAGTTCTGCCCTCTGCGGAAATTACATTTGAAGCCAATCCAGACGATTTAAGCCTAAAAAAAATAAAGCAATTGTCCGTGACACCCATTAACCGACTAAGCATTGGTATTCAATCTTTTTTTGATGCCGATTTGAAATTGATGAACAGAGTACATTCGGCCAAAGAAGCCCTAGAATGTATCAAAATAGCCCAGATTTATTATGACAATATTACCATAGATTTATTGTACGGTATGCCGGATATGTCCAATGAACGTTGGGAGGAAAATCTTCAAATCGCCTTTGACTTAAAACTCAAGCATTTGTCTTGCTATGCTTTAACCGTGGAACCAAAAACAGCCTTAGCCCATCTCATAAAAACAGCCCAATACCCCTCCTTAAGCGATGCTGTTGCTGCCCAACATTTTCAAACATTAGTAACATCAACCACCCAGGCTGGATTTACTCATTACGAGGTATGTAGTTTTGGAAAACCAGGCTATTTTTCAAAACACAATATAAGCTATTGGCTGGGCAAGCCTTACATCGGCGTTGGTCCTTCTGCTCATTCTTTTGACGGTAATAAACGCTCTTGGAATGTATCTAATAACAAAAAATATATAAATACAATTGCTAAAAATGAATTGCCATTGACCTCAGAACTTCTTAGCTCTGAAAATCGCTTTAACGAGTATATCATGACAGGACTGCGAACCATGTGGGGTATTTCCCTAAAGCGAATTGAGGAAGAATTTGGATTGGAAGTTCAAACAAGTCTATTAAAAAATGCACACGGTTACTTGGCATCTGAAACCCTCAAAATTGAAAATGCCCATTTGAAAATGACTCCAAAGGGACAGTTTTTAAGTGATGGTATTGCATCTGATTTATTCATCGTTTAAATTTTTAGTAATTTTATAAAAACCCATAGTATATGAAAGCCGTCATTCATGCCAACAGTAGAACTTACACCATATATGTGGATAAACCGATTGATATTTCCATTCCTTTAAGGGCGTCCAAGGATAATGTTAACGCATGGTACTTACCTCCTCCAAAAATTTATCCTGTAAAACTTAAAAATTGGACCGGTAGTGTTAAAAGCGGGGCTGCCGTAAATTTCAATCACATTGAATTTAACCCCCATGCGCACGGTACTCACACCGAATGTGTTGGGCACATAACGGAAGAACCCCATAGTATCAATTCGTCTTTAAAACAATTTCTATTTGTCAGCGAGGTAATTACAGTCGTTCCTGAGAAAAGAGGTGAAGATTTAATCATATCTGAAAAACAACTGCGATATGCGATTGGCAATAAAAAAAGAGAAGCGGTGGTCATTCGTACTTTGCCCAATACCAAAGACAAACTTAGTAGACAATACGCCAATACCAATCCGCCATTTTTATCTGAATCAGCGGCGATTTACCTTAGAAATAAAGGTGTCAAGCATTTATTAATTGATTTACCAAGTGTTGACAAGGAAAAAGATAATGGCGAACTTTTATCACATAATGCTTTTTGGGACGTTCATGGTGCCATCCGAACAGAGGCTACTATCACCGAACTAATCTATGTCCCGAATGCGGTCAAAGACGGGAAGTATATTTTAAATTTACTCGTCGCGCCTTTCCAAAATGATGCCTCCCCTAGTAAGCCTGTTTTGTACAAACTTTTCGATTGAATTATGAAACCAGCAACGCTAGATATCATCCGCATCTTTTGCTTAAATAAGTCACAAACAACAGAATCATTTCCTTTTGATCAAGATACTTTAGTGTTTAAAGTCTTGGGTAAAATTTTTGCCCTTTGCCCTTTATCTAAATGGGAGGCTGGTAATCCCTCAATAACCTTAAAATGCAATCCCATCTATGCCTCAAAAATTAGACAACAATACCATTGCATAAAGCCTGGCTTTCATGCCAATAAGAAACATTGGAATACCATTTATCTAAAAACAAATGATGTTTCCACAGAATTTCTTTTTGAACTGATTTCTCACAGTTATGATATGGTACTTCAAAACATGTCTAAAAAAAAACGGGATCAGCTAAAAAACCCTTTATAACAGGTTATTTTTTTGAGACAAATTCACAAAATATTTATAAAACAAAGGAATGGTTTCAATCCCTTTCAAATAATTAAAAACACCATAATGTTCATTGGGGGAGTGTATGGCATCACTATCCAACCCAAAGCCCATCATAATGGTTTTACTCTTTAAAATTTCTTCAAATAATGCTACAATTGGAATGCTACCACCACCCCGCTGAGGAACAGGTGTTTTTCCAAAAGTCGTTTCGTAGGCTCTGGCTGCTGCCCGATAGCCTGTATTGTCAATGGGGGTTACATAGCTTTGACCGCCGTGGTGGGGGGTCACTTTTACAAAAACGCCTTTGGGCGTAATATTTTCAAAATGAGTTTGAAAAAGTTTGGTGATTTCATGATGGTCTTGGTTGGGTACCAAGCGCATGGATATCTTGGCTGTGGCCTTACTGGCAATCACAGTTTTTGCCCCTTCTCCAGTATAGCCTCCCCAAATACCATTTACATCTAAAGTAGGTCTAATGGCGTTTCTCTCGATGGTGGTATAGCCTTTTTCACCAAAAACTGCTTCAATTCCTAGGGACTCCTTGTAAGCTTCTAATGAAAAAGGAGCCTTTGCTATAGCGCTGCGTTCTTCTTTTGTCAATTCTTTTACCTTGTCGTAAAACCCAGGAATGGTAATCCGGTTGTTATCATCATGTAATGAAGAAATCATTTTTGATAAAATATTGATGGGATTGGCCACAGCACCTCCATAAATTCCGGAGTGTAAATCCCGATTTGGACCAGTTACCTCAACCTCTAAATAGCTCAAACCTCTAAGTCCCGTTGTAATTGATGGGGTTTCTTTTGAAATCATTCCTGTATCTGAAATTAGGATCACGTCATTGGATAATTTTGTGGCATTCGCTTTGACAAAAAGGCTTAAATTATCACTCCCAACTTCTTCCTCACCCTCAATCATAAATTTCACATTACATGGTAGCTGATTGGTTGAGGTCATAAATTCTAATGCCTTTATATGCATGTACATTTGGCCTTTGTCATCGCAGGCACCACGTGCAAAAATTGCCCCTTCCGGATGTAATTCAGTCATTTTAATCACAGGCTCAAAAGGAGGGGAGTCCCAGAGTTCTATGGGATCTGGGGGCTGAACATCGTAATGACCATAAACCAATACGGTTGGCAATTTGGAATCAATGATCTTTTCACCATAGACTATTGGATACCCTGCGGTTTCACAAATTTCAACTATGTCACAACCAGCATCTTTTAGGCTGTTGGCTACAAATTTAGCCGTGGCAATTGTATCTTTTCTATAGGCTGAGTCGGCGCTAACTGAGGGTAATCTCAGCAACGAAATAAGTTCGTCTAAAAACCGATTCTTGTGTGTTTCAACATAAGTTTTAAGTCCTTTCATGGGATTTTATTTTTTTCAAAATTACGAAATGACTGCAAATAATTTTCTATCGTTCAGTTTGAATTTATAAACTATTGTTTATATTTGCGACCCTATAAAACAGGACGAGCGGGCGTGGTGGAATTGGTAGACACGCTAGACTTAGGATCTAGTGCCGTGAGGTGTGAGAGTTCGAGTCTCTCCGCCCGTACAAAAAAAGCTTCTCAAAATCGAGTGGCTTTTTTTATTTTTGAAATATTAAAGCATACGATGTGTTAATAGTGGTGGCGGTGCCTCATGTTTTTTTGCGGCTGTGAATGCTGCAAAAAAATCCAAAGCTAAATATTGATAGGATGACAGGTGGCTTTAATTTTCAGAAAGTTTGGACCGGTGCTTATATAGCCACACAAGAATTAAGCAAATGACAGAAAAAAACAAATACAAGTTAGTATCTTTGTTTGAGAAGTAAACTGTTTATGCGCGTAGAAGAATTTATTCCAGCCCAACAATTCAAAGCCATTGAAAACGGTACTGTATGTTGTACAGCGCCAAGCAATATTGCTCTTGTAAAATATTGGGGTAAAAAACCGAATCAAATTCCTGCCAATCCTTCTATCAGTTTTACGCTGAACAATTGCAAAACCACTACCATTTTAAAATATAAAGTAAAACCTTCCAAAGAACTGTCTTTTGAGGTGTTTTTAGATGGCAAGCCAAAAGAAGATTTTAAACTTAAAATCCAACAATTTTTTGAACGAATTTTAATCTATGCGCCATATCTGGAAACACATCATTTTCAAATTGAAACCAGCAACACTTTTCCTCACAGTTCTGGAATTGCTTCCTCAGCTTCTGGTATGAGTGCTTTGGCTATGTGCCTTGTGCAATTGGAACGCTTGCTGTACCCAGATTTAGAAGCTACTTTTCTAAAACGCAAAGCATCTTTTCTAGCGCGCTTAGGTTCGGGAAGTGCTTGCCGAAGCATTGAAGGTGGTTTGGTAATTTGGGGGCAACACAAAGGGATTTCAGGTAGTTCCGACCTGCAAGGCCTTAAGTTTCCGTCAGAGGTGCATGCTGTTTTTCAGGACTACCAAGACGCTATTTTATTGGTTGATAAGGGCGAGAAACAAGTCAGTAGCTCCGTGGGTCATAATTTGATGAATCAGCATCCCTTCGCTACACAACGTTTTAAGCAAGCCCATACACATTTAGACCAGCTGATTCCAATTTTAAAAAATGGGGATTTACCAGGCTTTATTAAAATTGTTGAACTTGAAGCTCTAACACTACACGCTATGATGATGTGCAGTGACCCCTATTTTATTTTAATGAAATCAAATACGTTAGAAATAATTAATGCGCTTTGTGCGTTCAGAATAACCAGCAATATTCCAGTCTGTTTTACTTTGGATGCCGGCGCTAATGTCCATGTTTTGTACCCAAAAAAATATGCTTTAGAAGTAAATGAATTTATCAGCATCAAATTAGCTAATTATTGTCAAAACAAGCAGTACATCTTGGACAGCGTTGGTAAGGGTGCAGAATGCATTGAATTTTAATGTATCTTTGTGTATATATGAATCGCATTAGTAAATGAAGGGACCGCTTTTTTATTCTAAAATTTTATTGTTTGGTGAGTACGGTATCATAAAAGATTCTAAAGGGCTTTCCATTCCTTATAATTTTTACAAAGGGGCTCTGAAACACAGTCAAAAGCATTCAGCCCTTTCAAAAGAGTCCAATTACGTATTACAAAATTATCTCCAGTATTTAAAAGACATTGACACAAACTTGGTGCGCTTTAAGCTCGATCAAATGGCTTCGGATATTTCTGGTGGTATGTATTTTGATTCATCCATTCCCCGAGGCTATGGAGTAGGCAGCAGTGGCGCCTTGGTCGCCGCAATTTACGATCGCTATGCACATGATAAAGTGACCGTTTTAGAAAATTTAACTAGAGATAAACTTTTAAAACTGAAAGTTATTTTTGCTGAAATGGAGTCTTTTTTCCATGGAAAGTCTTCTGGGCTGGACCCCCTTAATAGTTATTTGAGTTTACCCATATTGATATCTTCACAAAATGATATCGAAGCTACAGGAATCCCTTCCCAAAACACATCAGGACATGGGGCCGTCTTTTTATTGGACAGTGGAATGGTTGGTGAGACAGCCCCAATGGTTCAGCTTTTTATGCAGAAAATGAAAGAAGAGGGCTTTAGAAACATGCTTAAAAATCAATTCATCAAACATACGGATGCTTGCGTTGAAGATTTTTTAAAAGGAGACATTAAATCGCTGTTTCGAAATACAAAGCAACTATCTAAAGTGGTTTTAAACCACTTCAAACCCATGATTCCAAAAAAGTTCCACCAGCTCTGGGCTTCTGGAATTAAATCCAATGCTTATTACCTAAAACTTTGTGGTTCTGGCGGAGGGGGGTATATCCTTGGCTTTACCGAAAATATAGCCAAGGCTCAAAAAGCACTTTCAGGATACAAGCTTGAGGTTGTTTACACCTTTTAAATCCGATTTTATTGCCCGGAGATTTCAAACATATTTTGCTGAAAATTATTAGTATCTTCTCTCTTGTGCGAGGTTATAATATTGGATTGGTTGTGTTGGCGCAATACCTAACCTCTATTTTTATTCTGGCCCATGAAACACCTATGATAGAGGTGCTTTTCGACCCTTCATTGTTAGTACTTGTTATTTCAACTGTTGGCGCCATAGCCTCTGGGTATATCATCAATAACTTTTACGATCTAGAAAAAGACTTAATCAATCGGCCTCAAAAATCTATTTTGGACCATCTGATCAGTCAAAAGACCAAATTGTCGCTTTATTTTGTAATTAACATTCTAGTCTTGTTATTTTCAAGCCTTATTTCTTTGCGTGCAGGTCTGTTTTTTGCAGGCTATATGTTTTTTATTTGGTTGTATTCCCACAAGATTAAAAAACAACCTGTTCTTGGTAATTTAACGTCTGCATTGCTCTCAATTACCCCCTTTTTTGCCATTTTGTTGTACTTTAAAAATTACAATCTTTTGATTTTTGTTTTTGGATTTTATTTGTTTTTAATTTTAGCCATACGCGAGTTGGCTAAAGATCTCGAGAATATTAAAGGCGACTTGACTTTAAATTACAAGACTGTTCCGGTCGTTTATGGGGAGAAGGCCACCAAATTAATGATGAGTATTTTAATTGCCCTCAATTGTTTGGTTTCCCTTCTATTGGTTTTTTATTTTGAATTGCGATTGATGTATTCCTTTTTCATTGGTTCTACGGTTTATCTAATCCTGCTTCTCTTTATGATATGGAATGCCCAAAGACACCAAGATTACAACCGGATTCACAATTTTTTAAAACTTTTGATTCTTGCTGGGGTTTTCAGCATCCTGTTGCTAGATCCCGCCTTGATTTTAAACAAGATTTTTTAACAACTATTCAACTGATTGTATTTTATTCCATTACCTTTGGATAAAAATAGGCCATGTCTCAAAAAGCTTCGAAATCCTCTTCTGAAAAAGTGGCATCGTTAATCAGATTAAATAAATATATTTCCAATTCAGGAATTTGTTCAAGGAGGGAAGCCGATATGTATATCAGTATAGGTAATGTGACGGTCAATGGTAAGGTTGTGACTGAAATGGGTTATCAAGTTAAAATTGAGGATGAGGTTCGTTTTGATGGCGCACGTATCAACCCTGAAAAAAAAGCCTATGTTTTGCTCAATAAACCCAAAGGGTTTGCAACGACTACTAGTAAAGGAAAAGGAAGAACTGTCATGGATTTGGTGTCTAAATCAACTGCTTCAAAAATACGCCCTATAGGAAGATTGGGTAGAAATTCTTTAGGTCTGCTTTTGTTTACCAATGATGAAAAAATTCATAGAAAATTCACCAATTCAAAGCATGGTGTCACTCGACTGTTTCATATAAAACTTGTTACGCCCTTAAAATTGGAGCACTTCAAAACCATTGAAAAAGGATTTAAACACCAAGGTAAATTAATTGCAGTAGACGCTATTAGCTATGTTGAAGGTGCTAAGAAAAATGAAATTGGACTTCAAATAAAAAATACCGGTAACACGATTATTCGTACTATTTTTTCACACTTTAAATACGGGATAGAGACTTTAGACTGTGTTGGTATTGGGCCCTTAACTAAGAAAGACCTTCCAAGGGGTCATTGGAAACATTTATCCGAAACGGAAATAAGTCAATTAATGATGCTTTAATTTTCCCGAACTAATTTTAAAAGACTCGTATATTAAAACGCTCAAAACAACGCCGTATTCAATTGCAAGTAAGTAGGGGTTTTCCTGCACCGCTGTTTGGTAATAGGCGCCATAGCTTAAGAAAACAGTAAAACTCCACCATATAGGGAAGCGGTAATTGGAATAGCAACTCAAAAAAACCAAAGGAATAATATACCAGGGATGGACCGTCGTTGCTATAAAATAATAAGCCGTAAGTAGCCACAAGTACTGTTTCATTATTGTTTTGGTCTTGGTTTCTTTTTTCAAAGATAAATACAGCACAGTACTTCCCATTAAAAAAGGTATTATAAAACGCATATAAGCAATCAAATTTGCCTCCAAATAGTATTGTATAATTGCTTTTAGCATATAATAAAAGCTGGCATTGAATTCAAAATTTGAAAACCAAAGACCAACGGAATGACTATAGTTCGTCAAAAATCCCACATTTGTAAAGGGGACAAACCCCAGAATTACAACTCCGGTAGTCATCCCAACAAACTGTAAATTTTTTTTTAAACCAAGTCTACTAATGAATAAAGGCAAAACCAATACTGGAATTAGTTTAGTAAGAATGGAAATCCCCATAAAAAGGGAAGCATATACATTTTTATTTTGTTTTAAGTGATATAATGTGAGGAGCATAAAAAAGACCATCAGCCCCTCAAAATGAAGATTTCCAGTGAGTTCAATAACCACCAATGGATTTAAAAAATAAACGAAAATAGCATTTTTTGGCATTTGAAGTAATCCCAGTAATTTTCTGCCATAATACACTATTCCCAAATCGGCCAAAATTAAAATAAGTCTCAGTATCAAAATGGTGCCAAAAATAGATCTTCCGCTGATCATGGCAGCTAAAAATCCAGGCATTTGGTGTATGGGCGGATAATTTGAAAAATTCCTTTGGCTAAGTGGCCCCATGCCCTCGTAAAGGGTTTGCATTTCTGCTAGGATAACAACTTGTGAATTCATGATCTCATTCGGAGTGAATAAATAGGGGTTGAAACCCTTAAACAAGAGGCGACCGTCCCATATAAATCGGAAAAAATCTTGAGATAGAGCTGGGTAATGCCCTAAAAATATAGTCCTAAAAAGAAGCCCTACCACAACCATTAAAACCCACGATAGTTTTAGTTTTAGAATGCCATAGTAAGCCATAAATAGACCCAATATACAAAGGCCCAGCTTCGCATGTTCATAGCGTTCTATATTGTAGCCAAGGTAAAAATATAGAGCAATTGAAAAGGCAATGATAAAAAAAGTTGCGAAACGATTGAAATTTAACGATTTCAAAAGCATGGGTGGAAGGTTTAGGCTCTTGGTTTTAGGGAATTAAAAAACACAAAGCCGAAACCTAAGAACAACATCAAGTGAAATGGGAATAGACCAAAATCACCCCCTTGATCACCAACAACAAAAGCGCTGTACATACCGAAGCCAAAGTAGAGCATTAAAAGACCTTCTAACACTACATTTAAAGACGGTTTTTTTCGTAAGTATTTATTGTTTTTCCAGCTGTCTGTGAGGGATTTCATGTTAAATTTTGGTGTTCTTACAAACTCACTTCGTTTTCCAATATGCCCTTCAATAACAGCGATGGAATTGTGGAGTGAAAACCCCATAGCAATTGAAAAGAAGGTAAAGAACATCACAACATATTGTACAAAATCTTTAAAGGTTGATCCATGTGTTTTTTTGTACATATACCAATAGCATATAAAAAAGATCAGAGTGCTTATAACAAAAAAGCTCATCACATAAAAATAGGCTTTCAAATGGGCGTATTCATTTTTAATGTACAACATTGGAATACTAAGGATTCCTACAATCAAAACATTTAAAAACATGGTACTATTTAAAAGGTGCAGCATTCCATGTATTTTAGTCTTAAATGGGAGGGTTTTATTAGCGAAAACCCTCGAAATCATCTTTCTAAAATTTTCAGCACCTCCTTTGTTCCATCTAAATTGTTGAGAACGGGCTGCGCTAATAACCACTGGAAGTTCGGCAGGTGTTTCTACGTCTTCCAAATATTTAAATTTCCAATCTCGGAGCTGAGCTCGGTAGCTCAAATCTAAATCTTCTGTAAGAGTGTCCCCTTCCCAATTGCCAGCATCCAAGATGCAGTTTTTTCGCCAAACACCTGCAGTACCATTAAAATTGATAAAGTGTCCTTTAGAACTGCGACCGACCTGCTCTAATGTGAAATGGGCATCCAATGCAAAAGCTTGTACTTTAGTGAGGACAGAATAATCTCTATTAATGTGACCCCAACGGGTTTGAACAACCCCAATTTCAACATCTTTAAAAAATGGAATAGTTCGTTTTAACCAGTCCGACTTTGGTAAAAAATCGGCATCAAAAATTGCGATAAATTCTCCTTTGGCAATTTTTAAACCTTCTTTTAGCGCACCCGCTTTAAAACCTTTTCTGTCCGTTCTGCAAATGTGTTGAATGTCGAAGCCTATATTTTGTAATGATTTAATTTGCTTGGCAGTTGATTCTAAAGATTCGTCAGTGGAGTCGTCCAAGACTTGAATTTCTAGTTTATGGTTTGGATAATCAAGCTTGACAATGTTATCCAACAAGCGCTCCATTACATACAATTCATTGTACACGGGCAGTTGAATGGTGACATGTGGAATTTCAGCTTGATTTGTGAGGTCAAATTTTGGGCTTTTAGTAGAGATTTTATCGGCCTTTAAATAATTTAATAACAGGTTTAATTGTGCTAGAGCGTACATAAAAATAAGAATGAGCGCGGTGGAATATATGACGATTATAATCGACTCTAGAATCATTTTTTAAAACTGTATTTGAAAATCCAAGTAAGAATTTTTATCCCTGCAAAGATAGTACCTTTTAAAGTACCAGACACTTTTGAGACTCCAATTCTGTTACGGTATTTAACAGGAATTTCCGAATAACTAAAATTTTGCTTTAAAATTTTGAGTTGCATTTCGACAGTCCAGCCATAAGTTTTATCCTTCATGCCAAGTTGTTGAAGCACCTCACACTTAATGGCTCTAAAGGGCCCCAAATCTGTGAATTTAGAATTGAAAAACAATCGCATTAAGTTCGTTGCAAGCCAATTTCCAAAGCGCTGTTGCGGTTGCATGGCTCCTTTTTGGCTTAAACTCCTTTTTCGACTACCTAGTACAAAATCTATATTTTGATTCAAAATTGGCGCTATGATTTCAGACATTTGTTCTGGGTAATCACTGTAATCTCCATCTAAAAAGACAACAATGTCTGTTTTTGGATTTGAATTTTGAATATATTTTATACCTTTTAAACAAGCAGAACCGTAGCCTTTGTTAGGTTCTACTAAAACCGTTGCTCCCGCACATTTTGCCACCTCTGAGGTAAGATCTGTAGAAGCATTATCTACTACGATTGTTTCCTGAACAAAATTTGGAATATCTCTAATCACTTTCGAGATTGCTGCTGCTTCGTTATGGGCAGGAATGATAACTTTAACAGCGTATTCCACAACTTATATCAATTGATTTTTAATTCTTTTTGTTGTGCAGGCACAATGTGTGTATCAAAATACCAAGCGGACCATTTCTCCAAGCCTAAATACAAGCCTATACCAAGAATGGCAATGGTGAAGGTCAATAATATCAAGTTTTTCTGTTTTCGTTTAGGATCAATACTGCACTGATTTTGCTTTTTTCGAAAGCTATATATTCCATAAATTCCAATACAAAGTGCCAGAAATCTTAAAATCCAAGCGCCTGTTCCAGTGCTTCCATCTTTTTGATAAAAAAAATCTGCAAAAGAGATGGCGTAAACCCCACTCATAAGTCCAAACATAAACAACACAGCTGGAGCGACACAACATAAAATACCTGCAATAGCTGCACTGAAAGCGTATCCTAAGCCCCATTTAAATAGCTTAGGTTTTTCATTTTGGGTCATTATGCACAGATTTTAAAATTTAAATATACTTAATTAGTATGAAATAAAACATTACAATGCCTTGATCAGTTTCTTAAATAAAATAATGAGATTAGGTTCAGCAATTTTAGCCATTTTTATAATGTCTAAAACATCCACAGCTTTAAGATTATCTGGGTCACATTCGTCTGTCAAGACCGATACCGCTGCGACCTGCATCCCCAAATGATTGGCGACAATTACTTCGGGTACGGTACTCATTCCAACTGCATCTACCCCAATTAGTTTGAGCATTCTATACTCTGCACGTGTTTCAAGTTGAGGCCCGTAAACACTAGCGTAAATCCCATGATGTAATACGATATCCTCGGCTTTTGCAATTGCCTTTAAACTAGTATTCATCTCAGCATCATAAGGTGCACTCATATCTGTAAAACGTGTACCTAAGCGTTCCACACCTTTAAATGCTAAAGGGGAGCCACCTTGCAGGTTGATGTGGTCTTCAATGAGCATCAATTCACTTTTTTTAAAGTTCAGATTAATAGCTCCAGAAGCATTGGATACCAAAAGTCTAGGGATCCCAAGAGATTCCATAATGCGGACTGGATAGCTCACATCCTGTAGTGAATAGCCCTCATACAAATGAAAGCGGCCTTGCATGACGATGGTTTTTTTACCACCAATGATGCCATAAATAAGTTTCCCTTTATGAAATTCAACAGTCGCTGTTGGGAAATTAGGAATTTGGTTGTAGCTCACCTGACAAATTATCTTAATATCATTTATTAGTTGTCCTAAACCAGTACCTAAAATGATTCCAATTTCAGCATTTTCAAATCCTTTTTGTTTTAAAAAGTCAACAGTTTCGTTGATAAGTTTTAACATCAATATTTAATTTTTTAAGCAGTTCAGTTTCTTTTTTTAAGTCCTCAAAATCATCAACATCATTCAAGGGTTCCATAAGCGCAACAGATTTTGTTCTTAAATCCTTTAAAGTCTCTTTTAAAACACTAGAGGTTCCCCAGTTTTTGTTACAAAAAAGAGCGGGTAATTTTTTATTTAACCCCAACAAATAATAACCGCCATCTTGAGCGGGGCCGATAACAACCTCTTTTTTATCCAACTGTTCTAGGGCTTTTTCAATGTGTGATGCCTTCAGACTGTATAAATCACTGCCCACAATCAAGACCTTTTTGTAGCCTTGCTCAAAGGCTGAACTAAAAGCATTTTCCATGCGTTGTCCCAAAGTACCTTTAGTTTGCAGAGCTTTTGAAAAACTCATTTCAGTCCAAACGTCATATTTTTCAATTTTTTCGGAGTAAAACACCTTTCTATCGGCCGATAATTTCTGAGTCACCTCCGCGGTATGGCGCATCAATTCCATATAAATTTCCAGTGCCATTTTATCTCCAACTGTTACAGCTAGACGTGTTTTAACTGTCCCTAATTTTGGGTTTCTTACAAAGACCATAAGTAATGAAGTCTGCATAGTTTATACAACGGTTCCTTGGCAACTGCTGCCAGCACCTGCCGTACAGCCATAGCAATGTTGTGAAATTTGAATGGTTCTTTCTCGCAATTTATGAACATTAAAATCACGTATGTGGGTAATTGGGTTTTTAACTTTTAATCCTAACATTTGATTGAAATCACAATCGTATAAGAAGCCATCCCAGCTTACAGACAGAGTGTTTTTGCACATGACATTTTCAACTGCTTTAGGATTGTAAGCTTCAACTAAACTGTACATATAATCTTCATAGTTTTCAGACGCGATGAGGTAGTCTAAAAAACGGCTTATGGGCAGGTTGGTAATGGCCAATAAGTGATTAAACTGTATCCCAAAATCTTCATACAATACTTTTTTAAAATCTAATTCCATGCTTTTTTGATCTCCTGGTAAAAAGGCTCCCGAGGGGTTATAAACCAGGTCCAATTTCAATTTTGAATTCGGTAAACCATATCCAATGCGGTTTAATTTTTTCAAAGCTTCGATAGAGCGATTAAAAACGCCTTTTCCGCGCTGTTGATCTGTTTTTCCTTGAGTCCAGTGGGGCATGGAAGACACAACATGTATGTTGTGCGTTTTGAAAAATGCTGGAAGGTTATCATATTTTTTATGGGCCATTAATATGGTCAAATTAGAACGAACGACAAAGTCTTGAACGCCAATCTTAGAGGCTTCTTCCACAAACCACTTAAAGTGGGGGTTCATTTCTGGAGCACCTCCTGTCAAATCTAGCGTATGAGCACCCGAAGATTTTAGAACTTCCAAACATTGCTTGAGGGTATGTTTGGTCATGATTTCTTTGCGATCAGGGCCTGCATCAACGTGGCAATGTGTACAGACTTGATTGCACATATAACCTAAATTAAGCTGTAAAATTTCAAGCTCAGAGGGTTTCAGTGGAAATTGGTTTGTAACCTTCAACTTGGATTTAAAAGTGGGTAAGGCTCCATTTTCAAAAATACCATTGGCAAGCAATTCCAATTGCTTTTTGGGCTGGGCCAATTCTTTGTTTTGCCGTTTCAATGATATTTTTGGCATGCCTACATGGAGAGTTTGTTGTACTTATTCATCATTTGTACGCCATGGACTAAAGTTGCACCACTTTCAATGGCAGCTCCAGCATGCACAGCTTCCATCATTTCCTCTTTGGTGATGCCGCGTTGGAGTCCATCTTTGGTGTAGGCATCAATGCAATATGGGCATTTAACCACGTGGGAAACGGCTAGTGCAATTAGTGATTTTTCACGTGCTGACAAAGCGCCTTCTTCAAAGACTTTGCCGTAGTATTCAAAGAATTTTTCTCCAAGTTCTTGGTTCCATTCAGTAATGCCACTAAATTTTTTCAAATCATCTGGGTTGTAGTAGGTTTTACTCATTAATTTTTAAATTTTTAGATCTATTCATAAAATTAATTTTTTTTGGCTATTTCTTATTAATTAAAAATATTAAAAAAAACTATACAAAGGCTATACGCTTTTTCTTTTGTTATATTTTTTTCCCATACTTAAGAACGAATTATTTTTGTTGTTGTTGTATGGTATTAGTAGTATGTTTTCTAGAATGATATCGCAAATAATAATTAACTTTATTAAATCAAAATTAACTTTTTTATGAGAAAAATTACACAATTATTCATTGTTATTAGTTTCACTAGTTTTGGTCAGACAACTATTGATTTTGAACCGGAAGGTGTTGGAACGGATTGGAGCTGGACGGTAGATGCTAATGGTTCAAATGCCCCACTGGAATTTGTATCTAACCCCAATAACAATGGCATAAATTCATCTAACAATAGTGCTAAATTTACAGCAAGTCCCAATGGTGAGCCTTGGGCACTTGCCTACACAGATGCTTCTCCAATTACATTTTCAGAAAGCAACAGTCTTGTTAGGATGATGGTGCTTAAAACAGTAGTCAGTACTGTTGCGATTAAATTTGAAGATTCTACAAACCCATCTTTTTTTAAGCAAATTGAAGTGACAAATACCGAAACCGATGGCGATTGGGAAGAATTAACCTTTGATTTCAGTACTGTCATTGGTAATACTTACGACAGAATGGTAATCATCCCTGATTTTTTGATACGATCTCAACCGAATGTAATATATTTTGATCAGATTTCATTTCAAAGTGGTGGTGCTATCGAAGATTATAATTTAGAAGACATTGACTTTGAGGTCAATGGTTTTGGAGCAAATTGGGTTTGGACAGTTCACAACAACCACACTAACCCCGCTTTAGAGATCGTACCTAACCCCAATTTAAGCAGTTCAAATTCTTCAGAAAATGTTGCAAAATTCACCTCTAAGGCTAATGGTGAAGCATGGGCCTTGACCTTCACCGATAACATAGGTACATTTTTATTTAATCAGGATAATAAAATTGTTTCATTAAAGGTTCGAAAGGATGTGGCATCTAATTTTGGTGTTAAATTTGAATATGTAGACCCGACCAATTCACAAGTTCTTTATTTCAAAGAATTGCAATTACCAACAACGATAACAGATGGAAATTGGGAAGCATTACATTTTGATTTTAGTTCCGAAATGGGTAGGGCTTACAACAGGCTTGTGATCATCCCTGACTTTGAGAGCCGTTCTCAAGATAACATAAGTTATTTTGATCAAGTTTCATTTAGTAGCGTCGCAGGTTTTCAAAATACCTTTTTTAAAACTCTAAAACTAGTTCCAAATCCAGCAAATAATTTGGTTCAAATTTCTGGATATTTTGATTTTATTACAGCAGTTGAAGTTTTTGATATTCAAGGTAAATTGGTCAAGAAAATTGTTTCTTTTCAGGATCAAATTAATATAAGTGACCTAAAGGCGGGGCTGTATTTCGTTCAAATTACTGCAGCCAACAAAATAACGACAAAAAAATTAGTCGTTTATTAAATAATAGGAAAAACAGTTTTTTGCTTTAAAAAAATAATTCTTGCGCCAATTCAAAGGTGTTGGAGTGGGCATCAATAATTTCTTTGAGGTGAATTGAGTAGCCTCCTCCCATGCTCACTTGCAGCGGTATATTGTTGCGTTTACATATATCTAAAACAAAATGGTCTCTTTCTTTACAGCCTTGAATGGAAATGGACAAACGGCCTAATTTGTCATTTTTTAAAATATCTACTCCGGCCAAGTAGAATATAAAATCTGGCTCAAAGATATTTATGTGTTTGGGGAGTTCGTATTTCAATGCTTTTAGGTAGGCGGCATCTGTTGTACCATCATCAAAGGCAAAATCAAAATCACTTTTTTGTTTTATAAAAGGATAATTTTTTTCTCCGTGGAACGACATAGTATAAACCCTATCGTTGTCTTGAAAAATAGAAGCCGTACCATTGCCTTGGTGAACGTCAAGATCGATAATCATCACGCGTTTTGCAAGTTTGTTTTCTACTAGATAGTTAGCGGCAATAGCTTGATCGTTAAGCATGCAAAAGGCTCCAGGTTTGTCTTTAAAAGCGTGGTGGGTGCCCCCTGCAATATTCATTGAAATCCCATGTTTTAAAGCGAATTGGCTGTTTTGAATACTGCCTTGGGAAATGGTTCGCTCCCTTTTCACTAGGCTTTCCGTTAAGGGAAAGCCAATCTGTCTTTTGTCTGCTTTGCTCAAAGTTAAGTCCAATAAATGATCATAATATGCTTCTCATGGGTTAAAACTGCATTTTTTTTTGAGATTTCAGGTGGTGCAAAAAAACTGCTTTCGGTGCATATATTTTTCCTAACCAGCTGCTCAGGAATCAATTCATATTTAATCATTGGAAAGCGATGGTTCTCTGCGAGAGGTTGCTTGTAGCTTTTATCAAATGCGATTTTTAACATTTAACAATCATTTATTATTATTCTTGGAGGAATTTTTTATTAAAACTTTAAATTGCCGTTGATTTGACAGGAGCTAAATTAAATTATTAAATTTAAGCTTTTATAATAAAAATTCAATGAAAAATCTGGTTATAATTGCCCATCCAAATGAAGATTCGTTCTGTTACAATGGAATTTTAAGACGGTCAAAGAACATTGAACGTTCAGGTCAAGATTTAAAATTATCGATTTGTACAGAGATAGTTTTACAAGACCCAGAATGCGATTATTGAGTCCTACAAATCTTGGTAACTTGGTCAGATAATATATTTATCATCTCACCTGTTGGTGGTTTCGACTCACCCCCAGAATGGAAATCTTTTTTGATGAGGTCTTCACGCCTGGTTTTGCTTACCAGTTTGTAAATATCACTAAGTTGTATGCCTATCCAAAACCCTTTTTAAAAAATAAGAAAGTACGTACTTACATGACTCATGGTGCCCCGGCCTTACCCGTTTTGACGCTTTATTTAAACTCGGTGAAATTACGGTTGGTGATGGGGGTTTATACTTTCGTTTTTGGCTGGAGACTCTCGTTGTTTACTAAAACTACCCAATTTTGGTCAGTCCCTTTTGTGACTGATTCCAAACGTGAAAAATATTTGGAAAGAGTTCGTAAAAATACGCTCAAAGATTTAAGGGACTAAAATACTGTTTGTAATTTTATAAGCTCAACATTTTGAACTTAAATCCCAGCAAATACTTCCCAATATTTTGGTAACTCAATAAAATTTAAAAAAATATTTGATTTTATTACTTGGCGCAGCAATTCTCGTCATCACACTGGCAATATTTCAAATTATAAATGTGAAATGATGATAGGCTGAGAGCTGCAATATAATTAGAAATTCCTGGGATAGCGAATAAACCCATTTTTTCATTGAGAATCAAAGAAAAAAGCACAATCCAACCCACCCATAAAGCATATTTCATGAAGTTTTTCGAGGTTGTTTTTGTAGCGCGATAAATGGCTATAAACGAAATGGTTAAAAAAAGAAAATCCAAGTCTCTCCACCAAAAAGGAACATTTCTCGAATCCATTGATGTGTACATATGGGAGATGAAAAGCAAAGGAGTTGCAAGGCAGTGCACTACACAAAGTGAGCTAGAAATGGCGCCAAGAACGTCGGGTTTTAATGCAATTAATCTCATAATACTTTATTAGTGGGAGTGCAAATATAAATATTTAATCCCTTTTAATAATTTTTACAGTCTATTGTTTTACATATCTTAACGCCAAATATGGTGTTATTTGAAAAATTTAGTTGTAAATTCCATAGATTATTTTCGAGATTACTTTAATTAAGAATCAACTGACCTCTAAAACCTAATTGACCATCCTGACAATATTTTTAGGCCAAGGGTCATCAAATTCATGGCCATTTTCCCAAAGTTCTATTTCAATTTCTGTAAGGAAACATGATTTTAATGCATTTGTAAAGTGGCCAACTTGCGTTTCATCCCCAATTACTGTCAAATCGCAGTAGCGGTCACCAAACCGTCTAGATTCTTTAGTCAGTTTTTCTTTTAATATTTCTATCTCCATTTTAGATAGTCCGTGGTCATCATCATCAATTATACCTGCTCTCCAAGTACCAATTAGCTCCAAATTTATACCGCCTCCCGCTTGATTCCACAGCAGTGAATGTTTCTCACGAGTTGCTAGCCAGAAAAAACCTTTACTGCGGTAAATTCTTTGATCTAAATAGCGGTGGCAAACGTCCCATAGACGTTGGGGATGAAACGGACGTTCGTCTTTGATCACTTTGGTTGCCAGGTTGTAAGGCTTGTCGGATAGAGATTCAGATTCTAATACGGGTTTTAATTCTTTAACTAACTGATCTATTTTATAGTAATCGTATGGCTTGGCTTCCAATAAGGATTCAATATCCAGTTTACCAAAACTGACCGAATGAATAGAAGCAAAGGGATTAATGGGCTGAATTTGTCCCGCAATATAGGGTAATTTTTCTTTTTCAATCCGATCTGCTTTTGTAAGAATGAGGTGGCTGCAAAACATAATTTGTTCCACCAATAAGTTGACAGTGTCCCTTTTGTTTTGAGACAGATTACTTTGCATTTGCACAATAAGCTGTTCTCCATAGCGGTAGTCGTTAGCTAACATCCAACAATCTACAAGGGCAAATACTTTTGTAAGCATAAGCAGGTTGTGATTCCTAAAATATTCAACCAGCGGCAGAGGGTGGCAACTTCCAGAAGTTTCAATGACAACTAATTTTAGATTTTCATTGGAACACAGCTTTTTAATAGCATTGTCTAATTTTCGGATTCCTTCATGACTGCTCAACACACAGTTACAAATAGATTCTAATAGGCTGTTGTTTTCTTCAATAACCTCCAGATTGCCAAGCAATTCTCCATCCACATCCAAAGCACTCATGTCATTGACAATTGCAGCTATTGTAATTTCATTCTTTTTTGATTGATAAAGTAGGTTTCTAAAAAGTGTCGTTTTTCCCGAACCTAAAAAACCATTAAGAATGACAACAGGAATTTTTTTATAGTTTTTCACAAAAGTTCTTTTATTTTTTTAAAGATTCTATGAATTCTTTTTGACCCTCAGGTTTAGCTGGATAATCAGAGTTCAGTATATTTAAATCTAATCTAGTACCTCTGGTGCGCCACTTGATTCTAGTTTTTTTCCCAAAGCAGGGACTTTTACAAAAGAAAATTGTTCCAGTTTGGGTTTTAGTTCTTCAAACATGGTTTTGGCTATATCATAACTTTCCATGTGAAGCTTTGTTTGACCATATGAATTACCATTAAGTCCACTGGCTGCAAAGTATATCCTGTAGCGAATAGAGAGTTTTTCTTTTTCACCTACTATGGATTTTGCAGCACTGCCGTTGAGCTGTAGCTTTAACGCATGCATTTCTTTGCGCAAGGCATAAATTTCTTCTGTAAGCGAAGCTTGATTTGAAGTGGTAAACTTGATGATTTTCTCAAATTTCTCAAGTTGTTTGGAAGCTTTATCGAAACTATGTTCTACTTTACTTAAATCTTTACTTAAAGCTATGAGTTTATGAGTATAAGCCTCTGTTTCACTAGCTAATGGATTAGTGAGTACATTCGTTCTGATGCGTTTTACCTCAAATAAAAGAGGGTCTGACAACTGTATCATTCGCCCAGCAATGCGTTTGTATAATTGTGCGGAGTAATTACCCCCTTTAACATTAAAACGCCAGGTTTGAATTTGTTTGTTTTTAGAATTGGCATTAACTGTTGTTCCGAAGGGTTGTTTTAAGTCCCAATTAATATGGTTTATTCCTTTTTTTAAAGGCTGTGTGAGTTGGTCTATTATGTTCTCTGCGCTATCACGGATAACAATGATTGCATCGTTAGCAGCTTCTAACATTTCATTATCTAAAGCGTCCCAGCCAGGAAAAGGAATGTTAAGATCCTTGAGTTCTTTTTCACGTTCTTGTCTTTTGGTTTTATTACTAGGGGAATCGTCCTTGATAAAATAACGGATTAATGCACCATACTCTGGATTTTTGGATGTAAAAAAGGAGGCGCCCTGACTAGACGTACCACCTGTTAATGGTTGGTATTGTAGAGCTGTTCTAGGTTGAAATAAAATACCATCTTGTTCTAAACTGCTTTCAGATATTTTTCTTAGTGCGCTGTAATCATCTAACACATAAAAACTTCGTCCAAAAGTAGCTAGTACCAAATCGTTTTCACGTTTTTGGATCGCTAAATCTCTAACAGAAATCGTCGGTAATCCATTTGAAAACTTATACCATTGCTTACCTTGATCAAAGCTAACATATACACCATATTCAGTAGCTAAAAACAATAAATTAGGATTTTCATGATCTTGAACTAAACGCCAAATAAGGGTGTTGTCTGGGATACCTTTGGTTATTGAGGTCCATTTTTTACCCCCATTAGTGGTTTTAAATAAATAGGGTTTGTAATCGCCAAACTTATGATTGTCAAGTGCAATGTAAGCTACATTTTCATTAAATAAATCTGCTTTAATGTCATTTACAAAAGCAGATTCTGGAACTCCTGGCAGTTGATTAACCGTCATTTTTTTCCAATTATTTCCACCGTCTTTAGTAATTTGTAATATACCGTCATCAGTACCTGCGTACAATAAATTCTCATTTAGTTTAGACTCAGCCAAAGATGTTATGGTGTTGTACGTAGACATGGCATAGACATCCCAAGCATTGTCAAAACTTTGTTGTTTCCCCATAATAGGCAAACTTAAACGTTCTTGATTTTTGGTTAAATCGGATGATACTGCATTCCAGCTGTCCCCTCTGTTATCTGAACGCCATACCCTTTGCGTGCCAAAATAAAGACGCTTGGGGTCATGTTGACTCACCAAAATAGGAGAGTCCCAATTATAACGTTCGTAAACTTCACCTAAACGGTTTTGCGGCTTAATATAGGTTGCCTCTCCAGTAGTTTTATCGATACGATATAAATTACCTTGTTGCCACTGGGCATAAACGATATCTGGGTTTCCAGGTTCTGTGGCTGGTTGGTGACCATCACCTCCAAGTAACACATACCAGTCTGAGTTAGAAATGCCATTAGATTTAAAGGTTCTAGAAGGCCCCCCTTGGGTGTTATTATCCTGAGTTCCACCATAAATATTATAAAATGGGGTGGCATCATCTACAGCTAATTTATAGAACTGAGTCAATGGTAGATTATTGACAAATTTCCAATTGTTAGTATTATCAAAAGATTCGTATAGACCACCATCACAGCCAAATAATAAATAGTTTGGATCTTTGGCTTTGAACACTAAAGCATGGTTATCTGAATGTTTGTTTTGTTCTTTCATTGTGTAAAAGGTTTTACCACCATCTTCAGAAACTAAGGCTCTTACATTCATTAAAAATATCTTATCAAATTGGTGCGGGGAAGCTACAAGCTCTTGATAATAGTGTGGACCAGTTCCCCCAGAAACGGCATCAGACATTTTGGTCCAGCTCCCACCACTATTAGTTGATTTGTAAACCGCACCTTTTCTATGATCTAACTCAATAGCTGCATACAATACATTAGATTTCATAGGGGAAATGGCTAAACCAATTTTACCCATGTTAGATTTTGGTAAACCATTATCAATCTTAAACCAATTGTTACCACCATCTGTACTTTTGTGTAGTGAAGTTCCAGGACCACCACCCATGTACGCTGCTACATTTCTATGACGTTGCCATGAAGCTGCATAAAGAATAGCAGGATTTGACGCATCAATGACTAAATCTGTAACCCCAGTCCATTGATTAATGTTGAGTGTATTTTCCCAGGTTTTACCACCATCAATACTTTTGTACAAACCACGTTCTCCTCCAGGGCTCCATAAGGGGCCTTGAACAGCAACCCAAATGGTATTAGGATCTTTAGGGTGCACAATAATTTTAGATATATGTTCTGATTTTTTTAAACCTGAATTTTTCCATGTTTTTCCTCCGTCTTCACTTACAAATAAGCCATGGCCAATACCAACATGTCGTCCTCCAACATTTTCTCCTGTACCTAGCCAAATCTTTTCATTATTATGAGGATCTATAGTTACACATCCTGTAGAATAAAAGGACTCTTTGTCTGTGAGTGGGGTCCAGGTTGTTCCAGAATTTGTAGTTTTCCAAAGCCCTCCGGACCCTACAGCTACATACCATACATTCTCATTGTTATGGTCTATGGCTATATCTGCAATTCTTCCAGACATGAATGCGGGGCCAATACTTCTAAATTTAAAACCATCTAAAGCATTTTCAATTACGCTTTTTTCTTTGTTATCTTGGGCAATCATGTGTATTGAAAAGACAAAAGACAAAAGGATAACAAATAGTTTATTTGTAAGATTCATAATCATTTTATTTATAGTTTTAAGTCAACTAATATATAAAAAATATAAAGTATCTGTTTTTGTAATTTGAACAAATAAAATTCGCGAAAATAAAAAATTATTCATGGTAATAATAAGTGGAGCCAAGAGTTGTGAAGTCGAACTATTTCACAAAGGATCTGGAATTATTTAATTAATTCAATTTTTTTCTGACATTGAATATGGAATTGATTCTTCCGAAGAACCCCAATTATAATTTGGTTTACTACTCATTTGAAAATCAATTTCCATGCCGTTTAACATTGCATCATGATCAAACCAGTTTTTATTATATAGCTTACCATCAACGGATAATTTATCAATGTATACAGATCTTTTATTGTTGTTATGATTATTAATTGTCACATTTTGACCATTGCTTAAACTAATTTCTACTTTTTCAAACAATGGACTTCCGATCAAATATTGTCCGGTTATAGGCGCAACAGGATAAAATCCCATTGATGAAAATAAAAACCATGCAGATGTTTGTCCATTATCTTCATCCCCACAATATCCATCTTCTTGACTTCCGTATAGGTTGTCCATAACATACCTTACTTTTTCTTGAGTTTTCCATGGCTGAAGTGCATAATTATACAAATACAACACATGTTGTATGGGTTGATTTCCATGTGCATACTGCCCCATTTCAATTAATTCCATTTCTAATATTTCGTGGATTTTGAACCCATAATAGCTGAAATCTGAAGTAGGGGGGGTTGTAAATATAGAATCCATTTTAGCAATAAAATTTTCCGTCCCTCCCATAAGATCGATAAGGCCTTGAATATCATGTAAAACGGACCATGTATAATGCCATGAACTGCCTTCAGTAAAAACACCTCCCCATTTATCAGGCCTAAACTTGGATTCAAAATCACCTTTCTTAGACTTTCCTCTCATAAAATTTACAGAAGGATCGAAAACATTTTTAAAGTTATAAGATCTTTCTTTAAAAATATTAATCTCATCTGCTGGTTTATTTAATTTCTCGCCTAATTTATAAATACAGTAGTCGTTGTAAGTGTATTCAAGAGTACGTGCCACACTCTCATTAACTTTAATATCAAATGGAATGTATCCCAGTTCGTTATAAGCTTTGAAACCTTTTCTTCCCACAGAGCCTAAAGGCCCTTCATTGACAGTGTTCTTAAGGATAGCTTGGTAGGCAGTCTCTACATCAAAGTCTCTGTTGCCTTTTATATAGGCCTCGGCTATGATGGATGCAGAATTTGATCCAATCATACAATCTCTGTGGCCGGGACTTGACCACTCGGGCAACCAACCACTTTCTTTATATGGGTTAACCATGATGCCTTGAATAATTTCACCCATTTTTTCTGGGTACAACAAATTATAAAAAGGGAATACTGCACGAAAAGTATCCCAAAATCCATTATCCGTATAAAGAGGCCCGTTTAAAATTTCTCCATTGTATGGACTGTAATGTATTTGTTTGCCTTCAATGTCATATTCATGCAAAGGACGAGGGAATAATATGGTTCTGTAAAAACAAGAGTAAAATTTTACCATATTATCGTAACTGTCTTTTTTGTCATTTTCGACAACTGGAGTTATCTTAATTTTTGAGAGCTCGTTATTCCATATTTTTTTTGCATTTTCTTTGGTGGCTTCAAAACTTTGGTCTGCAGGTATTTCGCGATTGAGGTTTATTAACGCCTGCTCATGACTAATGAAGGATGATGAAACTCTAAATTCAATTGCTCCATCAGTAATGGAGTCGTAACTTACATGCGCTCCTACATGGTCCCCATTTAACTTATCTTTTTTAAATAATTTCCCAGACCCGTCCCATGTTCCATAGCTATTGAAAGGTGTTATAAACTCAATTATAAAATAATTTGAGAAATTTTCTGGGACTCCTCCAGAGTTGTTTTTTGAAATACCATAGATTGTATTTTTTTCGGTATTTATTTCAATACTTGATCCTTTAAAAAAAGCATCGATGATAATATTTATTTTTTTTTGAGTTGGAGAACTAAGCTTAAAATGGGCCGAACTTCTAGTAGGGGAAACTTCTAAATCTATGTCAAAATCAACCAATTTAACCTTATAGTGATGTGGCTTAATGATTTGATTCTGATAGTTTGCCCTTCTTTGCTTTTCCAAAACATTAAGCGTTCCTGAAGTTGCCATGATAGAGAATGCTCCATAATCATTAATCCATGGGCTTGGCTGGTGGGTTTGTCGTATCCCGACAAGTCCTGAATTTTTGTGTGTATAAATCCAACCATCCCCCATCTTTCCAGTTTGAGGTGTCCAAAAATTCATTCCCCAAGGCAGCGCAATCGCAGGATAAGTATTGCCTTTAGATAGTTCATGAGATGAATCGCTGCCAATCAAGGGATTTACATATTTAGTGAAATCCTTTTCACTTTGGGCAAAAAAAATCCCATTAAAAAAAATTAGAAAAAACACTAAGAAACGCATCATGTTAAATTTAATAAACTATAGATTTTGGTCTGTTTTTATAATCTTTACCAAACGCTTTGTTTGGCGTATCACTCATAACAAATTTTAATTCACCACCATTTGTAATGTCCTTGTGGGTTATGTAAGAATTGTTGTAATTCTCACCATTTAATGTTACAGATTCTATGTATATGTTTTTTTCTGAATTATTTTCGGTTATAATTTTAAAGTTTTTACCCCCTTGAAGTTCTATTAAAACTTCATCAAAAATAGGGCTTCCAAAAACATAAGCTCCATTAGATGGATTAACAGGGTAGAAGCCTAGTGAAGAGAAAATATACCAAGCAGACATTTGTCCACAATCTTCATTGCCACTGAGTCCGTCTGGCTGGTCATTGTATAATTCACTTAAAATATATCTAACATTTTTGGGGATCTTATGTTGCGCCCCCGCATAGGCGTACATGTAAGTGGTGTGGTGACTTGGTTCATTTCCATGTGCATACTGCCCGATTAAGCCTGTAATGTCCATTGATGATCCCTCTTCAAGATCTGATGACATGCTAAACAAGGTATCAAGTTTTTCTATGTATTTTTCATCCCCACCAAGTAGTGTAATTAAACCTTCAGGGTCTTGAGGTACAAGCCAAAGGTATTGCCATGCATTTCCCTCACAATAGTCATTAATTCTATGTTGTGCGGAAACAGGGTCAAAAGGGGTTCTCCATTCACCATTAGATAATTTACCTCTCATGAATTTTGTTTCTTTATCAAAATAGGTTTTGTAGGCTTTTGATCGATCTAAAAAGTAATGATAATCATCTTTATTGTTTATCTCTTTTGCCAATTGAGCAATTCCCCAATCCCCAATAGCGTATTCCATAGAACTGGCTACAGACTCCACCATTAAATCAGACGGAATGTACCCAAGATTCATTAATTCTTTTACCCCAGGTTCAAAATAGCCGGTAGCACTTTTTTTAACCGCATTAAATGCTTCTTTCTTGTCTATATCAAATCCTTTTAAAACTGCATCAACAACTACTGGTATGGCACTGTAACCCGGCATTGTGTTGGTTTCATTCCCTCGGAGGTGCCAAACGGGTAGCTTACCCTGATGGTCAAATATTTTGAGCATAGAATTGACCATATCACTCACTCTTTCTGGATGGGTTATTGTATAAAGCGGATGTGCCGCTCTGTATGTATCCCAAAGAGAAAACAAGGTGTAGTTTGTAAAAGTTGTGTCTGAGTATACTTTTTTGTCCGTTCCTCTATACTCTCCATTGACATCGTGGTATAAATTAGGGGCAATCATGGTATGGTACATGGCAGTATAAAATATTTTTTTCTTCTTAATATCTTTTGTCTTTATCTTTATTTTGGACAATTCACGATTCCATTCAGAAATAGCATTGTTATGAACTACTTCAAAATTCCAATGTGGAATCTCGTGGATTAAGTTTTCTAAAGCATTTTTCATACTCACGGTTGAAACGCCCATTTTAAAGAATACCTCTTCTCCTTCATCGGTTTCAAACTCCAGAAATCCCTTAACATACTTACCTTTTTTTTCGTTATCCTTGATCTTTCTTCCTCTGTCATATAATAAAAAGTTTTTTACAGGCTTTGAAGTTACTACTGAGAAAAATTCTCTTTGGTCTTTTGCCCACCCAGTGGAAAATCTGTAACCCTCAAACAAAGTGTCATTTATTTTTCTTAAAAAGGTTTCTGTGGGTCTATCGGCACTGCCTTCTACTAGGTCAATAATAATTCTAGAGTCTGTCGACTTTGGATAGGTATATCGGTGGAGGCCTACTCTTTTAGAAGCCGTTAATTCTACTTTAATGTTGTATCGCTCTAAAAAGACACTGTAATATCCAGGTGAAACCTGTTCTTTTTCTTTTCTATATAATGATGAATAGCCCTTCATGTGATTTTCTTGTGTTCCAGCATTTATCTTGAGTGGACCATTTACAGGCATGACGGTTAATTCTCCTAAATCTGACATGCCGGTTCCACTAACATTCAAATGACAGAATCCTTTTACAATACTGTCCGAATGGTGGTAGGAAGAAGACCAATCCCAGCCTTTGTTGAAATTTGTGGGCCCAACTTGTACGCCACCAAAAGGAACATTTGCACCAACAAAAACGTGTCCATGACCTCCAGAGCCAATGAAAGGGTCTACATATTTTACGTAATTATTGTTTGGAGTACTACCAAAGCTGAAGATCATTATGCAAGTTAATGCAATAGATATACTGTAAATTATTTTTTTCATTCTCATATTTGATTGTTGTTAGTAAGTGGGTGCATTTTCTTTAATTATCCATTTGTTATCCACGTTCTTATTGAATGTGATTGTACCCCCATTTTTTATTTGATTTAAACTCAACCATGTGTTATGGTGGCTTAGGGCATTCACAGTGACTGATTTAATAACATCTATATTTTCATTATACTTTTGAATTGTTAAAACATCATTAGGTAATCGGATTTTTATTTTTTTGAATTTTGGCAAATTCATTGCAAAACCTCCGACTCCAGGGATAACTGGGTAAAGTCCTAAGGAAGAAAAAACATACCAGGACCCCATAGTTCCAAGGTCATCATTCCCCGGTAAACCAGATGGAGAATTTTGATACATCTCGTTGTGAATTCTGTTGATGGTTTTAGATGTTTTCTCCGGTTCATCGGTCCAATTGTACACCCAGGGAACATGAAAATCTGGTTCATTCCCCGACGCGAACCATTTATCTTCATACCTTGCATCCAGCCTTATAAAAAGAGAATCTAACCTTTGTTGGGCAATTTTTTTGCCTCCAATTTTTTGAATCAATCCGTCTAAATCATAGGGGACCATCCAAAAATAATTTTTGTATGTACCTTCTCTCCAATCGTGGTTGATATCTTTCCATACGTTGTTGGGGTATTTGGAATTAAGCCATTTAATTTTTGGATTGTAAATATTTTGCCAACTTTTAGATCTTTTAAGGAAAAAATTATATTGATCTATATCACCTAAGGCTTGTAATGCAAATTGACCAATTGCAAAATCGGAAGATGTGTATTCTAAATGCATGGAAGCGAAGGTGTGGCCATGCTTTATGTATTCTTCCAAATAAGGTCTAATTTCTTGATTTTGAGACCTCAATCTGGGAATTGTAGCTCCGCTTTTCATGTGCTTAAATGCATTATGAATATCGAAGTCTTTGGCGCCAAAACAATACGAATTTGATATTAAAATAGGGGTTGGGTCTCCCTGCATAATTCCTGTTTCTGTGTTTGCTAGAATCCATCTGCCATAACCGCCTGATTGATCGGCAAAATCCACCAAAGATTGCACCATATCACTGCTTTGATTTGGAAACAACCAAGCCAACAATTGTGCTTGTGTCCGGTAAGTATCCCAAACACTAAAAGAGCTGTACTGATCCCTTTCATTCGTTGTCTTTTGAATTTTAAAATCTGCACCTAAATATTCCCCATTAGTGTCACTCACAACATTAGGATGAATCAGGCTCCTGTAGAAGTTTGAGTAGAATTGAATTAAAGAATCTTTATTGTCACTTGATATTAAAATAGTGCTTAACTTTTCATTCCAGGATGCTTGATTTCTTGATAAATAAGACTGAAAATTAAATCCAACATCCTCCGATTTCATATTAATTTTAGCATTTTCAATTGAAACAAATGAAATAGAAATTCTATAATTAACTTCTTTGTTATTTGAGGTGTCAAATGTGAAAATTGTTCCAGAATTTGGTCCATCTGCTGAACGTTTACTTATAATTCTATTTTTTTTCCAGACTTTAAATCCCAAAGAAGGCCTGTCAAACTCCACATAAAAAAATACAGGATAGTTTGTGTCTGTTCCACAAAAATCCCCACCTGTTGCATAACCTTCACAACTCTTTAAAGAAGTATTTGTAACAAATGCGTCATTAACTTTTGTAGAATTAATTCCCGATCCAATTATTACGGTTCCTTTGTCAGAAGTGCCAAATTTAAATTTAGCAACAGCAGTTCTTTTAGTCGCGGTAACGCTAATTTGTGTTCCATCATTCATCTCTACAGACAAGAGTCCAGCTTTTGAGTCTTTAATTGACTTGTAGCGATCATATGACTCCATGTTATTTGGAGATTTTTTTATTTCGTTGGAAAAGGCCATGACAGGAAAATTACCCATATTTGGACAGCCAGCACCGCTTAGCTGTGTAACAACAAAACCCTTATTTGGAGAAAAAAAACTGGGTGTAAATTGAACCATCCCAAATGGATAGGTGGCTCCTATAAATGTATATCCGCTGCTCAGTCCATTGTCTTTGGAGCCTATTGTTGTATTTACATAATCATGTAAATCTTGCGAGTGTGATTTTGAAAAAAAAAGACAAAATAATAGCGTTATATATATGCTTTTATTCAATAATTGCACCATTCCCCTCAAAATTAACTTCAATAAATTGACATCCACTACCAGCAACGGTGCTAACATACCGGATTTTTAAATACCGAACCATTTGATTTGACTGGACTTCATATTCAGTGGATTGAAGGTTTGCTCCTTCAATATTTTCTGAAGACAGTAGTATCCAGCCAGCGTCAATTAAGCTGCTTGAACTAGTTGGGCCGGAAATCACATTGTTTCCAATAGACTGAAAATTAGGTAATATGGTAGCACCCACCAAATCTAGCCTTCCCCAGATTTCTAGTTCTGTTGGATTGTTTCCTGAGTAGTTAGAAGGATCTCTAAAATGAAATCTAGCACCTCTAAGTTGAGTAACGACTCCCAAATCTATCGTAAAATGACCCGGAACTGCATTCTCCCCAGAATGATACCCATAAGCATCACTTCCTAACCAAGAACTGTTATTATCCCATAAATAATTACTTGGGCTAGCATTGTAAAATGTACCGGGATTGTCACTTGGCATCGACACCATTGAGAATAAAGATTTATCATGCGTGATGGGTTCAGTATTCTGACCATAAAAGGTCATTTCTGTGAGCTGGGAATGAACATTGCCAACTGTCGAAACTACTCTATATTTTACATATCGAATATCAAATATTGGACTGATTAAAAAATTATGATTACTTTCATTTTGACCATCAAGCGTTACATCTTCCATAAGAGTCCAGCCAAGATTAATTAATTCACTTTCTGTACTTGAGTTTGTATTTTCAAACCCAAGAGTTCTTTTACCCCAAATCTGAACTCTAGTGGCATTATTTTGATTATTAGTTTGGGCATCGGGCATTTCTAATTTAACTTTTCTTAAAACAGTATTCACACCCAAGTCTATTGTAAAATGGTGTGGAATATCACCCGGTTGAGATAAATATGTTTGTTCATTATTGCCATCCCAACTACCATTTCCATCAAAAAGAAATTCCTGGGGATTTGCTCCGTCAAATTGACCATTGTTATCTCCAATTATATCTACAATTTGTATGAAATCTTTTTCCAACTCAGAATACGGTACGTCGGGCAAACTGTAACTAACGGGTTCCAATGCTATGGTGTCTATACCTCTAAGTCCCGATTGAATATAGGACTGCGTTGTTAAATTACCTAGTGGTAAAAAATCAATTAGCTTGACCTTATCGTCTTCAAAAAATAAAGTATCTCTAACAACTTCATTATTTTCGTTATCATAGTCAAGTGTTGTGAAAATAACAAATTCAGACTCCGCATTCCCAAAAAAGTTTACATAGTTACCATCCGTCTCAAAAGTAAAGTCATTTACTTCTCTAGGCGATTGATCACCAACAAAATTATCTCCAACTGCAAATCCGCTAACAGTTTGAGGAATTGACAGGTTACCTTCTCCATCTTGAGTGACTACATCAAATTCATAAAAATCTTCATCTAGGTTTTCAATTATAACAGAATAAATTTCTGGTACATCACTTTCGATATCATAAATTTCAGTACGGTTGTCAAATTCTACTATCACTTTATTTGAATTACCTAATAAATGAGTATATGCCTCTAATTGAGCTCTATACATACCTGGTCTTATAAGAAGTGTATCTAATTTTCCAGAATAAATTATTTCACCGTCTAAATATTGTTGATGAATTTTGTCCATGTCATTACAACTTGTTGTGGTTGCAATTAGGCAAATTAAAAAAATCGTTATAGAATTAAAGCATTTCATATCTTCTAGTTATTGAATAATTCTCCCCCAGAAAGACAACTCACCTATGACTGTAACCGTCTGGTTATTCCATGATTCAAGGTTAATAAGTCTTATGTATCGGATGTCGTGTTGTTGTGAATCAAAACTAAACACAAAATCCTCTCCATTGTCCTGAAATAGGTAATCTTCGTCTGTATTAGATCCAGGGGGTAAACCAGAGGGTTTAAATGATTCAAATTCTCCTAAAAACACCCAACCATCTCCAGGATCAGATGGGTTATATATAGGTAAATTGTCTAGGTTAGCTCTGCCATACATCCTGAAAACCTTAGGATTGCCATGTTTGTATAGTTCACTTCCTCCTCTTTGGTACAGTTTAAATCTATTTAAATTAGCCGTCTGACCCAAGTCTAATGTTAATTGATGTGGGAGCGATAAAAAATTAGTGTGGCCACAGTTCCATTGATTGCTCCAAGAGCCATCCCAAATTTGATTTGCTGAAAAACCATATTCACTAAAACTTTCATCTCCTGGCATAGAGACAATTGAAAAGAAGCCCTTGTCTAAAAATTCATCTTCAAGTGGTGTGATTTCAAAACTTTTCCTAACAGTTTGGTTTCCCCATCTATCTTCAACGTATATTACAAAAACTGTTGGTTCAGAATCGTAGCCTCGAAAACTGTATGAACTGTTAGCTTGGCTTGTGAAAAATGATTCTTTGAATGCAATTTCGCCATTTTCTTCTTCAACTGACATATTCAAGGATACCTCAGCTCTTGTTGGATTAATATAAGAAATATTAACACCTCCAAAGTCTTGTACCCCCTCAATCGATTCTAATATGGCATGAATTGGTGCTTCTAAAGGAGAAATGAATACTCTTTCTGCTTCAGATTCATTATTACCAGTATCGATCGCGGTTACATCAACAGGATAATCTCCTGTTTGTCCAAACCCAAGAATATTTAAACTGTCAATGTAAGACGATACAATGACTTCTTTTAGTATGTCATTTTCATCTCTATATTTTCCTTTTACGTACAATAAATCGGGATCATTTGGCGGTGTAAATCTGATAATTGCCCCACCAGGAGTGTTTTCAATTGAATTCACTACTACTTTAGCTGGTGCAATTGAATCGCCTCCGTATGCACTGTGACTGTCTTCAGTACAGTTGAAAACTAAAGCCACAAAAAAAATATGAATATAATTAATAGGATTGTTAATTAGAAAGTTTAAAATTCGCTTCATAATAATTAAAATTTTACCAACCTGGGTTTTGTATTAGATTCGGATTTCTTAATAATTCATTTTGACTAATTGGCCATAAATAATCTTTTGTTGAAAAGTTTCTGTAAAAAATGTTTTCAACTTCATAAAAACCTTCAACGTCAGATCTAAAAATATTCCATCCTTGTATGGGTTTATTGAAATACTCTGTTGCTAATTTCCATCGTTTTAAATCCCAATACCTATGTCCTTCAAGTGCAAGCTCAATCATTCTTTCTTGATGGATAATTTTTCTCATTCCGTCTTTCGTCATAGGCTTTGATGGGTTAGTAGAATACATCTGCCAGGTGTTCAAGATGTCGCCGCCAGCATCTAGTCCCGCTCTTGTCCTAACTCTTTGGATGTATTCATAAACTTCAGCATCTGGAGCAGCTTTTGTTTCATTTAATGCCTCTGAATACATTAAATATAAATCTGAAAGTCTAATAATAGGAAAGGAATATCCCTTTATAGTAGAACCTTGTAATGATATTATATTTTCATAGTGGACTAATTTTTTTGCAAAAAACCCAGTTATAGAATATATTTCAAAACCTTGTTTGCCTGAAGCAGCTCCGGCTTTGGCATTCAAGTGAGGAATGAAATTTATATTTTCTGTTTCTAGAGAAAACCATTTACCACCATCAAATCCAATTGATGAATAAAATCTAGGTTCTCTGTAGGTGTGTAGTTTAGCAGTGTAATAATCATCCTCAATATAAAATTCATGAAAATTTTCATTATTTGAATCAAAAAGAGGCGTTTGGATTACATCATATCTATTGCCATAATCCCAAGTGATATCTTCATCAATAGGTACGCCATTATTTGTGTAAAATGTTTCAACCATATTTAATGTTGGGGCGTGTGATTTTTTAGTATAACCAAATAATGCTGAGTGATCCGCAGTCCATCGTGGTTGACACCACATTTGTAAATCTCCAGTCCACTCTGGAGCAAATGCCCATATAATTTCTGTGTTGAAAGGTTCTGTTATGGCTGCTCTTAGACTTAACTCTTTAGTAATTTCTTCATTAATACCACCGATGATTGGAATTTGTTGATTAAACTCATAAAGTTGATGACCATTTAAATGTGCGCTTTCAATTGCCTCAAAAAGTGCATCTCTAGCGTACACCCATTTTTGAGGGTCATATACTTGACTAACAAGTTTATTTCCTAAATTATCTGTGAGCTCACTCAGGTCAGTATTACCATTAAAAATGGGACTTGCGGATAATACTAATATTTTGGCTTTTAATGCTTTAGCAATTGGCATGGTTATTCTACCCATATCAGTGTATATATAATTTATTAAGCCGGGTAGATTTTCAGCTTCAATGACTTCATCAAGAATTTGGACAAGATAGCTAACTACATCATCGATGGATTCTCTTCTTACATTTGTTTCTTCAGGGCTTGCTCCAACAGGGATATTTTGGTCAATAATTGGTATAGGGCCATACATTTGCATTAGCCAAAAGTGATAAAATGTCTTAAGAACTTTAACCTCATCAAGCCATTTTAATCTTTCATCTTCCTCAAGCCCTGGTACCTCTACCAAATTTTCTAGAAAAATATTACAATCTCTCAAGGCGTTGAACAAACTGTGTGGCGCACCTCTACCACCTTCCCAATAATTAAGATATGGGCTTGCAGAATTCTGCATTCCTTTTGCCAATCTAAAACTTGTTTCATTGTTCATGTAGAAATCATTTTCTGCATAATACCAAATTTCGTCCCCGGCCAATAGGGAGAAGTTTTGTTCAACATTCGCATGTTCGGGGATATATGTATAGCAAGTTGAAAGAAAATTTTCAGCAGTAGATCTAGTATTAAATGCTAGGTCAATTGTAGCTATATTATCAGGTACAACATCCAAGTAGTCTTTCTCGCATGAAGTAGATATTATAAATAATATTATGACATACTTTTTCATATATCTATAAGTTTAAATTGATTCCAAAATTATACCCTAGTTGTATCGGATACCCTAATCCATTTCCACCCATTTCAACATCCCACAACTTAAATTTACTAAATGTTAGCAGATTGGTCCCAGTAATATAAAATCTAGCAGAAGTCAAGCCTAATTTTGAAGCTGCTTTGTCTTCTATTGAATAACCAATTTCAACGGATTTTAATCTCAAAAAAGTACCATCTCTAAGCCACCATGTACTATTTCTATTGTTATTATCAATTAATTGGCTTGAGAGCCTGGGCCATGCAGCATATAAATTTCTATCATTTTCTGACCAATGGTCGTTAGCCCAAGCATTTAAGAGTGCATTATTCCCGATTGCTCCTCCATAAGTATCTATGAACGGAGAGGAATTATAGGCATCAATAAAGAATGATGATTTCGCAGAACCTTGAAAGAAAAATGAAAAATCAAAATGTTTATATTTGGATGAAAGCCCGAATCCATAAATTATTTTTGGAGTTGTAGGGTATCCTATTGGAACTTCATCATTAATGTCAATTATTCCATCATTATTGATGTCTTTATATTTTATGTCACCTGCCATGTATTCTCCAAAAGTTTGTAAAGGGGAATTGGCGACATCAGCTTCATCAATAAAAAGTCTTTCGGCAATATACCCATAGGGCTGTGATAAGTTTAATCCTATTCTTGATCGCCATGGTAAGCCAGCAGATTGATAGTCTAACTCTTCAAACACCTCGAATCTGCTATCGGCGTATGAAAAGTTTCCTCTAAAACCAATAAATAGGTCCTTGCTTAGTTGGTCATTGTAATCTAATGTAATTTCATACCCATTTGAAGAAGCCTCACCTACATTTGCTCTTAGTGGAGATTGTAATCCCATACTAGCTGGTATTTGAGCTCTATCCATTAATATATTCGACCTGTATTCAGTGAAATAATCTGCCTGAACATCAATTTTATTAAATAAACCGATCTCAATTCCAATATTCAACATTCTGGCTTTTTCCCATGTAATTTGATCATTTGCATATCTATCAATACTAATTCCATTGATGTAATTTCCAAATTCTTGACCAAAAGGAGATCCCATTGAGCCATCGTTAAGATTTACTTGTGAAATATAAAAGAATCTATCGCTTGCACTTCCAATTTGATCATTTCCAACCAATCCATAAGTTGCCTTGAATTTTAGATTATCCAATATGTCTGTAAAAGGTTCCATGAATTTTTCATTAGAAGCCAACCAACCAAGTCCAAAGGATGGAAAAAATCCAAACCTTTGTGATTTTGCAAATCTTTCTGATCCATTATATCCAAAATTAAATTCTGAAAAATATCTGTCATCATATGCATAAGTAAACCTTCCTGAAAGACCTAAATTTCTGTAAGGCAATGATTCCTGAAGGTTGCCTGCATTAGCATATTTTAATTCACGCATAATCCCAATCAACATTGCTGTGATTTCATGCCTTTGTTTAAAAGTTTTACTATAATTAAGTGCACCTTCAAAATAGGTAGAATTTGTAATGATTTTACTCCCTTCATTGTAATTTAGATATTCAGTACCTTGATTTGGATTTAGTGCTGTTAGGGTGTACAAATCGTTTTGAAAATCATAATTACCTAGAGCATAATAAAAAGGATTGTATTTTCTTTCTAAATTGTAAAAAGAATATCTAGAGGTATTTCCAAGGATTCTAAATCTCAATCCTTCTGCAATGAAACCCAAATCTTGTTTAATCTCTACAGTTGCTAAAAAATTATTGTAACTCTCGTCTTTGTAGCCTCGCATTAAATCTGCATATGGATTTAAATAATCTCCAAATTGACCGGCATTTCCAAATAAAATATGATTTGAGTTTTGAAATTGAGCATCAGGTTCATAAAACTTTGGATACAATACAGGGTTTGCCTTCATAGCTTTTTGATAGACCTCTGCACCCCCATCTAGAGGACCATTATAATCATCAAAATTACCATTAAACTTTAATGCAACTGTAGTAGATTTTGTGAGATTAACATTTATATTAGATCGCAAAGAAACTCTTTTAAAATTTATGTTATTATTAAAGTTATTTCTTGAGTCTACTTTCAAATTTCCATTATCCGTATTTACAGTTGATGCTAGATAATATCTTGCAATTTTCCCACCACCACTAAGGCTAAAATTAAAACGGCTATTCAAAGTATAATCATCTAATAGCTCATCAAACCAGTTTACAGTTGGATAAGCCATTTTATTTCTATTTGGATCCTGTGAAATTAATATTTTTTCTAAGGAATATATACGTCCACTAAGTGGATTTCTTGTAGTTTGGGCTTCATTGTGAAGTCTCATATAAGTTATAGGGTCGGCAATACTCAAAGACTTTGTTGCGGCTGAATAAGATTTTTCATACCTAACATTAATTTTAACCACACCTTCTTTACCTTCCTTTGTTGTGACTAGGATCACACCGTTTGCACCTCTTGCTCCGAACAATGAAGTTGCGGTAGCATCTTTCATGATAGAAAAACTTGCAATATCATCTGGCTGTAATCTTGCCAAATCTGTAGATGTAGTTTCAATTCCGTCTATTAAAATAAGTGGGGATCTAGCGTATCCAAAAGTACTGACCCCGCGGATAAAAAACTCTGCATTATCTCGGCCAGGTTCTCCACTCCTCTGGTATGCAATTACACCCGCGATTCTACCTGCAAATGAAGTTGTAAGGTTACTTGTAGGCAACTTTAGCTCTGAAGGATTAATTGTCGTTACAGCTGCAACTACACTTGATTTTTTCTGTTTACCATAAGCAACAATAGTAACCTCATCCAGGCTTTTAAGATCTTCCTCAATAGTGATTTTAATTTCATTTCTACCATCAACATAAACTTCCTTTGTCTCGTATCCAACGTAACTTATTTCTAAACTTGAAGTACTAGAGACCCGAATTGAAAATTTACCATCAAAGTCAGTAACTGAACCATTAAGTGGATTTTCCTTCTCTATGATATTAGCTCCAGCTACAGGAACTCCATTAGAATCCTCAATAGTTCCTTGAACTATAAAATTCTGAGATTGTGCAAAAAAAAATGATAATACAAGAAAAAAGGGCAGTTTGTATTTTAAAAAATTAATCAAGTTTAGTATTTTTTTGTTGTGTTTATGTTGTGTTCGATAGTGATTTTTAATTTTTTTGCAAGCTAAGTAAAACTAACTATTTTTTTTTTATATTTATAAAATAATTAGCCAAAAATTACATTTTCTGTAATCTTAGCTTTCAAACTTTAAATAAATGATAAAATATATTACTTTTTTATTAATGTTTCCACTCTTTTTAACTGCTCAAGATTCATATCCACTGACAATCAGTTCGGGTAACTCTTTGATTATATCTCAAGGAGCTACATTAAATATGGTTGGGATGGAATTGTCACCTGATTCGCAGTACATATTGAGTGGAGATAATACAAGTCAAGTTTCCTTAACTAATTCAGCGGAAACTTTAAATAACACAGAAACAATGAGTAAAGTTTTTGGTTTTGAAGAAGCACTCACAACTTTTTCAGGTACTATCGTCTATAACTATGATGATGCCATAATGAATGGTGTAAATCACGATACAGCTTTATTTGTTTATGATGATACATCTTCCACTTGGTCAGAATTTCCTGATCAGGATGCTGAAGACTACACTGTCACTTATAATTTTGATGGCTCAGTTCCAATGAGTAAGTTAACTGCTGGGGGATTAAACACTCTGTCCATTGATGAAAATTATAGCTCTGGCATTGCTGTTTATCCAAATCCTGTATCTTCTACATTAAATATCATGGGGTTAGAAAATTCAACCAGTCATCTTTATAACTCTATTGGTCAATTAGTGCTTTCTTCCAATTTAAGCACTATTCATTTAAATAGATTAGATCGAGGCGTTTACATACTAATAGTAGAAGACGAAAATAAAAATCAAACCAATTTTAAAATACTTAAAAAATGAAAAATATAAAATTACTTATCGTTGCCCTAATTACCCTATGCTTTAATTTTTCCAACAGCCAAAATATTTTGGATGACCGCGATAAAAAGCCTGCGCTAGTCTTTGTTGAAAACGGTAACCAAGATGTTGCTGCTGGAAGAATGTATGCGTCTTCTGCACGTGGTGCTTCCAGAGGTGGTAATGGGAATTCAAATGGTGCCTTTGGCAATATTGCAGATTGGTCTGTAGATCTTGTTGTTTCTGAAAAGAGTCCTGAGC
>JBJKXC010000011.1:0-11644 GCA_045561735.1 Flavobacteriaceae bacterium | reverse complement strand
ACCCCAAATATTATTGAAGAACGTCAAATGAATATTGCCATTTTTGATGTGTTTTCTCGTTTAATGATGGACCGTATTATTTTCTTGGGTACCGCGATCAATGATCAGGTTGCCAATATCATTCAAGCACAATTGTTATTTTTGGAAAGCACCGATGCTTCCAAAGACATCCAAATATACATCAACTCACCTGGGGGGGGTGTTTATGCTGGATTGGGAATCTATGACACCATGCAGCTTATAAAGCCGGACGTTGCTACCATTTGCACAGGAATGGCGGCTTCTATGGGTGCCGTTTTGTTGTGTGCAGGTGAAAAAGGCAAACGCAGTGGATTGACACACTCTCGCGTTATGATTCACCAACCTTTAGGAGGCGCACAAGGACAAGCCAGTGATATTGAAATTACAGCAAGAGAAATTTTAACGCTCAAAGAAGAGTTGTACAATATTATTTCTAAGCACTCTGGGCAAGACTATGATAAAGTCTATGCCGACAGTGATCGGGATTACTGGATGAAGGCAGATAAAGCCTTAGACTATGGAATGATTGACGAAATCCTTTCCAAAAAACTTTAGACCTTTTAAACTTACGTTTCCATGACAAAAGAAGTGTTGGAATGTTCATTTTGTGGCAAGCAAAAGGCCGAGACAAATTTACTAATTGCAGGCCTTGGTGCTCATATATGTGACCGCTGTATCGAACAAGCACATGGCATTGTTGTAGAAGAATCTAATCATCAGGGACAAGAACTTACTTCTGATTTGATACTTAAAAAGCCCAAGGAAATAAAAAGCTTTTTGGACAACTACGTCATTGGTCAAGACCAAACAAAGAAGGTGATGGCTGTGGCAGTATACAACCACTACAAAAGGTTGCTGCAATCGCCATCAGAAGATGCCATTGAAATTCAAAAAAGTAACATCATATTGGTCGGGGAAACCGGGACTGGAAAAACGCTTATGGCTAAAACCATTGCTAAGATGCTCAACGTGCCTTTAGCCATTGTAGATGCCACTGTGATGACCGAGGCAGGCTATGTGGGTGAGGACGTAGAAAGTATGTTGACGCGCTTGTTACAAGCCGCGGACTATGATAAAGAAAAAGCAGAACGCGGTATTGTATTTATTGATGAAATTGATAAAATTGCGCGTAAAAGTGACAATCCTTCAATCACCAGAGATGTTTCTGGTGAGGGCGTACAACAGGCCTTGCTTAAACTTTTAGAGGGTACTGTTGTCAATGTCCCTCCCAAAGGAGGGCGAAAACATCCAGATCAAAAGTTTGTTGAGGTCAATACCGAGAACATATTATTTATTGCCGGCGGCGCCTTTGATGGTATTGAACGCCGTATTTCTAAGCGCTTGAATATGGCGGCCATTGGTTATAAATCGGCTCAAGAAGGCGATCCAATTGACACAAAAAACTTGTTGCAATACATCACGCCTAAAGACTTAAAAGATTTTGGCCTTATTCCAGAAATTATCGGTCGATTGCCTGTCTTGACGTACATGAATCCAATGGACGAATCTACGCTAAGAGCGATTCTTACAGAACCCAAAAATGCCATTGTAAAACAATACAAAAAATTGTTTGAAATGGATCAAATTGAGTTATCATTTGAAGAGGATGCTTTGGATTTTATAGTCGTAAAAGCTGTTGAATATAAATTGGGAGCTCGTGGCTTGCGTTCATTGTGTGAAGAAATTTTAACTGACGCAATGTTTTCTCTGCCAGGTACTGGTGAAACAACTCTCAATGTTGATAAATTATATGCTAAAAAACAGCTCAACCGTTCCAGACTTAAGCAATTGAAAGCCGTTTCCTAAATCTTTTGTTTAATAAAAAAAAAGTAAAAGGATAAATACTGCAATAAATGAATCATGTATGTCATTTTAAGACAGACTCAATAAAGCTTCTAAAAACAAACGAGAATTGGAAAGACGTGGCACCTTGTGTTGCCCACCCAATTGATTTTTTGCTTTTAACCAGTCGCGAAAAAGCCTTTGTCTTGCGACTCTCACTTTTGGAATGTTTAAAGTAGTATTATTATAGCGTTTTGCCTCGTAGTCAGAGTTTAAGGCTTTCAAGGCATTGTCCAATAATTCTGTAAAATAACGCAGATCTTTAGGAGGTTTTTTAAATTCAATCAACCATTCATGCGCCCCCTTTTCTTTGCCTTCCATAAAAATAGGCGCAACGGTGTAATCTCGAATTTCATAACCAATTTTTTTAGCAACTATTTTCAAAGCTTTGTCGGTATTTTCGATGATGAGTTCTTCACCAAAAACATTGATAAAATGTTTGGTGCGTCCAGTCACCACAATCCGGTAGGGATCGATGCACGTAAACCGAACGGTATCCCCAATTTGATAGCGCCAAAGCCCTGCATTTGTGGTAATAATCATTGCATAATTTTTCCCTTTTTGAACTTCACATAAAGGAATCACTTTTTGATTTTTATTGCCATAAGTTTCCATTGGAATGAACTCATAAAAAATCCCATAATCCAACATCAACATCAATTCATCGGAATGATTCCGGTCTTGAATGGCAAAAAACCCTTCAGATGCATTGTAAGTTTCATAATACTTAAACGATGTTGAAGGAATTATTTTTTTGTACTCACGTTCGTAGGGCATAAAGCTCACCCCGCCATGAAAATAAACTTCCAAGTTGGGCCAAAGATCCAAAACATTGGAAAGCCCGGTTGTTTCTAAAACAGTATTTAGCAAGACCAGCATCCAAGATGGTACCCCAGCCAAACTCGTCACATTTTCATTCCTTGTTTCTTCAACAATTGCACGCATTTTAGCTTCCCAATTGCTCATCAATGAAATTTTATTACTTGGGGTGCTGCTAAATTCTGCCCAAAACGGCATATTATCAATCAAAATAGCAGAAAGATCTCCAAAAACAGCACCATTTTCTTCATACAATTCTTTACTCCCCCCTAAACGCAAGTTTTTACCATTGAACAATTCGGATTCCGGATTGTTATTTAAATACATACAGAGCAAGTCCTTTCCAGCAGCATAATGGCAATTCTCTAAAGAGGCGCCGCTAACTGGAATAAATTTACTTTTGGAATTGGTAGTGCCGCTGGACTTTGCGAACCATTTTATGGGCTTTGGCCAAAAAATATTTTGTTCCCCTTTTAATGAGCGGTCTATCAACTCCTCATACATCTCGTAGGTTGAAACAGGCACACGATTTGCAAATTCTCGATAGGATTCAATAGATTTAAAATCGTATTTAAGCCCTAATTCAGTGTTTTTAGCACCTTCCAAAAGGTTTACAAGAAGCTCGTTTTGAACATCATAGGGGTATTTTAGAAACAAATCAATTTGATGAAAACGCTTCTTTAAAAACCAGCTAGCAACAGAATTAACCAATGGAATTTGCATAAAAAATAACTATATTTAGGAGCTTAAAAGTAATAAAATTTCTCTATGCTTTACCAAGGAGTCCTTACAAAAATGCAAACGGAGCTCAGCGTGCCTATAAATTATTATTTGACGCTTGGTAATGCGCTTGTTCAGCCGAATCAACTGCTTCACAAAAAGCTCAAATTGAAATTTTTTGGACACCAGTGCTTGAACTGTGGCAGTGATGCTATTACATTCCGCCAAGGTTTTTGTAAATCTTGTTTTTTTGAATTACCGCAAACCGCAGACTGGATCATGCATCCAGAAAAAAGCAAAGCCCATTTGGGCATTGCTGAACGCGATTTAGAATTTGAAGAAAAGGTACAACTACAGCCTCACATTGTCTATTTGGCCAATTCAAGCAATGTAAAAGTAGGGGTAACTCGTAAAACACAAGTCCCTACAAGATGGATGGATCAGGGTGCACAAGCGGCTCTAGAAATTTTAGAAGTTCCCAACCGTTATCTGGCGGGTATTGCTGAAGTGTCCTTAAAGAAAGTGGTTAGTGATAAAACTAATTGGCGTGAAATGTTAAAAGGAACTGCCCCTGAAGAAAACTTATCCCTTTGGCGTGACCGATTAATTCCTTATTTACCAGAAGAAGTCAAGCCTTATATTTTGACCAATAACACCCCTTTAAATTTAGAATTTCCTGTTAAAAAGTATCCTGAAAAACCAAAGAGCCTCAACCTTCAAAAAACCCTTGAATTTGAGGGAGTCCTTGTCGGGATCAAAGGACAGTATCTTATTTTTGAAGATGAAAATGTTTTCAATGTGCGAAGTAACGAGGGCCTTGTGATGGGGTTAGATATTGTACATTAATCCAATTCAATTTCTTGATTAATTTTTAGATTGAAACGCTTTCTGAAGAAGAAAACACCCAAATATAAAAAGGGCGTATCTAGGGCGGCAATCAATACTTTAAACAGAAAGCCTGCCAGCAACAATCCCCCAAACAAACTCCATTCAATTTCACCAAAGGCACATAAAAGCAACAAAACTGTTGCCGTATCCACAAACTGTGATAAGAAAGTTGAGCAGTTGTTCCGCAGCCAAAGGTGCTTTCCTTGCGTTAGACGCTTCCAATAGTGGTAAATTTGAATGTCAATAAATTGTGCAAACAAATAGGCCAACATACTGGCTAAAACAGCAATGGCAGTACTGCCAAAAACAACTGAAAACATCGCATCTGAGACGGGAGACCACTCTGTGGCTGGTGCTGCATTGGCGACGTATATAATGCCCATAGCAAAAAATGAAGCGATAATACCGCCCACCACTACCTCATTGGCTTTTTTCTTGCCGTAAATTTCACTGATCAAGTCGGTGATTAAAAACGTAATGGGATAGGGTAGAATACCAACCGATATCTCAAACAGTTTTACCCCAAAAAAATCGCCTTCAAATGGGTGATAGTAAAAGAATTTTTTGAAAATTAGATTTGAAACCACTAAAGAAGTGATAAATAAAAGCCCTAAAATTAAATAGAGGCGCCGCGCTAAAAGGGTGTCTTTGGATGTCATTGGCTGTCAATAAATTCTTTAGTAAAGATATACTATTAATTTTTCTTTTACTTAAATTGCTGCCTTACTATGCATGAACAAAAACCAATTTATATAGGATTAGGCAGCAATACTGGTGATCGACTTTATTATCTTCAATCGGCGGTTGATGCCATTCATTATGAAGTCGGTAGTGTGGTGGCTCTCTCTAGTTGCTATGAAACGCCGGCCATGGGGTTTGAAGGTGATGCATTTCTCAATGCATGTCTTGAGATTCGCAGCAATTTGTCGGCAGAACTCATGTTATCCAAGCTCTTGCAAATAGAAGAAAAATATGGTCGTAAACGTTACGAAGACGGGCAGTACCGCGCTCGGACCCTTGACCTTGATATATTATTTTTTAGAGATCAAAATATTGAAACAGCATTGCTAAGCGTGCCACACCCTCGCTTGGAGCAACGTCTTTTTGTTTTGCAACCCCTAGCTGAGATCAACGCAGAATTTACACATCCTGTATCTCAAAAAACAATAGCGCAGCTATTGGGAACCTGTCTTGATAATAGCCCTATTTCAAAGCTAAAAAAAACGCTTACCAACCCCTTAAAGACCTTTGATTTTTCAGCTTACAATTTTATTGCTATTGAAGGGAATATTGGCGCTGGAAAGACAAGTCTGACGAAAATGATGGCCCATGATTTCAATGCAAAAACAATTTTTGAACGTTTTGCAGACAATCCTTTTCTGCCAAAATTTTATGAAGATGCTGAACGCTTTGCTTTTCCTTTAGAAATGTCTTTTTTAGCCGATCGTTTTCAGCAAATTTCCGAAGATTTAGCACAACTGGATTTATTTAAAGATTTTGTCATTTCAGATTATGAGGTATTTAAATCTTTGATTTTTTCAAAAGTGACTCTCTCCAAAGAAGAGTTTTTATTGTACCGTAAATTGTTCTATTTAGTCTATAAAGATATCAAGCGGCCAGATTTATATGTTTACTTGTATCAAGATGTTGAAAATTTAAAAGAAAACATAAAAAAAAGGGGCCGTGTTTATGAACGAGATTTGAGTTCAGAATATTTAAATAAATTACACTTAGGCTATCTAGATTTTATAAAAAACACCCCTCCAGCAAAAGTTAAAATCATTGACATCAGTCAAAGGGATTTTGTTGAAAATCGCCATGACTATTTATGGATCTTATCGCAGATTCAAGATTGATTCATTTTAGAAAACAAATCCCACAACACCACACCTCCACTCACGGCAATATTTAGAGAATGCTTGGTGCCAAATTGAGGAATTTCTATAACACCATCACATTGGTTTACAACCTCTTGATTTACCCCTTTTACCTCATGCCCGAACACCAGTGCATAAATTGATTGATTATTCGGGTAAAAATCTTGAAGCACGGTGGCATTTTCAGCTTGTTCAATGGCCATGACTTTGACATTAACTGACTGTAATTTTTCCACCACTGCCAGAGTATCTTTTGCATAGGACCAATCCACAGCTTCTGTGCTGCCCAAGGCGGTTTTTTGAATGTCTTTATGGGGTGGCGTTGCTGTAATCCCGCAGAGGTAAATATGTTGGATTCGAAAGGCATCGGCACTTCTAAATATGCTGCCAACATTGTTGAGACTTCGGACATTGTCTAAGACGACAATCAGCGGCGATTTTTTGGCCGCTTTAAATCCTTCTACGCTCAGTCGATTCAATTCACTGTTTTTAATTTTTCGCACAGTTTTAATTCTCAGTTAATAGGTTTTAAAAAACCCTAAAATTGGTTACATTAGCATCTTTGTACGCTTACAAAAATACGCTTTTAAAACAAAGATTCATTGACCAAAAAAGTAAAAAAGGAAACGCCACTGATGAAACAGTACAATGCCATAAAGGCAAAGTACCCAGACGCTTTGTTGCTATTTCGAGTAGGCGATTTTTATGAAACTTTTGGCAGCGATGCCATAAAAGCGGCTAAAATTTTAGACATCATTTTAACTAAGAGAGGGGCTGGTAGCCAAAGTGAAACAGAACTTGCAGGTTTCCCACATCATTCTCTAAACACTTATTTACCGAAACTGGTTAAAGCGGGTGCAAGGGTGGCCATTTGCGATCAATTGGAGGATCCAAAAAAAACTAAAAAAATTGTAAAGCGTGGCGTGACTGAACTCATCACACCAGGGGTTTCTCTTAACGATGAGGTTTTAAACTCTAAGACCAATAACTTCCTTGCAGCGGTTTATTTTGGAGTCCATACTGGGGTGTCTTTTTTAGATGTTTCCACGGGGGAGTTTTTAACTGCTCAAGGCAGTACGGCTTATGTGTCCAAACTTCTTCAAAATTTCAGACCTAGTGAGGTTTTGATTGAAAAACAAAAACGCCAACAATTTCACACAACTTTTGGCGACAACTTTAATACATTTTATTTAGAGGATTGGGTCTTTCAACAGGATTACACAAATGAATCCCTCTGCCAACATTTTAAAACCAAATCTTTGAAAGGATTCGGAGTTGACGGCCTTCCAAATGGCCTGGTAGCATCTGGGGCCATACTGCATTATTTGGGTGAGACCCAACACCACAAGCTCCAGCACATCACTTCCATTGAACGGCTTTTGGAGGCCGATTTTGTTTGGATGGATAAATTCACCATTCGAAATTTGGAACTGTACCATTCCAATAACTCCAATGCGGTTACACTGATTCAAGTCATTGATAAAACCTTATCGCCAATGGGAGGAAGACTTCTAAAGCGTTGGTTAGCATTGCCTTTAAAATCGGTAGAAGCTATTAAAGCACGCCATGACGTGGTGCAATATTTTTATGAGAATGAAACGGCCTTAATGGAAATACAATCTTCTCTAAAAGGTGTTGGCGATTTGGAACGCCTTATTTCAAAGGTTGCCACTGCCAAAGTCAGCCCGAGAGAGGTGGTGCAATTAAAGAATTCTCTTGAGCAAATTCTCCCCATAAAAGTATTGGCCCTTGACTCCGGCCATCTACATTTGAATTCTCTTGGAAAACAAATTCATGATTGTGAAGCCTTACGCTTAAAGATCAAAGCAACCCTCAATGAAGAAGCACCCGTTAATATTTTAAAAGGCCACACTATTTCTTCATCCGCCAATGAAGAATTGGCGGCCTTACGTGCAATTGCGTTTTCGGGTAAAGATTATTTGGATGGTATGTTGGCTCGAGAAAGTGAAACTACGGGTATTCCATCTTTAAAAATTGCTTCCAATAATGTGTTTGGGTATTATATTGAAGTTCGAAATACCCACAAAGAAAAGGTTCCAGCGCATTGGATTCGCAAACAAACATTGGTCAATGCGGAGCGTTATATAACGGAAGAGCTTAAGGAATATGAACAAAAAATATTAGGTGCCGAAGACCAGATTTTAGCCATTGAACAACGGCTTTTTTCAGAACTGATATCCTGGATGCATACGCACATAAAAGACGTTCAACAAAATGCACAACTGATGGCTGAATTGGACTGCCTCAGTGCCTTTGCGCATTTGGCCAAGCAAAATAATTACAACTGTCCAGAGGTAGATTTATCTTTTAATTTGGATGTTCAGCAAGGCAGGCATCCGGTTATTGAAAAGCAATTACCTTTGGGTGAAACCTATGTCCCTAATGACCTCTTTTTAGATCGCGAGACCCAACAAATCATTATGATTACTGGGCCTAATATGTCAGGCAAATCGGCCATTTTAAGGCAAACGGCTTTGATCGTACTTTTAGCTCAAATTGGTAGTTTTGTTCCAGCCGCTAAAGCAAGGATTGGCGTAGTTGACAAACTATTTACACGCGTCGGCGCCAGTGATAACATATCGATGGGGGAATCGACTTTTATGGTTGAAATGAATGAGACTGCTTCTATTTTAAACAATATTTCTGAGCGCAGTTTGGTGCTTTTGGATGAGATTGGGCGCGGAACAAGCACCTATGATGGTATCTCCATTGCTTGGGCTATTAGTGAGTATTTACACGAACACCCTTCAAAGGCCAAGACACTTTTTGCAACCCATTACCACGAACTCAATGAAATGACAGAAACCTTTTCACGCATTAAAAATTACAATGTTGCGGTAAAAGAGCTCAAAAACAAGGTCTTATTTTTGAGAACTTTAGTGGCAGGCGGTAGTCAGCACAGTTTTGGTATTCATGTTGCTAAGATGGCAGGCATGCCAAAGCCTGTGTTACAGCGTTCTAATAAAATATTAAAACAACTTGAAAAATCCCATTCTAGTGATGCGCTTACGGATAAGGTAAAAGAATTAAATTCAGAAATGCAGTTGAGTTTTTTTAATTTAGACGACCCCTTGTTAGAGGAACTCAAGGCCGATATTTTAAGCACTGATATTGACCGGCTAACACCTGTTGAAGCACTAATGAAGCTGAATGAAATTAAGCGCAAACTGTCGAAGAAGAAATAAGGACAAAAACAAAAAAAAACTTTGGTATTCTCAGAAATGTGTTAAATTTGCTACCCCTTTGATAATCAAAGAAACGTTTTTATAAATCGCGAAAGTAGCTCAGGGGTAGAGCATCACCTTGCCAAGGTGGGGGTCGCGGGTTCAAATCCCGTCTTTCGCTCAATTTTTTTAAGTCTTATGCTGAAGTGGTGGAATTGGTAGACACGTTGGACTTAAAATCCAATGGCCATTAGGCCGTACGGGTTCAAGTCCCGTCTTCAGTACAAAAACCCACAATTTTAATTGTGGGTTTTTTTTGCTTAATTGTGTTTATTATATTTATAATCTAATTGAACAAATCCAATGAAAAGACACTTTTTACCATTATTGTTTTTAATATCTTCAATATGTTCATCTCAAACACAAAATAAAACAATATCAGATTATGATAAATTAATTAAGTATAATCCTACAGATATGTCAAACTATTATAATCGTGGACTACTTAAAGCAGATGAAGCTGATTTTACTGGAGCAATTTCTGATTTTGACGTTGTTGTTGAAAATGATGAAAAAAATATTAATGCTCTTTACAATCGTGCATTGGCTAAAGCTGAGATTAATGATACAAATGGGGCTGTAAAGGATTTGTCTGAAATTCTAAAATTTGATTCAAATAATTCAGATGTATATTTTAAGAGAAGTTTTCTGAATGCAACAATTGGAAATAAAAGCCAGGCTTGTTTAGACGCTAAGAAAGCTTCAAGCTTGGGTTCGCTTGATGCGGAGTCTTTAATTTCTATGCTCTGTAATTAATTTTCGCAATTTTTCTTAAAAACCCATTTTAAGCCACTTTAAGCTAGCTTTCTCCAAACGACAAGCAATGCATAAAGGCCTAATAATTTAAGTTCTTAAATCAACTCATTGGCAGCCAAATACGATAAGATAAAATTATAGTTATTTTCATATTTATTGTTTTTTATTATACTTATTTTGGTCTTTCATTTTTGCTAAAACCCGTATATTTTTTTTTCAACAAATATTTATTTTACAAGTCTCTGGTAATGAGTTATTTATGAGAAATATTAACAATTTTTAAAAAAATATTATATTTTTTATTGGAGTCTAATTTGGTTTTTTTTTGCGCCAAAAATTTTTGTAAGATTTTTGTGCTATTTTCTTCTTATAATTTCTTTTTTTTTAGTTGAAATTACTTGGTTTATATAAACATTGTTAGTAATTTTGTTAGGAATATGCAAAGAGCATTTTTTGTGCGTTTTTGTGTACTCCCAAAAATTTGACTAACAAGTTAACCATACAAAAGGCATGAAAAAATTATTGTCATTCCCGTTATCAATTCTTTTTCTCTTATTCTTTAATTTCTCAAACTCTCAAGCAACTGTTCAATCAGTATCTAGTTTTGACGCAAGTGCAACATTAAAAATTGGAGATCAAATTGATGTAATACTTTCCTTTAATGCTCCAGTTACTGTTACAGGCACACCACAATTAGAACTTGAGACTGGACTCACTGATACCAAAATTAATTATATCAGTGGATCTGGTTCACCGTTTATAACTTTTAGATATACTGTGGTTGAAGGTAATACTAGCTCTGATTTAGATTACACTTCTACAAGTGCACTAACTCTTAATGGAGGCACCATAAATGGGCCTGGTAATCAGCCAGTAACGTTGACATTACCATCTCCGGGAGCTACCGGATCTCTCGCAGGAATTGGTGACGACGAGAAAAATTTTATCGTCGATGGTGTGAAACCTACTATGACAATAACTGCTTCACAAATTTCTAACGGGGGAAGTTTCACGGGTAATTTGTCATTAACTTTTACATCAAGTGAATCTACAACAAATTTTGTTGTTGGTGATATGACAGTGTCAAATGGAACATTAAGTTCCTTCTCTGGTAGTGGAACAACATATACCGCTACATTTACACCAACAGCCGAAGGAGCTGCAACTATTGATGTAGCTGCTGATAAATTTACTGATTCTGCTGGTAATGGGAACTCTGCAGCAACTCAATTTTCCTGGTCATATGATGTTTCTAATCCTACATTGTCATCAGTAGCTGCAACGAATGGTACATACAAAGTAGGTGATAATATAGATATTACAGTTACGTGGAATGAAACTGTAAACGTTACAGGTACACCAACAATTACATTATCCAATGGCGCAACAGCCACTTATCAAAGTGGAACGGGCTCTGCGGCATTAGTTTTCAGATATGCAGTTGTAGAGGGCAACACTGATAGTAGTGATTTATCG
>JBJKXC010000010.1:0-52154 GCA_045561735.1 Flavobacteriaceae bacterium | reverse complement strand
ATAAGATAAGGTTGCTATTTGACTCCCCCCCGATAGACTGAAGCGTATCGTAGTGTTGGGTAACTACAATTAGTGCAGAGGCCTCTTGAGAATTTATACCGACCTTATTAAGGACTTCAACAGACTCTTCTAGGCCGCGAGCAATTTCCCTCCTCTGATCGGCAATACCCTGCCCCTGCAAGCGCTTGCTTTCTGCTTCTGCTTTTGCTTTTTCTACAATAAGAATTCTAGCCGCATCACCTTCAAATTGGGCCGCAATTTTTTCTCTTTCTGAAGCGTTAATACGGTTCATAGCTTCTTTTACTTGTGCATCAGGATCGATGTCTGTCACCAGCGTTTTAATGATATCATACCCATAATCCATCATCGCCTCATTAAGTTCAGTCTTAACAGCAATAGCGATGTCGTCTTTTTTAACAAAAACATCATCTAGTTTCATTTTTGGTACCTCAGCGCGGACCACATCAAAAACGTAAGACGTAATTTGCTCGTGGGGATAGTCTAGCTTGTAGAAGGCTTCATATACTTTTTCCTTTACAACCTTATATTGGACAGAAATTTTCAATCGAACAAAAACATCATCTAACGTTTTGGTTTCTACAATGACATCTAATTGCTGGATTTTTAAACTTAGGCGCCCCGCAATACGATCGATTAAAGGAATTTTTAACTGTAAGCCAGATTGGCGAATACTTTGGAATCTACCAAAGCGCTCAATAATAGCGGCGGTTTGTTGCTTTACGATAAAAAAAGCCGTCAAAAGAACAACAACACCTAAAAATATAAATGGAAACAAAACAAAAGAAGATAAAGACATAACGAAATTTAAGGATTTAAACAATAAAATTTAAAGATAAACAAATAAGCTTAAAAACTAGACTAACAATCCTTTTTTTATAAGCTCAAGCCCCGACTCAATTAACCCACTCAAGGATGGGTTTTTTAAAGCCAAACAAGAGAGATGTTTTTTTATACTCAACTGCAGCGCGGAGCCTTTTGATAGTTCTAAAACTTCAAGCGGCAGCAGCCAGTTATTAGGGCATTCCCTTTTTAACTTACCGAAAACATTTTCTAAGTCTTTTTCTAAAAAAGACTTAGATGTTCTAATGTCTCTTATTTCTTGAGCGACCCGATTTAGGGTGAGTGTTTTGTTATTAATTTCTTTAGAGAAGGAAGGCGCTTGAGTGGCGCGGTAAAGGTTGGGAAACGAGCAAGGGTCTGCAGCTCCTGCAAAAGCAGATACAACAGTATTACCAATTGCCATATCAAACACACCAAACTCTGGTTTAAATAAAACCTCCTCTTTATAGGTAACAGTACAATTGGATAACTGAATAAGCATAATTTTTCCGGTAACATTTCTCATTCCAGTAATATTAACCCCCTTTACTTTGATACCACTTTCAAACTCAAAATAAAGCTCCTTTCCGTCATAAAAGTCATAAGCCTTTAAGTCAACAGCCGTCATGTTTTCAAGGGGCAAGCTTATGCTCTTTAACATTCCTAGCGGAGAACTGTAGCCGTCTTTATGAAATGAAATGTCATGACCTATCAGCTCTTTTTCTCTGTACGCAAGGGCTGTGGCTCCAGAGGTTTTAAAAAAAACAACCTCTTTTTTTTCATTAAGAATTATTCTAGTAAAAATTCCAGAAATTTGAAGCCCCGTGTTTAATTCAATTGTGCCAACAGATTCAGAATCAATTAATTTTTCAAGCCCCCGGTAGCCGCCTGTACGAACGCTTAAAGTATCTGCAAACTCTTCTAAAACCTCCATTAAATAAGCAAAATCAGGGGCGACATAAAGTTGAGGCTGGGGTTTTGTGATGTCAAAACCCATTTTGACAACATCTAAAGAATAGGGGATTTTTTTAACCTCTGGGCCTAAGCATTGAGCGCTCTCCCCAATGGACGAAAGCAGGCCTGCGCCATATATTTTTGGGTTTTCTAATGGGCCCACAAGACCATATTCAACACTCCACCACTGCATGTTCCTAACCCCTGCCATTTCAGAAGGATTACACTCTTCTTCTTGTAGTTTCTTAACCGCTGCTTCGGCGCGAAGGATCTTTTTTTTCTCCGCAGAACCCGCTTCTTTTAAGATTGACAATTGACGCACCGCCTCATACAGCGCAACATCGTGTTTAGACAAGATTGCCTTGGACCCGATTTTTCCTAAGCGTCTCAAAAACTCCGCATAGTCAGGGTTAGCAATAATGGGCGCGTGTCCGGACGCCTCATGAATGATATCAGGGGCGGGTGTATAGTCTATATGTTCTAGTTGCCTGATATCTGAAGCAATTACCAAAACCTTATTAGCTTGAAACTCCATAAAAGCATTTGGGGGAATAAAACCATCTACAGCAACCGCAGCCCAACCAATTTCTTTTAAAATACGGCTCATTCCATATATGCTGGGGATCGTTTCAACAGAAATACCAGCCATTTTTAAGCCATCAATATATGATTCATGCGCAACGGTTTTTAAAAAAGCGGTGTTTTTTCGCATAACGAACCGCCAAACCGCTTGATCCATTGCGGTGTATTGTTCATAATTTTGAGGTACAATAAACTGCTTGAGGTGCTCGGGAAGGCGAGCTAATATTTTTTCGGAAGAGTCTATCCCATAAACAGAAACCATAGGGAGGGATTTTAAAACACCGTCCACCAACAAGCACTGACGTGTTTAATTTAGGCTCCACTAAATTAATAAAAAACAAACAAATTAACTAAAAGACAAAAAAACCTCAGCTCCTGAAATTAAAGAATCACTATGCTCAAAGAAAATCACATTATCTTTGTAAGCGGCTTCAATCATAAAGCACCTACCTCTAAAAAAGCTTTTAATAACCCGTGCTTTAAAAGGCCCATTTGATGTCAATCTAATTTGATGGGCATAATATATGTGGCCATCAATACAATTGTGTTCTGAAAAAAAAGCGGCAACAGAGGCGTGTTGAGGATTTTTAAATAACACATCAGGAGGTCCTGAAGCCAAAGCTTTTCCTTCTTGAAGAACGAATAGATTGTTAGCAAATGAAAAAACGTCATTTTTGTCGTGGGTGGCCACTACACAAGCAATTTTTTTTGACTTTAAGTATTTAAAAAGCTCTCTCCTCAATGGCCTTTTTTTAAAACTATCAATGTGGCTAAAAGGCTCGTCCAACAAAATAATTTCGGGGTCCCCAGCCAAGGCTTTTGCTAAAGCAACACGTTGCTTTTGACCCTCACTAAGGAATTTAACCCCGACTGTCGTAAACTTACTCAAACCAACAACACCAAGCAGCTCATCTATGCGCCGTTTTTTTTCAACAGGGTAAATTCTTGAAAGATTAGAGCCAATATTTTCTGCAACAGATTTAAAAGGCATTAAATCAAACTCCTGAGAGACATACTTCATAAACTCAGGGCCAGCGATAAGCTTATTTTTAGGCCCCAAAATTTCTTGGTTTTTCCAAGAAATTAAACCAGAATCAACATCTAAAACGCCGTAAATCAATTTCAGGAGTGTGCTTTTGCTTGAGCCACTTTCTCCTAAAAGCCCCAAAACTTCACCCGCTTTTACATCAAACGAGATTGCATCAACAGCCAAAAAACTACCGTAACTAAAAGAAATATTTTTAACCGAAAGCATAACTCTAGACTATAAAACCTTGGCTATGATGTGTTCTGCGATTTGGACAGCATTAGTCGCCGCACCTTTCCTTAAGTTGTCGGCAACAATCCACATATTTAATGTTTTGGCAGAGCTTTCGTCGCGGCGGATTCTACCTACAAAAACATCATCTTTATCATATGCATAAAGAGGCATCGGATAGGTGTTTGTCTCAGGATTATCTTGTACGATTACACCGGGGCTACTGTCAAGTAAATCTCGGACATCGTCAAGATGGAAATCCATTTCAAACTCAACATTAACAGACTCTGAATGCCCTCCTGCTGTAGGAATCCTAACCGCTGTTGCTGAGACCGCAAAACTATTATCGTTTAGAATTTTTTGAGGCTCTTTAGCCAGCTTTATTTCTTCTTTAGTATAACCATTTTCTAAAAACACATCGCAGTGTGGCAGCGCGTTTTTGAAAATCGGATACGGATAAACCATAGGGCCCTTTATTCCTTGAATTTCATTTTCCATTTGTTGAACTGCTTTGACACCAGTACCAGAAACAGATTGGTAGGTAGAAACAATAACTCGCTTCATTTTGTAAACCCTGTGTAATGGCGCCAAAGCCAAAACCAATTGAATAGTAGAGCAATTAGGGTTGGCAATTATTTTATCTTCCAAAGTAATAGCGTTTGCGTTAATCTCAGGAACAACCAATTTCTTAGTTGGATCCATTCTCCAAGCCGAAGAATTGTCGATTACGATACAATTTACAGCAGCGAATTTTGGCGCCCAATCTAGAGAGACACTCCTTCCTGCTGAAAAAATAGCGATTTTTGGGTGCATTTTAATTGCAGCCTCCAACCCAACAATTTTATGGGTTTTACCCTTGAAAAGAATGGACTTTCCTATACTTTTTTCAGAGGCTACCGGAATAAGTTCTGTCAACGGAAAGCCTCTTTCCTCCAAAAGCTTAATCATGATGGTTCCAACCATTCCTGTTACCCCTACGACTGCGACTTTCATTTTCACAAAATTTAAAATTACCCACAAAATTAGTAAATCCCGCAATATTTATTAAGCCTTTTGGAAACAAAAAAACCCCCTTCCTTTTTTTGGTCTGTTAATTTCATCCCAAAGCCCATCAATATGATTTTGTGTAAATATCCTAAGTAAATCTTGTGTTGGTTTATCCCTAATTGAACAGCAGACTACCCAAACAAACAAGTGCAATTAACACTAAAAGAAATAAAAGCTTTTTCCACAGTAAAATGCCTATTCAATAAGAATACGCTTGATACGTCTGGAAAGCGCTGTAAGAAGTTCGTAAGAAATTGTTTTTGCACTTTCTGCTAAATGTTCTGCGGAAGCGAATGCACCAAAGACCACAACATGGTCCCCTTCTTGACAATCAATATCGCTCACATCAACCATCATCATATCCATACAGACATTTCCTACAATCGGCGCTTTTTTGTTTTGAATATTGACGTAGCCGACCCCATTTCCATACTGCCTCCCTATGCCGTCAGAATGACCAAGGGGTAGGGTTGCAATGGTCTTATTAGTATCAGCGACATAAGCTCTATTGTACCCAACACTATCTCCTTTTTTTAGTTTGTGTATTTGCGAAATAACAGATTTGAGCGACAATACAGGCAACAAATCATTGGAATATCCAATACGGTTGTCGTAGCCATATAGGCCGATACCGCAACGAACCATTTCAAACGCAGCCTCTGGGTAATTGACTGCGCCGGAGGTATTACAAAGGTGTCGCACAGGAAGTTTTCCATAACCACTCTCAAACCTTTCACAAATTTCGGAAAATTGTTCTATCTGCCCCAAAGTAAAAGCACGCTCTTCCAAGTCCTCACTCGCAGCGAGGTGTGAAAATATAGACTTTACTTTGATTGTGGTTTCTTTGGACAACTCAAGGGCGATTCTGTTTGAAGCACTGTTTTGAAAACCTAGCCGGTTCAGCCCTGTATTAAACTTAATATGTACGGGAAAATTTATTTGTTTCATTTCTGCCGCCGTTGCAACAAAAGCGCTTAAAACACGTTCAGAATAAAGACTAGGCTCTAGACTAAACTCAATTGCTTTTCCAAAGTTAATGGGCTGAGGGTGTAGTACAAGGACGGGAGTCATTACGCCAGCCTTACGAAGTGCAACACCTTCCTCAACGTAAGCTACGGCAAAATAATCCACACCAAGCTTTTCTAAGTATTTTGCCACAACAACAGCATCACTACCATATGCAAAAGCTTTTACAACCGCTAAAAACAAGGTTTTTTGGGGTATTATTGACTTCAAAAAAAGATAATTTTTTTTAAGTGCGGACAGATTTATTTCTAAAACGGTTTCATTTACCACGGCTTAAGCTTTCTTGTTTTTAGAATTCACATTAGCCTGGCGATTGACCATTTTGTACTGCTTTTTTTCGTCTCCCATCGCTTTGTAAAACGCACAGCGACTCAAGGGCTCATACTCATTTATCTCTCCAAGCAACACCAAATCATCGTTGCTTCCTTTTCGAAAGCTAAACTGCGCTAAATTTCCGGTTCTTGTACAAACGGCGTGTACCTTTGTTACATACTCTGCGGTTGCCATTAAATTAGGCATTGGCCCAAAAGGGTTTCCTTTAAAATCCATATCCAGCCCAGCAACAATGACACGAACCCCTTTGTTGGCAAGAGTATTACAAACACTTACAATTTCATCATCAAAAAACTGCGCTTCATCAATACCAATGACATCGCAGCCTACTGCAAGCTGCGGAATGTTTGAGGCAGAAGGGACAGAGGTTGAAAGAATTTCATTTGAATCATGAGACACCAGTTTGTTTTCGCCATAACGGACATCAATATTGGGCTTAAAGATTTCAACCCTTTGTTTAGCAAATTGAGCCCTCTTAAGGCGACGAATGAGCTCTTCTGTTTTACCAGAAAACATCGACCCGCAGATAACTTCAATCCACCCAAATTGTTCTTTCGCGTTTACTGTATTTTCAAGAAACATTTTGTAATTTTAGCACAAGCAAAGATTGTATCAATGAATATATTAAACCACTGTAAATTTACTAAAAATTAAAGCATCTATCTAAAACTAATTTATCAGCTTTATTTTACAGCCGCCAGGCCAAAATTTAACCAATATTAAAAACATATGAAAAAGAAATTAGAATCTCAACTTATAAGTATTGCCCATCGTGTTTTAAAGCTGACAGGAAGGGAAGACTTAAATAAAATGCAAACAGAAGTTGCCTTACTCTATCAAAAGATTTCGATTCTCAAGTTTTTAGAAACGCACTTCAATGATGAAATACGTGGCGAGGTTGAGACAGACACGTCATTTTTCAATACCCTTGAAGACGCATTTAACAATAAGGCTTCAGGTACTGTTCAGGAGAACGAAAAAGAATATGTCAGTAATGATAACCAATCCAGCGAAACACTTATGGAACCGGCCATCGAGAAAATTAAGGACATTGTTGCTCAGATGCCTCATGAAACTGTCGTTGTTGATGCTCTAGATGGTAACGCTAATAGCTCGCATGATGTCGAAGAAGGCATGTCTGAATTACCACCTAGCCTTGGACAGCTACCTATTTTTGAAACCCTGCCATCCAATTCTGACGCTGAAATCCAAACGCAAGCATTGGACGACTCCTTATCAACTATTGAAAAGACATCCTTAGACGAGAAATTAAAAAAAATAGGATTTCAAATTGGCCTTAATGATAGGCTCGCTTTTGTTAACCACTTGTTTCAAAACAACAACGAAGATTATGATCGTGTCATTTCTCAACTTAACACTATGGACTCTTTTGAGGAAATTTCAGATTTCATCGAGAACATTATTAAACCAGACTACGGCAACTGGGAAGATAAGGGTGACTACGAAACACGGTTTTTAGAAATCCTCAAGCAAAAGTTTAATTAATATATGGCCTTAGAACCTAAATATGCTGTTTTTGGAAGTGGGAGCTGGGCTACTGCCATTGTAAAAATGCTATGTGAAAATTTACAAACAGTTCATTGGTACGTTCGGAGACCGCAAACAGCGCAGCACATAATCGAAGAAAAACACAATCCTTCTTATTTGTCTTCTGTTGAGTTTGATATAAACCAATTAATCATAAGCACAGATATTAATCACATTGCTGCGGAAGCAGATGTTTTAATTTTTGCAATCCCCTCTGCTTTTATTCATACTCAAATAGAGCTAGTGACGGTTGATATCTCCGCTAAAATAATTGTTTCAGCCGTTAAAGGAATTTTTCCAGAATCTGGACTTTTAGCTGGAGAATATTTTTATAAAATAAAAAAAGTTCCCCAGGATCAAGTTGCGGTTATTGGAGGGCCTTGTCATGCAGAAGAGGTTGCCCTAGAGCGTTTATCTTATTTAACCATCGCCTGCAAAAGTAGGACTAACGCAGAAGAAATCTCATCCAAACTTTCCAGTCATTATATTCACACAAACATCCACGATGATGTAATTGGTGTAGAGTATGCCGCGATGTTAAAAAACATATATGCTATTGCGGCAGGAATTTCTCACGGCCTTGGCTATGGGGATAACTTCCAAAGCGTTTTAATGAGTAACGCCATTCGGGAAATGAAAAGCTATATTAAAACGGTATATAAAATGAAGCGGAAAATTAATGAAACAGTCTATTTAGGAGACCTTTTGGTAACTGGCTACTCTACTTTTTCACGCAATAGAATGTTTGGCAATATGATTGGTAAAGGATATACTGTTAAATCAGCACAAATAGAGATGAGTATGGTTGCCGAAGGATATTATGCAACAAAAAGCGCTTTCGAAACCAACAATAACAAATCAACCCCAGCAAGCACACCAATTATCAACGCGGTTTATAATATTTTACACAAAAACCAAAACCCTAAACAAGCATTTAAGACTCTTGCTAATAAATTAGATTAAATTTTTAAATCAGGATGTGCTTTTAAACTGCTCTAAGAATCGCAGGTTGTTTTCGCTTAAAAGACGGATATCGTTGATTTGATGAAGCAATAGGGTAATGCGGTCAATACCCATACCAAAAGCAAATCCGGAATATTTTTTAGCATCAATCCCGCAGTTTGTTAATACATTTGGGTCAACCATTCCACACCCCATTATTTCTAACCAACCGGTACCTTTGGTCATTTTGTAGTCTGTTTCCGTTTCTAGGCCCCAGTACACGTCCACCTCAGCACTTGGCTCTGTAAAAGGGAAGTAGGAGGGGCGCAATCGAATTTTAGACTTACCAAAAAGAGCTTCGGTAAAAAACTGAAGAGTTTGTTTAAGGTCAGCAAAACTTACCTCTTTATCGATATATAAACCTTCAATTTGGTGAAAGAAGCAATGAGACCTTGCAGAAATCGCCTCATTTCTATACACTCTGCCAGGGGAGATAGTACGAATTGGCGGGCTGTTGTTTTCCATATAACGAACCTGCACTGAGCTGGTGTGGGTGCGAAGCAAAATATCCGGATCTGTCTGAACAAAAAAGGTGTCTTGCATATCCCTTGCAGGGTGGTGTTCAGGCAAATTAAGTGCAGTAAAATTATGCCAATCATCTTCAATTTCAGGCCCCTCACTTACAGTGAAGCCAATGCGAGAAAAAATATCAAGAATTCGATTTTTCACAAGTGAAATAGGATGCCTGCTGCCAATTAAAAAGGGGTCTCCAGGCAGCGTATAATCCGTGCACCCCTCAGGGCTGATTTGACTTTTAACCACGGAAATTTTTAGGGTATTTACTTTTTCTTGTGCCGCTTTCTTTAATTGATTAATAGCTTGCCCATAGGCTTTTTTTTCGTTACTTGGGACCGACTTGAACGCCTCAAATAAATCATTAAGCACTCCCTTTTTTCCTAAAAATTTAATACGGAAGTTTTCAATGTCAGACAAGTTGTCCCCTGAAAAGTCATCAGCCTCTTTAATAAGTTTTTTTATGTGGTCAATCATTTAAAAAGATAAAATTCAAATTTAATAAAACTTAATCAATATAGCGACCTTACATAAAATACTTTCGAGCAGCCTCTTTTTTAATGCCCCCCTCCTTTCCACAAATATTTCGTAAATTTAGGCGGTTCAATAACCTCATTAATAACTGCCTACAAAATATTTTCTATGACCGTAATCGATATAATCTTAGCTGCTTTAATAGGTTTTGGAATCGTTAAAGGTCTATATAGAGGCCTGCTTGTTGAGGTTGCGTCGCTGCTTGCCATATTGATGGGCGCATATGCCGCCGCACGATTCAGCAACTATGCAGGCGCGCTTATAGTTAAGCATTTCGAATGGTCTGAAAATACGGTAAGCATAACCGCCTTTGTCATCACATTTCTTTCCATTTTTTTTGTAATTTCTTTTGTAGGAAAAGCCCTTACTAAACTTGCTAGTTTTGCATCCTTAGGGGTCTTAAATAAAACCCTTGGCGGACTTTTTGGTGGACTCAAGGCAGCAACGCTTATTTCCGTAGCATTAATTGTTTTTGATACGCTCAATACGAGCACGCCTCTTGTTTCGGAAGCATGTATTGCAGAATCCATTTTTTATAAAAAGGTGCAGTCTTTGGCGCCTGCAATATTACCCAATATCGTTGGTGAGAATTCCCAATTTAACCTATCGGGCTTCCCGGAGCTATGAAAGATGAATCATTTAACAAAGATCAACTATTCAGCTATCTGCTTTAAATATATCTTGAAGCTCTCATAAGCCTGGTCTTCTGCGACGAGGCCGGGAATAATGTCAATACGCTCCATCATGTAGCGCGGCTGATCCAAGAGCCCAACAAAAACCAGATTGACGCCTTTCGCCTTTAGGTCCCTAAGCGCGTCTTCCATTACATACAGCCCTGTTTGGTCCATGTACTGCATTCTGCTAAGGCGAAACACAACTGTTTTAGCACTATCAGGAATCTTTTTAAGCATTTCTTGAAACTCAGAAGTGTAGCCAAAAAACAAAGGGCCCTTGACGTGTTTGATGTAAACCTCATTTTTTAGCGCAACAGGAAAGCCTTTTTCATCTGGCCAAGCCTCCTCTTTAAGCGACTCAAGGTTTGATCGTTTTGCAGTGGAATCCCCAATTAATTTCATGAACATTAAGCATGAGATTAAGAGCCCAATTCCAACGGCAAAGATAAGGTCCCAAAAAGTTGACAACAACAAGACTGTTAGCATAATAAGAACCTCAGAACTCAGTTTAATAGGGCCAAGAGAGACGTCTTTTGGTAATACAGGAATAGCCTTCAAGCCTTTGTAGTCCATGACACCAATACCAACAGTTATTAAAATCCCCGAGAGGACCGCTGCAGGAATTTTTGACGCAATTGGCCCAAGAGCAAGTAAAATAAACAAAAGCAAAACGCCAGCAATCATCCCAGAAAGCCTTGTTTTGCCTCCAGATTGGATGTTTACTACGGTTCGAATTGTTGCTCCAGCCCCTGGAATTCCCCCAAACACAGCAGCGATACTGTTTCCAATTCCCTGGCCAACCAATTCTTTGTTAGAATTGTGCTTGGTTTTGGTCATATTATCAGCAACTACACTTGTAAGAAGGGAGTCAATCGCACCAAGCAAAGAAAGAGTAAAAGCTGTAATTATATACGGACTAATACTACTAAAACTAAAGCTAGAAAATATTTCTAGCTGCGGAATAGGAAGGCCCTCAGGAATCTTTTCGATAGGAGTATAGTCTAGGCCCAAAAAGAATGCTGCAGACGAGACAACGATTAATGCGACAAGGGTGCTAGGAACAGCAGAAGTAATCCTTTTAAAACCGTAAATTATAAATATCGTTGCAAGTGAAAGCAACAGCTCAAGAAAGTTTATATTACTCAACGCATTAGGAAGTGTTTTTATCGCTCCAATGGTTCCAGAGGCTTCCTTTGCAGCTAATGTTTTAGCCTCAGCCAAGATCCTTTCGTCACTAATTTTATCCGCTCTATCAGCAGCCCCACTTAAAGCCTCAATGCTCATCAGACCTTCACCAACCTCATCCTTTAATATTTTTTCCAGAACTATTTCTTTTCCTTGAGTTTTAAATTGGCTAACATAATCAATGTCATTTTTTGGAGCATATCCTAGGCTAGGCTGAATCTGTGTTAATAAGATAATTAGTCCAATGGCAGTCATGAACCCCGAAACAACGGGGTAAGGGATATATTTGATGTATTTTCCCAAACCCAAAACGCCAAGACCAATCTGCATTAGCCCCGCCAGCAAAAAAACCATTAAAATTGAGGGCAAAGCCTTGTTTACATCACCATCATTTGCAGCAATAATTCCGGCAATAATAACCATACTTACAGCTGTCATTGGGGCCGTTGGCCCAGAAATTTGCGTATTGGTTCCACCGAAGAGCGCCGCAAAGAAGCTTATAAAGATTGCACCATAAAGCCCTGCACTTGGGCCTAAACCTGATGACACACCAAAAGCCAGTGCCAGGGGCAAAGCTACAATACCTGCCGTGACACCCCCAAAAGCATCACCTTTAATATTTGAAAACAACTTATTCATTTATTTTTATTTAAGTTAAGAAATTAATAGATCATGATCCGCTAACGGAATGAAAAAACTCAGACAAAATTAAAATATTTATACATAAAAAAAAAGCAAAAAAACAGCTATAAGCCCTTAAAGGCATCATTAGGAATCCATCCTGTTTTACCATCACTTAATTTAATTTTTGACCAATTCTGCTGAAATGATTCCACTAATCGGATTTTAGCGCCCTCGTGCAGTCTAAAAACAGACTCACTTTTTAGATTGGGCTCCAATCTCACATCAACAGCCTGGCTAAACACAACAGCATAATTTTCTGTGTTTAACAAACGTTCTTTTTGAAAAGTTAAGCTCAGAGCAATAAAAAGCGCAAAAACCGAAAGCGATCCCAGTAGAAAAAATAACCGCTTTTTTCTAGTGCTGGATGATAAATAATAAGCCGTAAAAAATCCTATAAAAACCAACATCAAGCCCAGGCAGACAACCGCCCAAGCATCTAAAGGGAGCAATCTCGCATAAGCGTTTATAAAATTCAAAAACCCTGCTTCGGGGACCGGCTCTATTTTGTCCACAGCCATTTTTTGAGCAAAGGCCAAATTGTTGAGAATCGATTTATCTTTCGGCGCCAAAACCAACGCTTTTTCATAGTAATAAATCGAGCGGCCAACATTGTTTTGTTTATAATAGCAATTTGCTAAATTGTAATATACTTCTGCGGAGTGAAGCCCGCTGTTAAGAATGTTTTCGTAAGCCTGAATGGCTCCGACATAAACCCCCTCATTGTATAGACTGTTTGCCTTTTCGAAGTCAAGCTCGCCCTGAGACCCCCCCAAAAAAAACGACACCAAAAACAATAAAACCAATGTTCTCATATTATCTTAACTGTTTGTCTAAGCGGTTAATAATTTCAGAAGCGGCGATGTAATCTCGCTTCATATCAGAATTTTGAAGTGGCGTGTATCGGGCTAGCTCACAAGCCTCTAATAGCCCCAAAAAACCTGAAGCATCATCACCAATCACCGCCTTTTCTGTTAACAAAAGTTTAATCTTGTCTTTACTGAATTCACTCGTTTCGATTTTTAGTTTGGCTTTTAGGTAATTGTGCAGCGCGCGCTCAAGCGCAATATAAAACAGCTCTTTTTTGCCCATGCTTCTTTTCGCGTCACTTAGGTATTTTCTCGCTAATTTATTGTTTTTTCTAATTTTATTCCTCGTGATATCTAAGGCCCGTTTGCCTTTAATTTTAGTAAAGACAATCAACAGCGGAATAAAAACTAAAGGCCCCAATAACAAAGCCCAAAACAAGTGACTTCCATAAAAAGGAGGCTTATTTATAAGCTCTAAGCTTGTCTTTGTTTTAAAGGGTGAAAACTGACTCATATTTGAATAAGCTACAGTTCCTTTTTCTTTTGCTGAAACTGGACCTAGAACAGCACTTTTATTTGGATCAGGCTTTACAGAGACCAAAAGTTGGTTTGACAGCAGCGTTTTATAACTTTCAGAAGCTAGATCAAAATAAGAAAACGCAACTGAAGGAATCGGGTACCGCCCCTCCTCATTTGGCACAATCGTATAATTGTCAGCGGTATTTCCCCGCATTCCGGAGATTGAAGTGTCAATATTTTCTGACCGCTCTGGCTCATATATTTCTAACGCCGCTGGCAAATTGGGCTTTGGAAGCTCAAATAGCTTTAAGTTTCCCTTTCCCTTAACCTCTATTGATAAACGAAATGCCTCTGTCGCAACCAGGCTGCTTCTAGAGACGTTTGCTTCAAAATCAAATTCGCCGACAGCCCCAGAAAAATTTTCAGGCCTTCCTTGCTCTGGAAGCGGCCTTGCATTGATTGTTCTTTTGCCTGCAGTGACCGTCCTGTTGGCTGTGCTCATCACTCGCCTTCCAAAGATGTCTCTGCGGCTTGAAGGCACTTCCACACTAACATCGAGCGTTAAGGGTTCTAGCGTTAGTTTTCCAGATTTTTGAGGGTATAGCACTGTTTTTTTAAGAACGACGTAGCGGTAATTTTCGCCCTTGTATTGCCCCTCTTTAACGGAAAGCCCATTTACGGCTATATTTTGACTCCAAAAATCATTGTATCGTGGCGCGTCCAGCTCGCTCCAGTTGCGAACCCCGGTGTTTTCTGCAACATAAAGCTTATAAACCACTGACACAGGCTCATTTATATAGGGGTTGGTCTTTGAAATTTCTGCCACCAAATGTATGCTTTCCTCAGCAATATATTCTGGGTCATTTGGGTCTTTAGGCCTCTCTACCGCTGCGGTTACCGTAATTTTAACAGGAGATGTTTTATAGGTGGTTCCGTTGACCTCAATTTGAGATTGTTCAATAGTGAACACCCCTCTTTTTGTAGGCGCCAAGAAGTATGTGTAACTCTTAGAATAGCGACGCACGCCGTTGATCCATGAATTATTTATTGATTGGCTTGGCCCCCCAACAACCTTGAAGTTTTTAAAACTAGGAGGGGTAAAGTTATCTCCGTCTTCATTCATTTTAAAATCAATGCGCAAACGCTCATTAACACCAAGTGTTTTTTTGCTAACACTGGCCTCAAACGTGACCTGCGCCAATACAAGATTGGACACAAACAATGCAACATATAGCAACTTAGCTCTCATAAATTACCAATCTTTTTCTGTTTGGATTTTAGCGCCCTTCTCTTTTACAGCATTCATTTTTTCTTGAACCTTTTTCTCTTCGTTGTTCATGGCGTCTAATAAACTTTTTATTTGTTGGCCGGACAATTTTCCAGGTTGTTGCTGCGGCTTTTTGTTTGCGCCATCTTTTTTGTCCCCTTTTTTGTCTTCAGGGTTTTCGTTTTCCTTTTGGTCATCACCATCACCTTTTGACTCTTTGTCGCCGTCTCCCTTTTCTTTGTTCTTATCCTCTTGGTCTTGTTTTTTGTTGCTGTCTTTTTTGTCTTCGTTATTTTTGTCCTCTTTTTGATCTTTATCTTCTTTATTGTCTTTGTCATCACCCCCCCCGCCTTCTTCTTTAGCGCACTGCTGGGCCAGGGCTAAATTGTAACGACTCTCATCGTCTGAGGGGTTGTTTCTCAATGCATTTTTGAAAGCCTCTACAGCCTTTTCACATTGTTTATTTTGCATTAAAGCATTTCCAATGTTATGGTAAGCGCGGTGTTTTTCTGATTTAGACCCGTCCTTTGCTACCGAGTTAAGTCGCGCCAAAGCTTCGTCATAAAGCTCAGCAGTATAATAGGCGTTCCCAAGATTATATGCTCCTTTTTTGTTGGAGGGCATCTCAGAAAGCGCCATTCTGTAGTTTTTTTCAGCCTCAACAAAGGATTCTTCAACAATTGTATTCCCCTCGTATACATATTGATCAGACAGCAACGTCGCTTCTGCGCTCTCTTGTGAGTAGCCGCAAATAGTCCATATGGCCACCAAGCAAAAAAATAATTTTTGTTTCGATTGCTTATAACCGATATGAAGAAAAGAACTTTTATGTATCATAAATTCTCATTGAATAAGTTAAGGCGTTTCAGCCACGCTGTTTTTCTTTCCAAAAACAAAACATCCAAAATTAAGAAGAAAAGGCCCAACCCCAAAAACCATTGAAATTGATCTTTAAACTCAGAAAACTCTTTGGCTTCAAACTCTTTTTTTTCTAATTTATTTAAAATTTCGGCAATTTTTCCCGTTACCTGTTTCGTGTTTTGGCCCTGTATAAACAAACCATTTGCTTCATCAGCAATTGCAGTTAATGTTTTGGAATTCAGTTTTGTAATAACAGTTTCGCCTTTTTGGTTTTTTTTATAACGCATGATAACGCCATCTCTTTTTAAGGGAATCGGCCCCCCTTTTTCACTTCCAACACCAATCGTGAAAATTTTTATCCCCTCTTTTGCTGCCGCTTTTGCAACATCAAGATTCAGGTCTTTGTGGTCTTCCCCGTCTGAAATGATGACCAAAACACGATTTGTTTGCTCCGCATCATTAAAATAGGTTCTGGAGAGCTGAATGGCTTCATCAATAGCGGTTCCCTGAGAAGACAACATGTCTGTATTCATATTTTGAAGAAACATTTTAGCCGCCGCATAATCTGTTGTGATTGGCAGTTGAGGAACCGCCTTACCGGCATATGCAATAATACCGACACGATCGCTAACGAGGTTATTGATGATTTGCGCCGTTAATTGTTGTGCTTTTTTTAATCGGTTTGGCGCAACGTCTTCCGCTAGCATGCTTTTTGAAACATCGATTGCAAAGACAATGTCTACACCCTCACGTTTGACCGTTTCAAGTTTGGTGCCCACTTTTGGATTCACAAGAGCGACGCAAAAACAAACCACCGCCATGGCCAAAACCACAAGCTTTAGCACAGCCTTAAATCGGGATTGGTCTGGGCTTAGTCGCCTTAACAGCTCAGCAGACGCATAGAGCCGCTTTGTTTTTCGCTTCCACAACGCGGTCCAAAAAAATAATACTACCATCCCTAATACCAGGAAAAACAACCAAAACCATATGTCTTCTTCTAATTGAAACATCTTATACAAAACATCTTAAAATACTGTGCCGAATTAAAAATTCAAAAATTAATAGCCCGAGCGCCCACAAAACAAAAGGCCGGAATTTTTCTTCGTAATTGTAATATTTAAACTCTTCAATGTCGGTTTTTTCTAAACGGTCAATTTCTTCATAAATAGCCTCTAATTTTTTATTGTCGGTGGCTCTGAAATATTTTCCGCCTGTCTCCTCGGCAATTTCCTTGAGAAGCACCTCATCAATTTCGACTTGTACCCTTGCGTATTGAAACACGCCATTATTCAGCCCAACAGGAGACAGAGCCATTCCATTACTACCAAGACCAACAGTATAGGTTTTGATGCCGTATTCAACGGCTAGCTCACTGGCTGTTTTGGGATCAATAAACCCAGAGTTATTTACGCCATCGGTTAGCAAGATTATAATTTTACTTTTAGCCTTGCTGTCTTTAATTCTATTTACAGCCGTCGCAAGCCCCATTCCAATGGCTGTGCCACCAGTTATGATGTTGTTATATTTGATGTCTTGCATTGAACTGAGCACAATGCTTTTGTCGCTGGTAACTGGGGTTCTCGTATAGCTTTCCCCCGCATATTCAACCAACCCAATTCTGTCGTTAGGCCTGCGTTTAATAAAGCCACTCGCCACATTTTTCAGGGCCTCTAAGCGGCTTGGCTCTAAGTCCTTGGCCAGCATACTGGCCGAAACGTCAATGGCCATAACTATGTCAATGCCTCGTGTTGTTTTTGTTTTTGTTGAAATATCAACCGTTTGAGGCCTCGCCAAGGCGATCACAATTAGCGCAATAGCGCCGATTCGCAAGACAAAAAGAAAATGTTTTAACCAGCTCCAAATATCGCTTTGCCCCCTAAAGCCATCCAAGGAGGACACGCTTAAATCTGCATTTTGTTGTTTGTGTTTTAGGGCATACCAAAAAATTAGAAAAGGAATTGCCAAGAGCAACCAAAAAACTCCGCTATGTGTAAACTCAATTCCCTTAAACATCAATTTTGATTTAGTTTAATAAGTTCTACAGAATTTAAAATTCGTTTTGAAATCTCGACGGCATACGGATCATTGGCGTCCCATATCATAATGAGCTGTTGTAGCAGGGCTTGGGTAGAAAACCCAAGAATTATAAATTCAGCATCCGATGTTTTTTTACTCCCAAAACGATAGTTAGCAGTGCCGTGGGTTTTCATTCCCTCTTGCCCGTTAGGGGTTGTAAATTTATCGTTTTTCGGGAACATATTTGACGCGCCTTCTTTTTCTAAAAGCGTCAATTCGTTTTCAGAGACCCGGAAGAGGTCTATGGTGTTTTCACCTTGTGCTTTGGGACTTTCTGTCGCCATTTTGGAGCTTTTAACAACAATCTTTAAAGGTACACCGCCATTATCAAAGCGAAACTTATTAACGCTGACCCCGGTGTTGTTTGTTTGTAATGAATCTTCAAATTCACGCCCTAACACTTCAGGAGTTTCCAGGCTAATTCCGGGTGCGCCATATTCGCTCGAAACCCACTTTCCTTCCATCAATAACTTACTTGGGTGGCGCAAAATAGTGTCTTTTACTGTTGTAAAGCCAAAATGCAACCCTGAGCCTAAAAAAATCAGAATAAATAGCCCCAAAAACGCGCCCAGACCCCATTTAATTCTTTTTTGCTGCTGTTTTTTTTGTAATTGTTTTTGGTATTCTAGGGTTTGTTCTAATTCGATTTCAGTTGGCGCAGGCAGCCCCGCTTTCACAAGGTCAATTTCTTGGGCTATAATTTGCTTGTCCAGACGTATAATCTCAAATCCAGGTTTGGATTTGGCAAACTTTACTAGGTCGGCCCGCTTCAGAGTTAATTCAAGATTCTTAAGCGTTTCATCAGTTAAGAGGACTTCTTTTGACTGGCTCACCATTTTAAGCTTTTGTAACAACTCCTCTGTCGTGCTCTCTAGCGATTGGTTATATACTTTTTCGTTGAGATATTTACGCAGAACAAAGCTCAGCTCAGAGTAAAAAGATTTGACCGCCCCGTTGTCAAAGTATGTTTTTTCATCTAGTTTTTCCAAGGCAATTTTTGCTTGCTCATAAGGCGGAAGTGCGGCTATTTTTTCAGCCTCTATAAGCCCACTTTTTCTATATATAAATAAATACCAAACTACAATTCCAGCAATAGCCCCCCCCAAAAAAAGCCATTTCAGCAGCCCCCAAAAAGAAGTTTTATTTTTCACTTCAAAAACGGGCTTGATGCCATAGAGCTTTTGTTTGGTGGTGTCAACCTCCACAGAGCGTACCTTAACTTTAATAGAATCTGAAAAGAATGTTTTGTCGCCAACTAAAATTTTTTGGCTCGGAATGGTGTAGGCGCCAGAATCAAATTGTGTAAGGCCATATTTTCTTAACAATCTAAGGCGAAGGTCTTTTGATAAGGTGTCTGTTTTGTAATTTTCTATAACTTCCATGGCGCCAAATGCTCGGCTTTCCGGAAATACAACCATAGCCGCGCTATCTGCCTCCACCTCTAAAGAATATAGTAAGGCCTCTCCAATTTTAATCGTCGTAGAATCTACGGATACTTTAACTTGAGCGCTAGCAGGCACCCAAGTAATTAAAAGGCTAAGCAAGCACCACAGGCTTTTTAAGGAATTTAAAAATTGTTTTATCTCTTTTGACATATGCGAGTTATCTTTGCTTGAAATAGCCCAATAATTTTTTAACGTAACTTTCGTCTGTACGGCAGTCTAAAGAACCAGCACCAGACTTTTTAAAGTTATCTTGAAAGTAATCAATCTGATTTCGTTGGTGTCTCGCGTATTTTTCTCTCACGCTTTTAAGACCTGTATTTACTAAAAACGATTTACCTGTTTCTTGGTCTACCATTTGAACGACTCCTAAATTAGGAATTTCAACCTCATTTTTATCATAGATTCTAATGCCAGTGATGTCGTGTTTGCCAGCGACGATTTTTAGATTCCGCTTGTAGTTTGCACACATAAAATCAGAAATTAGAAATACAATGGCTTTTTTCTTCATTACACTTGACAAAAAGCGAAGCGCTTCAGCAATATTCGTTTTTTTATTTTTTGGCCTAAACTCTAAAAGTTCACGAATGATCCTGAGTACGTGTGAGCGGCCCTTTTTTGGTGGAATAAAAAGCTCAACTTCATCAGAAAAAAGGATCAACCCAATTTTATCATTGTTTTGAGTCGCCGAAAACGCTAGAGTGGCAGCTATTTCTGTTACAAATTCATTTTTAAATTGCTCATGGGTTCCAAACTGCTTTGAACCAGAAACATCCACCGCCAGCACCATGGTAAGCTCACGCTCTTCCTCAAATATTTTGACATGAGGCGCGCTGTATCTTGCAGTCACATTCCAGTCAATGTTTCTAATGTCGTCTCCATATTGGTATTGGCGGACTTCAGAAAAAGTCATCCCTCGACCTTTAAAAGTAGAATGGTATTCGCCCCCAAAAACATTGTCGGAAAGCCGGCGTGTTTTGATCTCAATTTTACGTACTTTTTTTAATAACTCTTTTGTATCCATTTAGATAATTTATGCCCGAAGGGAAGCGCTTCAATCTAAGACATGGTTCTTAGGGAACCTCAATGATATTGACAATTTTGCTTACAATGTCTTCAGAGGTAATATTTTCAGCCTCGGCCTCATAGGTGACCCCAATGCGGTGGCGCAATACGTCTAAAACGACTGCTCTCACATCTTCAGGAACCACATATCCACGCCGCTTGATAAAGGCATAGCATTTTGCTGCGGTCGCTAAGTTTATGCTTCCCCTGGGCGAGGCTCCAAATGAAATCAGAGGCTTTAAATCTGCCAGGTTGTAACGTTCTGGGTAGCGCGTCGCAAAAACAATATCTAATATATACCGCTCAATTTTCTCGTCCATATAGACTTCACGAACGGCTTTTTGTGCGGCCAAAACTTCATCAATCTTGACCACGGGCTTAATTTCCTCAAAGACCCCTTTTAAATTTGCGCGGACAATATGCTGTTCGTCATCCAGCTTTGGATAATCAATGACGGTCTTTAGCATAAAACGGTCTACTTGCGCTTCAGGCAAAGGATATGTGCCCTCTTGTTCTACCGGGTTCTGTGTTGCCATTACTAAAAAGGGCTTGTCCAAAACGAAAGTGTCGTCTCCAATAGTTACTTGCTTTTCCTGCATGGCCTCCAATAGGGCCGACTGCACTTTAGCAGGGGCCCTATTTATTTCATCAGCCAAAACAAAATTTGCAAAAACAGGACCCTTTTTAATGGTAAAATCATTGGCCTTCATATTGTAAATAAGGGTCCCCGTAACGTCGGCAGGAAGTAAATCTGGAGTAAACTGAATGCGGCTAAAACTGCCCGCAACGGCTTGAGACAATGTGTTTATGGCCAAAGTCTTGGCCAAGCCCGGCACCCCTTCGAGCAAGATATGACCTTGCCCCAATAAACCAATTAGTAAGCGCTCTATCATGTGTTTTTGCCCAATAATGACCTTGTTCATTTCAAGTGTTAAGAGGTCCACGAAGGCGCTTTGTTTTTCAATTTTTTCGTTAATTGCCTTAATGTCGATAGCTTTAGACTGTTCTTCCATGTTTAGTTCTTTCTTTAGCATTTTGTAATGCTGTGAATTTTATAAATTAAATTTCTTAATGTTATTGTTAATAATAGATCAAAAATAAAGAATTTTTTCAGATCAAATAATCTTTTATTACCTCCTAAAAATCATGCCAAAATCCACAAGAATTAAAAAAAATAAAATTGAGAGTATTAACTACAGATCAAATTTTATGCCTTGTGCTAGCGGCAGGCTGGTAGTGTAGTTGATGGTATTGGTTTGTCGTCTCATATAAATCTTCCAGGCATCACTTCCAGATTCACGGCCGCCGCCAGTGTCCTTTTCCCCTCCAAAAGCCCCCCCAATTTCCGCACCAGAGGTGCCGATATTGACGTTGGCAATTCCACAGTCACTTCCAGCTTGAGATAAGAACAGCTCTGCCTCCCTTAGGTTGTTGGTCATTACGGCTGAGGACAGCCCTTGGGCCACACCGTTTTGCATTTCAATCGCATTTTCAATGCTCCCCGAGTATTTTAAAAGGTATAACACTGGGGCAAACGTTTCGTGTTGTACAATCTTAAAGTTGTTTTTTGCCTCAGCAATAGCAGGCTTTACATAACACCCGCTTTTGTAGTCACCGCCCTCTAACACCCCGCCGCCAACAATAATTTTTCCACCCTCAGAGGTTACCGACTCAAGGGCGTTCAGGTAATTCTTGACTGCATCGCTGTCAATTAGTGGCCCTACATGATTTTTTTCATCCAATGGGTTTCCAATGCGCAATTGGCCATAGGCGTCCACTAAAGCAGATTTAACTTTATCATATACAGATTCATGGATGATTAGTCGTCTTGTAGAGGTACAGCGTTGTCCAGCCGTCCCAACAGCTCCAAAAACAGCCCCAATAACTGTCATTTTAATATCGGCGTCTGGCGTTACAATAATAGCATTGTTTCCACCTAATTCTAAAAGAGATTTGCCTAGGCGCTCTCCGACTGTTTTGGCAACAATTTTACCCATTCGTGTTGAGCCTGTGGCCGAAATAAGCGGAATTCGATTATCCTTGGTCAAATATTCCCCAACCTTGAAATCCCCATTAATCAGGCAAGAAATTCCTTCAGGCAGATTGTTTTGTGCAAATACATTTGCTGCGATCTTTTGACAAGCAATACCACACAAAGGCGTTTTCTCTGATGGCTTCCAAACACAAACATCTCCACAAATCCATGCCAATGCAGTATTCCAAGCCCATACGGCAACAGGAAAGTTAAATGCAGAAATTATTCCAACAACTCCGAGTGGATGGTATTGCTCATACATTCTATGACCCGGTCTTTCAGAGTGCATAGTCAAGCCGTGTAATTGCCGAGACAGGCCTACTGCAAAATCACAGATGTCAATCATTTCTTGAACTTCGCCTAATCCTTCCTGCAGGCTTTTACCCATTTCATAGGAAACTAATTGCCCTAAAGGCTTTTTAAGAAACCTAAGACGTTCACCGAATTGTCTTACAATTTCTCCCCTCTGAGGCGCAGGCATTAATCGCCAAGTTTTAAATGCAGATATCGATGCGACCATAACCTCATTAAACTCTAAAGGTGTTGTGGCGGAAACAGACCCAATTTTTGCCCCATCTACAGGCGAAAAAGAGTTTATATTTTTTCCAGCTGACATCCACTTAGACCCTGTTGATGTGCCAGAGTTGTGCGGCTCAACATCAAGCGCCTTTAATGCTGCTTTTATATTCATTGATCTTGTCATAATTATTTGTGATTTATTAACCGGAGTGTAAAGTTAAGTTAAATTTTGAACCCCTACCATTTTGTAAATGGGTTTTGGCATAATTGTGAGTTATAGTACTTTTTAATTCCCGTAACTTCTTGTCCAAGCCATTTTGGTTTTTCAAAAATGTCCGCTTCGCTATCTAACTCTATTTCTGCAATTTTGAGCCCTTCATTAATACCGTTAAATATGTCCACTTCAAAAATCCGCCCCTTATAATTTACTTTGCACCTAGTTTTCTCAATTTTATTTGGCAAACAAAGCGCCATCAGTTCATTTGCCTCTTCAAGAGGCAATTCTTTTTCCCACTCAAGCCTGGATAAACCATTTTTTGATGCCCCCCCTTTTATAGTCAAACACCCGCTGCTATTACTAATACGTAAACGAACAGTCCTGCCGGGGGCTGTACTAAGATAAGCCTGAACAATATTACACTTTGACGATACGTTTTGCTCGAAATCATCAGAAACGATTAAAAATTTGCGTTCAATTTCTTTTTTCAATGAAGAATGTTATTTTATGCTGTAAATTTACAGCATGTTTGACGATTTACCAATAAGGAAGGTTATTCATGTGGATATGGACGCGTTTTACGCTTCGGTAGAGCAAATGGACCGTCCTGAGCTAAGGGGATTGCCGCTTGCTGTTGGTGGCTCAAGTGTCCGAGGTGTTGTTAGCGCTGCAAGCTATGAAGCGAGAAAATTCGGTATTCGAAGCGCTATATCAGGCGCCTTGGCAAAAAAATTATGTCCAGAGCTGATTTTTGTGCCACCAAGATTTGATCGCTATAAGGAAATTTCTACCAAAATACGGGCAGTGTTTTCAGATTATTCTGATTTGGTGGAGCCGCTTTCATTGGATGAAGCTTATATCGATGTTACAACTAATAAAAAAGGGATTCAAAGCGCTAGTTTCATAGCGACTGAGATAAGAAATAGAATAAAAACTGAAATAGGATTAACAGCCTCTGCCGGGGTCTCCATTAATAAGTTTGTAGCAAAAGTGGCTAGCAACTATAATAAGCCAGACGGACAGAAAACAGTCCCGCCAGAAAAGGTCTTAGAATTTTTGGAAACGTTAGACATTCGGAAATTCCATGGCATTGGTAGCGTTACAGCTAAAAAAATGTATGACTTAGGTGTTTTCACAGGCCTGGAATTAAAGAAAAAGCCACTTACTTTTCTTATAGAAAACTTTGGTAAGTCTGGGGCTTATTATTTCAATGTTGTTAGAGGCATTCACTCAAGCCCTGTAAAGCCCAACCGAATACAGAAATCGTTAGCTGCCGAGCGCACATTTTCAAAAAATCTTTCTAGCGAAATCTTTTTGGTTGACAAACTAGATCAAATTGCAGCAGAAGTTTCAAGGAGGCTACAGAACAGAAATATAGCAGGAAAGACATTGACTTTGAAAATCAAATACAGTGATTTTATTTTACAAACACGATCTAAAACACTTCCTTTTTATATCAACGCAAAAGAGCTAATTTTAGAGCACGCAAAACTGCTTTTGTTTCAGGAAAAACTTCAAAACTCTGTACGCCTTGTTGGAATATCAATTTCAAAACTAAACACAAACAATAATAAAAAGGACACCAAAAGAGGTGTTTCTTTTCAATTAAGACTTGAGTTTTAAAAAGCAACTTAAGAACTAATTTGAGTGACACGAAGCGTGTTTACCATACCATTGCTTTTTAGAGGCATTGCCGCCAAACCAATGACCATATCTCCAACCTCTAAATAGCCTCTTTCTACCGCCATTTTATTGACATCTTCAAGGGTTTGGTCTGTAGAGACAAATTTGTCATAGTAAAATGCGCGTACACCCCAAAGTAAATTGAGCCGCGGGATAATCCGCTTGTTAGAAGAATACACCAATATGTGCGCTTGAGGCCTCCAGGCAGAAATTTGAAAGGCCGTATAGCCACTATTTGTCAAAGTCGAAATTCCCCTCGCATTGATTTGATTTGCCATGTGCGCTGCGTGGTAACAGATTGATTTAGTAATGTAGCGTTTTGTTTTGATGTGTGGGTGTTTTTGGGGTACATGTATAAGGTCTGAATCTTCTACAGATTTTATAATATCTGATGTTTTTTGAACAACTTCAACAGGGTATTTGCCCACAGAAGTCTCACCAGAGAGCATAACTGCATCAGCTCCATCCATAACCGAATTGGCTACATCGTTTACCTCCGCTCTTGTGGGGGTCAGGCTATCTATCATAGACTCCATCATTTGAGTGGCAATGATCACAGGAATTCTTGCGCTTTTAGCCTTTAAAACAAGTTTTTTCTGAATGAGAGGAACCTCATGAGCGGGGATTTCAACACCAAGGTCGCCCCTGGCAACCATCAACCCGTCGCAACATTTTACAATTTCGTCGATGTTTGCAACAGCTTCTGGTTTTTCTATTTTTGCAATGACAGGAATTTTATAATCGCTGTGTTTTGAAATAATCGCCTCAAGCTCCTTGATGTCTTCGGGTTTTCGCACAAATGAGAGCGCTATCCAATCTACCTCTTGTTCAATGGCAAACAGCACATCTTTTTTATCTTTTTCAGTGAGTGCTGGTTGCGAAATGTTGGTATTTGGAAGGTTCACACCCTTTTTAGATTTTAAGGGGCCTCCTTGAACAACCTTTGCTCTAACCGCGTTTGTTTTATTGGTAGAAACGACTTCAAAAATCAGTTTACCATCATCCAATAATATTTTTTCTCCAGATTTTGCGTCCATCGGGAAGCGTTTGTAAGTCATGAAAACACGATCTTTAGTGCCTTCAAAGTGCTCGCCGGTTTCAAAAACAACTTCGTCACCAGGGGCAACAATTACATTGTCTTTCATAACACCAATCCTCAATTTTGGCCCCTGAAGATCGGCCAAGACAGCGGCATTGTATCCGTGCTCATTATTGATGGACCGTATGTTTTTGATGTTCTTTTCAACGGTTTTATAATCAGCGTGTGAAAAGTTGACTCTAAAAACATTAACCCCGGTTGCAACCAAATCTAATAATACTTCTTTCCCGCTAATAGCTGGCCCCAAAGTGGCAACAATTTTTGTTTTTTTTCTTTTGTGTGACATTAATTTATTATTAAATATTCTTTTGATTTTAGCCCGTAAACATCAACGGCATACACAAGGTTAATTTCTGGAATTTTATTTAGATTCTCCATAGTCAGTTTCTCAGAAATACAACTTCCGCTAATTTTCAAAAAATAATCGACAGTTGCATGCTCTTTTAAGAGGTGAATTGTTTGAAAACTTTTTTCTTCTTGTCCTGAAAAGAGACCCCGCCCTTCGCTTTCTAGCTCAACCCGGCAACGATTTTTTATTAGATTCCAATGAGATTTTGTATCAGGATTTTCCCATCCAAATAGCGGGAAAAATAAGTTTTTGGAGATGCTTAAATCTAAATCTTTTTTCAAGCGCTTTAGGCAAGTGCTTAAACGTAAATTTATGGCGCGCGCCAAACAGTAATCTTCAACCTCTGAATGAATTGCATAAAGTGAATACTGCGGATCGTGAAAATCATTTAATTCGAGCTTGTGTATGGCCATAAATTAGCTAAAGAATTATGTAAATATAGATATAAAAGCACAATTATAATGCTCAGACCTCATCTCTCTATTCCAAAAATTACTAAAAAGATTCAGCCAAAGGCAACTTTAGGGCTTAAATCTAAAGTTAAATTTTATCTTGCAAAGCGAAATAAGCTCTATGGCAGGCCTTTTCTTCAGCCTTTTTTCTAGAAGTTGCCCTAGCCTTGGCAATTACTTTGTCATTAATTAAAAGGGTTACAGCAAAATGTTTTAAAACTTCAGTACCCTCGTCTTTTTCAGAGTTAAACCGCAATGTTTTTTTTTCTTTTTGACTCCACTCTACCAGCAAACTCTTGTAGCTTGTAATTTTACCTTCAAGTTGCGAAATATCAACATAAGGGTCGATGATTCTTTTGTAAATAAAGTTCTCACAGGACTTGAACCCTTTGTCTAGAAAAACAGCACCAACGAGTGCTTCTAAAAGATTTCCGTGGGTGTTTTGGCCGAACTTAGAAAGGGCTATATTTGACTTCATAAGGGGCATTAGCTCCATTTCCTTTCCAATTTTATTAAGGTGGCCCCTGCTAACAATTTTTGACCGCATTTTTGTCAGATAGCCCTCGTCAGCACTAGGCGCTGATTTGTACAGATAGTCTGCAATTACAGCCCCTAGTATCGCGTCTCCAACATATTCTAAACGCTCGTAATTAAAGGCATTTCCTTTAAGATCTTTTAATTTTGTAGAACGATGGGTGAAGGCTCTTTCGTATAGTCTAATTGTTTTTGGTCGAAAACCAAGTATGGGCTCTAAGGCATAGAGCAGGGGGTTTTTTTTATATTGTCTAGCGTTGAATATATTTCGAATATAATTCAAACCCTACTCGTTTAATTTTTTAAAGACCACACATGCATTGTGTCCTCCAAAACCAAAAGTGTTGCTCATGGCGACCTCAACGGACCGCTTTTGTGCTTTGTTGAGTGTTAAGTTAAGGTCAGGATCAATTTTTTCATCTGAAGTTTTGTGGTTTATTGTAGGCGGTACGATTCCGTGGTTAATTGAAAGTATAGAAGCGATAGCTTCAATAGCCCCTGCGGCCCCCAAAAGGTGACCCGTCATAGACTTCGTTGAGTTTATGTTAATATTTTTGGCATGACTCCCAAAGACCTCACCAATGGCCCTAATTTCAGCTACATCTCCTAATGGAGTAGAGGTTCCGTGGGTGTTTATGGCGTCGACCTCTTCCGGCCTTAAGCCCGCATTGGCGAGACAGCTTTTCATTACTGCCGTAACTCCAACTCCATCAGGGTGTGGTGCAGTCATGTGGTATGCATCAGAAGAAAGGCCACCACCAACCACCTCTGCATATATAGCCGCACCTCTGGCTTTGGCATGTTCATATTCTTCTAACACAAGAGCTCCTGAGCCTTCCCCAAGGACAAAGCCATCGCGTGTTCCATCAAAAGGCCTGGAAGCTGTTTCTGGGCTTTCGTTTCTAGTTGATAGCGCATGCATGGCATTAAAGCCACCAACGCCAGCCTCATTGATTGTGGCTTCACTACCCCCAGTAACAACAACATCACAGTGCCCTAAACGAATGTAGTTGAGCGCATCAATTATTGCATTTGCCGAAGAGGCACAGGCCGAGACAGTGGTGTAGTTTGGCCCCATAAATCCGTATTTGATAGAGATATTAGCTGGTGCAATATCAGCGATTATTTTGGGTATAAAGAAAGGATTAAACCTAGGCGTACCGTTGCCAGTGGCAAAATTAGAAACCTCTGTTTGAAAAGTGTCAATTCCCCCAATTCCAGCGCCCCATATAACACCCACACGGAATTTATCAATCGTCCCTAAATTAAGGTTTGCATCTGAGATGGCTTCTGCGGAAGCCACCAGAGCATATTGAGCAAATTTATCTGTTTTTCGAGCCTCTTTTCGATCAAAGAAATCGGATACATTGTAGTTTTTAAGTTCACAGGCAAACTTTGTTTTAAATTGTTCCGTGTTAAAATAGGTAATAGGCGCACAACCACTTTTTCCTTTTAAAAGGTTTTTCCAGTAGTCGTCTTTATTGTTACCAATAGGCGTTAAGGCCCCAAGGCCTGTTACAACAACTCTCTTCAAATTCATAAAATTACTGGGGATTACTATTTTGCTGCCTCTATATAAGAAATAGCTTGGCCAACAGTAGCAATATTTTCTGCTTGGTCATCTGGGATTTGAATATCAAATTCTTTTTCAAATTCCATTATTAACTCAACAGTATCTAGAGAGTCTGCTCCAAGGTCATTGGTGAAGCTTGCCTCTGTTACTACTTCGTTTTCATCAACGCCTAATTTGTCAACGATTATCGCTTTTACTCTTGATGCAATGTCTGACATAATATTTAATTTTAATTTGTAGTTAGGATGCAAAAATAAAAAAACTTTGTTTTAATATATATAAATAAGGGAAAAATGTACAGCTCGTCGTTGTGAATATATTTTTCTTTTCAGATAACTCCCAGATTTAAAATATAATTACTTTTTTTGTAATTCAATAATTAGCCAAAGCCGGTATATGAAAAAAATTGCAATTTTTGCGTCTGGTTCAGGAACGAACGCTCAAAATATTATTTCTTTTTTTAAAGAAGATAAAAGTGCAGAAGTTTCCTTGGTATTATCGAACAACCCTAATGCCATTGTTTTAGAGCGCGCAAGACGACATCAAGTACAAACCTTTGTGTTTGACAGAGAGCAATTTGTAAGCGAAGCCGGAGTCTTAAAAACACTTCAATCCTATGATATTGATTTCGTTGTTTTGGCAGGGTTTTTATGGAAACTCCCACAAATCTTGCTGTGTCATTTTATTGGTAATACCATCAATATACACCCCGCGCTTTTACCCAAATACGGAGGGAAGGGTATGTACGGAAAACACGTACATCGCGCCGTTGTAGCACACAAAGAAAGAGAGTCGGGTATTACAATTCATTATGTAAACGAGCACTATGACGAAGGTGCTATAATTTTTCAAGCTAAGTGCCGTGTTTTAGAAAGCGACACGGCTGAAGATGTTGCAAAAAAAGTTCACGCCCTGGAACAACAGCACTTTCCCAAAATCATTAAACAAGCAATCGTAAGTAATGGCTAGGGCAAAACAAAAATATTATACGGTTTGGAAAGGACATAAGACAGGCGTTTTCGATTCTTGGAATGCGTGTCAGCTTCAAATCAAAAATTTTCAGGGCGCTCAGTATAAATCCTTTGAAACCAAAGCCATGGCAGAGAAGGCTTTTGAAGGCCTGTATAATGATTATATAGGAAAGTATAAGAAGGCAAAAACAGTTTTTTCTTCTGAAAAACTAAATTTGATGGGTCAGCCCAACTTAGACTCTATAGCGGTGGATGCGGCCTCAAGTGGAAACCCAGGACTCATGGAATATAGGGGCGTGGATACTCAAACAAAAAAGATACTATTTCACAAAGGACCGTATCAAAAAGGAACAAATAATATAGGCGAATTCTTAGCCCTGGTTCATGGGTTGGCACATTTAAAGAAAATAAAAAGCCAGCGGCTTTTGTATACAGACTCTAAAACAGCCATGAGTTGGGTTTTAAAAAAGAAATGCAACACAAAGCTAGAGAGTACTTTGGAAAATCAACAGCTTTTTGAGCTTATTGAACGCGCAGAACAATGGTTGAAAAGCAATACGTTTTCAACAAAAATTGTAAAATGGGAAACAAAAGCCTGGGGAGAAATTCCAGCAGATTTTGGAAGAAAATAAGCCCTGGGATTCATTCATAATTTGTTTTATTAACCCTAATTTTTGTGTAAGTTTGTTCTTTAACGTTTATTGTATTAGATGAACAAACTTTTGATTGTTGGGACTGTTGCTTTTGATGCCATTGAAACCCCCTTTGGAAAAACAGATAAAATCCTTGGAGGCTCTGCGCCGTACATTGGACTATCTGCTTCACAGTTTCATGTTCAAAGTGCCATCGTTTCGGTCGTTGGCGGGGACTTCCCAAAGTCATATTTAGAATCATTTCAGGCCCATCAAATAAACACATCGGCTATAGAAATTATTGCAGAAGAAAAAACGTTTTTTTGGAGCGGCCGTTATCACAAGAACATGAATGAGCGCGACACCATTACCACCGACCTGAATGTTTTAACAAAATTTAACCCTATCGTCCCCGATGCTTTTAAAGATGCCAGTGTTGTTGTTTTAGGGAATTTAGCACCCGCCAATCAAGCAAATGTGATTTCTCAGCTTACCAACCCTAAGGCGCTCATTATTCTAGACACCATGAATTTTTGGATGGACAATGCGTTAAATGAACTTTTAGAAGTTATAAAAAGGGTGGATATAATTACCATTAACGATGAAGAAGCGCGCCAACTAACAGGCGAAAACTCTTTAGTTGTTGCTGCACGTAAGATTTACGAAATGGGCCCTCAATTTGTAGTCATAAAAAAGGGGGAGCATGGCGCACTGCTCTTTAATGAAGACAAGTTGTTTTCGGCCCCAGCACTCCCACTAGAAACGGTATTTGACCCTACTGGTGCAGGGGATACTTTCGCGGGGGGCTTTTCAGGGCATTTAACCAAAACCAATGATTTTTCATTTGAAAACATGAAGCGCGCTTTGATTTATGGTTCCGCAATGGCTTCATTTTGTGTTGAAGAATTCGGGCCCGAGCGCTTGCTTAACCTTAAGGGATCAGCTTTAGAGCTTCGTTTAGAGGCTTTTAAAAAATTGACTCAATTTGAACTGTAACTTATTTTTTAAATGCATAACTTTGAAAAGAATTCTCATTTTAAAAACCCCGACAAAAAAGACAACAAAAATTCGTAAATGAGTGATGCAGTTAAACACGAATGCGGTATTGCCCACATTAGGCTTTTAAAGCCCATTGAGTATTACAAAAAAAAGTACGGGACAGCTTTCTATGGTATTAATAAGATGTATCTCATCATGGAAAAGCAGCACAATAGGGGGCAGGATGGCGCAGGCTTTGCAAGCATTAAACTTAATATGGATCCTGGCCAGCGTTATATCAGTCGTGTTCGTTCCGTAGCTCAACAACCGATACAGGACATTTTTGCTCAAATTAATGAGCGGATTAATAAAGTTCTAGAAGAGAACCCTAAGCTTAGAGATGACACTTCTAAACTAAAGCAGCAGACCCCTTACCTTGGCGAAGTGATGCTTGGGCATGTGCGATACGGAACATTCGGGAAAAATAGCGTTGAAAGCGTTCACCCATTTTTGAGGCAAAATAATTGGATGCATCGCAATCTGATTTTGGCAGGGAATTTTAACATGACCAATGTGCGTCAGCTTTTTAACAATTTAGTGGAGCTTGGACAACACCCCAAAGACTATACAGACACAATCACCATCATGGAAAAAATTGGGCATTTTTTAGACGATGCTGTGGCAAAATTGTATAAAAAATTAAAGAAGGACGGCCTCAGTAAAGCAGACTGCTCCTCAATAATTGCTGAACGCTTGAGCATAAAAAAGATCCTAAAAAAAGCTTCTAAGAATTGGGATGGTGGCTACGCCATGGCCGGGATGATTGGTCACGGAGATTCTTTTGTGCTGCGAGACCCCGCCGGAATTCGACCTGCTTACTATTATAAGGATGATGAGGTAGTGGTGGTAGCCTCAGAGCGGCCTGTTATTCAAACCGTTTTTAATGTGGACTACGATTCTGTATGTGAATTACTTCCCGGAAGTGCCATTATCACCAAAAAATCTGGGGAAGTATCCATAGATCAAATATTAGAACCTGTTGAGCGAAAAGCGTGCTCCTTTGAGCGCATCTATTTTTCAAGAGGCAGTGATGCCGAAATTTATAGAGAACGCAAAATGTTGGGGAAATTACTGGTCCCTGAGGTGTTGAAGCTGGTAGGCCACGACATTAAAAACACGGTCTTTTCATTCATCCCGAATACTGCGGAAACCTCTTTTTTAGGGATGATTGAAACTGTTGATTCCTATTTAAATAAAAGAAAAACAAAAGAAATATTAGAAGGGAAAAGATCCTTGTCTGCAGAAAAAGTCACCCAAGTTTTATCGGTTCACACACGTGTTGAAAAAATTGCAGTAAAAGATGTTAAGCTGAGAACTTTCATCACAGAGGATAGCACTCGTGACGACCTGGTCGCTCACGTCTATGATATTACTTATGGGGTTATAAAGCCTGAAGACAACTTGGTAATCATTGACGACAGCATTGTAAGAGGAACCACATTAAAAAAGAGCATTCTCAAAATGTTAGACCGTTTATCACCCAAAAGAATTGTTGTTGTCTCTTCTGCACCCCAAATACGCTACCCCGACTGTTATGGCATTGATATGGCTAATTTGGAGGACCTTGTGGCATTTCGAGCAGCGTTATCACTTTTGAGAGAACAAGGGAAACATCAGTTAATCGAAAACATTTACGCCAAATGTAAAGCACAGGAAACTTATGAGGACTCAGAAGTAGAAAATTTTGTCAAAGAGATTTACTCACCTTTTACTGCAGCCCAAATTTCTGAGAAAATTGCCACCCTTTTAAGTGAAGATGGAATAACGGCAGAAGTCAAAATAATTTTTCAAACTATTGAAAACTTACACCTCTCCTGCCCTAAAAATTTAGGAGACTGGTATTTTACCGGCAACTATCCTACAGATGGAGGGAATAGGGTGGTAAACCAAGCCTTCATTAATTTCTACGAAGGAAGAAAGAAACGTGCATATTAAAAGCATTTCGTCTAATAAACATGCATTTCATCTAAAAATGATCTACCATATTTATTTAAACTATATATTTGAGATACCATAACATAAGTAGGTTAAGTTCATGGTAGATTTGGGGCAAAAAAGGTGAACATTCGTTCACCTTTTTTATTTTGAGTCTTTTTTATTTTACTGCAGCATATCTTTTTGCGACTTCATTCCAGTTAATCACATTGAAAAAGGCATCGATATAATCGGGGCGTCTATTCTGATAGTTCAAATAATAGGCGTGCTCCCAAACATCAATTCCTAATATAGGAGTACCCCCACAGCCAACACCAGGCATCAACGGGTTGTCTTGATTAGGAGTGGCGCAAATTTCTAGCTTGCCCCCCTTGTGCGCGCATAGCCAGGCCCATCCTGAACCAAATTGAGTTGCCGCAGCCTTTGAAAAAGTGGATTTAAAATCTTCAAACGACCCGAAAGCCGCAGTTAGAGCCGTCTTGAGCTCTCCAGAAAGAAATCCTTTGTCATTAGGGTTCATGACCTCCCAAAACAAGCTGTGATTGTAAAAACCGCCCCCGTTGTTTCTAACGCCACTGTTTGACATATCCAAAGTATTTAAAATAGTTTCAATACTTTCGTTTTCTTGATGCGTACCCTGGATAGCAGCATTTAATTTTGCGGTGTATCCATTGTGGTGTTTGGAATAGTGTATTTCCATTGTTCTCGCGTCGATATTAGGCTCTAAAGCATCGTACGCATATTTTAGTTTTGGTAATTCAAACGACATAGCTGTTTATTGTATTAAAATTTATTCAAATTTACAATTTTCAATCTATATATAAAGAAGTATGTTATTAAGATTGTTTATTTTGCTATAAATTAAATTTAGTCAAGCCTCTAATGTTTAAAATTTACAATGCATCAGCTGGAAGCGGCAAGACTTACACACTCGTCAAAGAATACTTAAAAATAATTTTGACTTCTGAGGCCTATTTGCCCCACCGCCACATATTAGCCATTACGTTTACGAACAAGGCTGTTGACGAGTTGAGGCGACGTATTTTGGACAAACTAATGCGCTTTTCGACACCTTCAATATTACAATCCAACGATGTGATATTTTTGGAACTTTTAAAAGATCTAAAACTTAGCGGCAAGGCGCTTCACCTAAAGTCGCGAACACTGATTCATAAAATTTTACATAACTATGGCAGCTTTGAGGTTTCAACGATTGATAAATTTAATCAGAAATTGATTCGAACCTTTGCTTATGATTTAGGTTTGCCAATGAATTTTGAGGTAGAACTTGACAAAGATTTTTTACTACAACAGGCCGTTGATCGCCTTATTCAAAAAGCCGGCCAAGACCCCGAGCTTACAAAAGTTTTGGTTCAATACGCGCTGTCAAAAACTGATGATGACAAAAGCTGGGACATTGCCTTAGACTTAAATAGAATAGCTCAACTTTTAACAAAAGAAACAGCGAATACGTTTCTTAACACGCTGTCTAGCCAAGACCTAAAAGCCTTCCGTAGACTTAGTAGCGCCATCGAAAAGGAGCAGGGCTTGTTGTCAAGTCAAATTGTTACAGCAGCAGCAGAAGTTCTTGAAAAATTTCGTACGAGTGGTCTGGAATTTTCCGACTTCATCCGGGGCTCTATCCCAAAGTATTTTCTAGCATTAGCGTCCAAACAAATGGATGTAAAACTCGATGCTGTTTGGCAATTAAACATAACGACTACCCCTTTTTACACTCAAAAAACGCCACAGCAAATCAAAGAGAAGATCGACAGCATAAGGACCTTTGTTACGACGGTGTTTGAAGCGACTAGAAAGGCGCTATATAGGTTAAAATATTTACGCAACATTCAACAAAACGCCACCCCCCTTTCGGTAATTACATTGATTCAAAAGGAACTAAACACGCTTAAAAAAGAACAAAATTTAATTTTAATTTCTGAGTTTAACAGCCTTATAGGCAAAGAAATAAAATCTCAGCCGATCCCTTTTATCTATGAGCGAATTGGAGAAAAATTCGAGCATTATTTTATCGATGAATTTCAAGACACATCAGAAATGCAGTGGAAAAATTTAACGCCGCTTATGGTCAACGCGCTTGCTAGTACCAAGGGGTCTGTCTTGCTTGTAGGAGACCCTAAGCAAGCCATATACCGATGGCGAGGCGGACACCCCGAGCAATTTATTGATCTTATAAACAACACTACCTCATTTCCAACTCAGGCCAAGGTGTTTGACTTACCTGTTAATTACAGAAGTTGTCAAAATATTGTGACTTTTAACAATGCTTTTTTTGAACATGTTTCAAAGGTTTTATTCACTAATAAGGCTCACCAAAAAATATACCAAAGCGCGCCCCAAAAACCCTTCGTTTCTAAGCTGGGCTACGTACACATTAACTTTTTATTACTAAAAAAAGAAGATGACAAAGGCCTGCGCTATTCGCAAAAAGTTTTTGAAACGATTTCAAATTACATGACTTCCTCTAAAAAAGCGAACTTTAAACACATCTGTGTATTGGTTAGAAAACAGAAAGAAGGGGTTGCGGTGGCCGATTATTTGAGCGCAAAAAACATTCCCATCATATCAAACCAAAGCCTATTAGTCTCTTCTTCCAAGGAGGTTCAGCTTATTGTTGCGGTTTTTAAATATATTCTAGACCCTACTGACGCCATGTCCCAGTTGCAGCTTATAAATTATTTAATAGATAAGCACGGGATTCAAGCAGGGCACCAATTTAGGCTTAAACACCTCCACTTAAGGCCTGATTTATTTTTTAAATCGCTTCGTTCATTTGGCATTCAATTTAATGAACAAGAAGTGCTTAGCCAGCCCATCTATGATGCGGCTGAAATGGTTGTCAATACATTTGATTTGGTAAGCACTTCTGACGCTTATGTTCAATTCTTTTTAGATTTTATTTTTGAATACACCTTAAAAAACACTTCAAGTCTGCCTCAGTTTTTAGAGCATTACGAACAAAAGAAAGACAATTTAAGCATCGTTTCTCCAAGAGGAGTTGAAGCTGTTCAAATTATGACGGTACACAAGGCTAAAGGGCTAGAATTCCCAGTCGTTATATTTCCTTTTGCAGCGCTTAATATCTACAAAGAAATAGACCCTAAGGAATGGATGCCAACGGCCCACATAGACCCCAATTTTCCACATTTTTTGATGAATTATAACAAAGATTTTGAATATTTTAATGCTGCCTCCAAAGCGCGTTACGTTGAGCATCAATCTAAGCTAGAGCTGGACAACATTAACCTGCTTTATGTTGCCCTAACAAGAGCTGTAGACCAATTGTATATAATTGGGGAGGCCCCGTCTAACAATCAGAAATCAGACTCTTCAAAGACCTACTCGGATTTATTGGTTGGGTTCTTAAATGCAGAGCAGAAGTGGCGCTCAGGAGATTTAGAGTACTCTTTTGGAAAATTAGAGGGTCTGCATGCTGAAATGCCCTTAAAATTTCACACCAGAACGCCCAGAAAGTTTATTTCGACTCCTTCAAACGAGCGCAATATTTCAATGGCTACAAAAGCCGCATATATGTGGGACAGTAAATTAACAGAGGCGATTGAAAAAGGCAACCTTTTACATCTTTTACTTTCAAAAATTCACACCCAAATGGACATTCCCATTGCAATCCAAGAATCCATCGGACAGGGTTTGATTACAAAACCACAAGGGCAGCAATTAAGAAAGGTGCTTAAATCAATTGTCACACATCCTAAATTAGAAAGGTATTACGGCAACGAAGTGACGGTTTACAATGAGCGTGAAATAATGACAGAAAAAGGCAAAATTATCATTCCAGACCGTCTGGTCGTACATAAAAACGGGAGCATCGTCATTATAGATTACAAAACAGGAAATTTTAATCCAAAATATAAACACCAATTGGACAATTACGCGGAAACTGTAAAGCAAATGAGCTATCATGTTGAGAAAAAGATTTTAGTTTTTATATACCCTAAACTCTCTATTAAAATCTTGGGATAAAAACCAGAGAACAGCAATTCCAATAAACTTCTCAAAGCCACGACAAAATATAAAACAATGATTTAATAGGCTTCATTGTTCTGGTCGCTGAAAGTCACTGATAAAACAAGCTTATTAACCGCAACGACTTTATTATTGTGGTAAAATTCATCAGATATGTTTGTTAAATCAATTTTAGGCCTTACATTTGCATCTGTTATAATCAATAAATGAATTATTCTATGCGAAATTTTAAATTAACGTTTTGTGCCTTTTTTTTAGTTGCTAGTGTTACTACTATGAGTTCACAAAATGAAGATAATCCCTGGCTATTTTCTGTTGGAGTATCTGCCATTGATATTTATCCAGCCGAAAGTCAAACCGACCAGCAAGGGGCTGATGACCAGTTGAACTACGGGCTTCCATATCTTACAGTAGGTCGTTATTTGACTAAGGATGTTTCTTTTGGTCTTACAGGTACTTACAATAAAATAAAAAGGTGGGGCAAAGCAGAACTAGAAACAGATTTGATCTATGCGTCTCTTGACGGATCGTTAAACTACAGTTTTGCAAATTTATTAAAACTGAAGAAGTTGGACCCTCACATTGGTCTTGGTGTAGGTTACACATGGATTGAAGAAGGGCCTTACAACTCTAACGAAAGTGGAAAATCTGATGCACTTATTGGCTGGGGTCACATAAACCTTTCTGCAGGAATTTCCTATTGGTTTGGTGATCAACTGGGATTGACTTTACAAACAACTTATAACCACGTTGACGAAAGTAAAACAAATATTTTACCACAACATTTGCGTCATTCTTTAGGTCTTTCTATTAGATTCGGCGGGACTGATACGGATGGTGATGGGATATATGACAAAAAGGACGTTTGCCCACAAGTTCCTGGTTTAGAAATGTTTAATGGCTGTCCAGATACTGACGGCGATGGCATACAAGATTCTGACGATCGTTGTCCAAACGAATTCGGTTCTGTAGAATTCGAGGGCTGTGCGGACTCCGACGGAGATGGCGTTGCAAACGACAAAGACCAGTGTCCAGATGTTGTAGGTTTATCATCCTTAGCTGGATGCCCTGATGCCGATGATGATGGCATTACAGATGCAGATGATAATTGTCCAAGTATTGCTGGCCCAAGAGGCAACAGAGGATGTCCATGGCCTGACACTGACGGAGACTCTGTCTTAGATAAAGATGACGAATGTCCAAATGAAGTAGGGTCTGTTGCTAATAACGGATGCCCTGAAGACCCTAGTGTTATAATTAACGAAATGCTGACGGGATTAGGCCCTGTTACATTTAATACCGGACAATCTTCTATTTTAGAAGATGGCGAGATTCTGCTTCTTGAGGTTGTAGCTATTCTGAATGCTTATCCAGAAACTAAATTTGCTCTTGAGGGACACACTGATAGTAAATTCACAGAAAAATTTAACCAAAGATTGTCTGAAAAAAGAGCCAGCTCAGTATTTAATTTTCTAACAAAAAATGGTATTGACGGTTCTAGGCTATCGACTGTTGGTTTTGGAGAATTAGCTCCAATTGCTCCCAATGATACATCAGACGGAAGAGCACAAAATAGACGTGTAGAAGTGAAATTATTGAACTAAACAGGTATATTAAAAATAATATTTAAAACGCCTTGCATTTGCGAGGCGTTTTTTATTTTTATAATATGGATAGTTTCATTTCTGAGGTTCTAAAAAAATTAATTTCTAAGGAATATGTGATTTCTCAATTAACCTTTGTTTTGCCTAACAAACGCGCGGGATTATTTTTAAAAAAGGAGCTTGCAAGGCAAGCTACTCAACCAATATTTTTACCAGAAATTATTTCTGTAGAGTCTTTTGTTGAGGAGGTGTCACAACTTAAGCAATTAAATAATACAGAGGCCCTGCTCGAATTCTATGCCCTGTATACTTCTACCACCCCCAGCAAAGAAGCTGAACCCTTTGACCGTTTCTCAAAATGGGCCACCATTGTACTTCAAGATTTTAACGAAATTGATCGTCATTTGGCTGATCCAACAAAAATATTTAAATACTTGAGCGCAATTCAAGAGATCAACCACTGGTCTTTAGACCCCAACCCCACAGATGTGGTAAAGGGCTATTTAAGGTTTTGGCAGCAGGTCGCGCGCCATTATGACAATTTTTCTGAATATTTACTAAATAAAGATCTTGGATACCAGGGATTAATTTATAAAAATGCCGTTAATAATTTAGAAGCATATTTACAAAACACAAAGCGGGGAACGCATATTTTCCTTGGGTTTAATGCTTTGAATGCTGCAGAGTCCAGTATCATTCAAGAGCTTTTGCAGCATGGAAGAGCCGAAATTTTCTGGGATGCGGACAAGTACTTTTTAAATAGCCCTTACCACGACGCGGGCTTGTTTATGCGTCGTTATAAAAAGGGATGGCCCTACTATAGGTCACACCCATTTAATGGAGTTTCGGCACACTACATAACCCCAAAAGACATTCATATTACTGGCGCCTCCAAGCAAATAAGTCAAGCCAAGTATGTAGGCGAGCTTCTAAGCGATCTATTTAAACAAAATAAATTAGAAAATACCGCACTGATTTTAGCGGATGAAAACCTACTATTGCCGGTTTTAAATGCATTGCCCCCAGAGGTTGAAAGTGTTAACATAACAATGGGGCTTCCTTTAGCCCAAGTTCCTTTGGCTTCATTTATCGATCAATGGTTTAAACTTCAAGTTACGGATACGGGGCGGTATTATTATAAGCACATCATAGGGCTCTTATCGCACCCCTTTGTCGCGCGTTTATTGAAAAAAAATCAACTGAGTAACGTTCAGAATATTATCCACAACATAAATCACGAAAACCTAATAGCGCTTTCCTGTGATGAACTTTTAGCCCTCGCTCCAGCGGCTGAACCAAACTTAAGACTTCTATTTGAGCCTTGTCACGCGTCGCCAAAAGCAGCCATACGACAATTATTGCGCCTTTTTATTGAACTAAAAAAACAGCACCAAGACAAAGGCGTAAAGAACGCCTTATCTTTGGAGTATGTATACCGGTTTTCGACTCTCTTCCAACAAATTGAAAATTACGATGCGGAATACAATATTGTTGATTCTATCAAAACTTTGCAACGGATATTTAAAGATGTTTTGACCAAAGAAACGTTGAGTTTTAAAGGCCAACCGTTAAACGGACTCCAAATAATGGGTATGTTGGAGTCCCGTGTTTTAGATTTTGAGACGGTCATTATTGTTTCGGTTAATGAAGGGATCCTTCCCGCAGGAAAAATACAAAACTCATTCATACCTTTTGACGTCAAAATAGAAAACAACCTACCAACCCACAAAGAGAAGGACGCCGTTTATGCCTACCACTTCTACCGCCTATTACATCGAGCAAACGAGGTTCATTTGGTATATAATACGGAACCCGAGGCCCTTAAAGGGGGTGAGCCTAGCAGGTTTATTGCCCAATTAGAGTTAGATGGTCATCACCAATGTTATCACCAAATTTTGACTCCGAAAGTTCCTAAAATAGACACATCTCCATTTGTTGTAAAAAAAAACAAAAGCGATTTTAGAAAGTCTGCAAGCTTTGGCCAAACAAGGGCTCTCTCCATCTTCCTTGGGGCAGTACATTCGAAATCCGATTGATTTTTACAATCAAAAGATTTTAGGCCTTAAAGAAAATAATGCTTTAGAAGAAACAGTGGAGGCGACCACCTTTGGAAGTGTGGTCCATTACACGTTGGAGGCTCTTTATAAGCCTTTTGTGGGTCAGTTATTGGATATTCAAAAACTTTTAGCGCTTAAGCCAAAGATTGAACCAACAGTACGCCAATTTTTTAAAGAACTTTACAAAAAAGGAGACATTTCTAGAGGGAAAAATTTAATCAGTTTTGAAATCGCTAAGCGGTACATTTTAAACTTTTTAGACCACGAAATTGAATTTTTAAAAAATGGGCATAAAATTGAATTAAAAGCAATTGAACTCCCAGTAAGCATTATAATTGATGGACCAGAATTTGATTTCCCTATTTGTATTAAAGGAGATATTGATCGAATTGATAGATGTGATGGCGCTCCAAGGATTATTGATTATAAAACCTCTAAAGTAAATCAGACGGACTTAAACCTTGTAGAATGGCCGCCTCTTGTTGAAGACTATAAGGCTCACAATAAAAGCTTTCAGCTGTTAATGTATGCGTATATGTTACACAAATCCCAAGCGTTACCTCTACCTTTAGAGGCAGGAATTTTCTCATTTAAAAATGTAAACGCAGGTGTTTTAAAATTCACGAAGAAGGATAAGCCAGGAAGAGGGGCACACAAACAAACCCATATTACTCCGGAGATTTTGGAGGCTTTTGAGGCCCAACTTAAAGTACTCCTTTCCACAATATTTGATATTGATAGCGATTTTAAAGAAAAGAAAGTTTAGAATGATCAACACTATTATAAATGCCAAAATTCCTGGGCCAAACGGACGGCCTATCATTTATGATTTTTTTTATGAAATAAACAAATCGAAGGCACCAATCGTTATTTTTTGTCATGGCTATAAGGGCTATAAAGACTGGGGGGCCTGGACGCTTTTTGCAAAAGACTTTGCCTCCCAAGGGATTGCTTTTTTAAAATTTAACTTTTCATATAACGGTGGCACGGCAGAAAATCCAATTGATTTTCCCGACCTTGAAGCCTTCGGGCAAAACAATTATACCAAAGAACTTCAGGACCTAGAGTGTGTCATCAATTGGCTAACAACCCATCAAAGTACAAATTCGGCCTTAGACACAAACACAATAATTTTAATGGGCCATAGCCGTGGCGGCGGCATAGCGCTTATTAAGGCTTCAGAAGATTCACGTATAAGAAAAGTAATCACATTGGCAGGTGTCAGCGATTATAAATCAAGATTTCCAGAAAAGCAGGCATTGAAAGCTTGGGCCTCTTCAGGAATATATTACGTGAAAAATAAGCGCACCCAGCAACAGATGCCCCACGGATATCAATTTTATGAAGATTTTATCGCCCACGAGGAGCGCCTCACCATCTCTAAGTCTGTTAAAGGATTACAAATTCCGTATTTAATTGTCCAAGGGGCTGAAGACAAATCTGTTGCTCTCTCAGAAGCTATAGCTTTGCATGAATGGAGCCAATACAGTACGCTTTATGTCGTTCCAAAAGGGAGTCATGTTTTTGGTACAAGACAACCCTGGGACAATCCCCAAATCCCTACAGAACTAGAGCAAGTTTTTATAAAAACGGTTGATTTTATTAACAATTAGCTTTACTTCTTAAAAAAAACATCATTTATCTGATGATTTTTTTGGAAAATCCGAAGTAATTTTTGTAATTTGGTTCAAAATAAAACTAAATTATGGGATATTCATTTAAAAATAGCAAAGGAAAGACGTATTATTTACACACAAAAGACGTTGTCTTAAAAGGCGGAAGAAATCAAACAATTTATTATTTTGCAAAAGACGAACGGTCTAATTCATGCGACCTTCCAGCAGGGAAAAAGATTGTAGAAAATGAAAAAACAGGTTTACCATTTGTTAAATCTATGTAAGTTTATTTTCAAACGATTAAAAAAAACCCGCTCTTTTGAGCGGGTTTTTTTGTTGCTTATATTCGGGCGGATTTTTAGTCAACTGCAATGGCTGCATTATAAGCAGTAGGGTCAAATGCGTTGTACGCCTCGACAGCCTTACCATTCTCCCACTTGAACCATGCGTAACCCTTTAAGCCCAAAGTTTCCCCACTACTTTTTACCACGCCACTCCAATTGTACCAAACGTTTGTATAAATATTACCGTCATTATAATACATTGTAGCTGTGTAAACATCGCTGTGTGCGATGTTATCAAAGTATTTGTGACCTTCGCTAAATGCCGTCATAAGCTCAGAAACACTCAGTTTCGCATCATTTACAGAATAAATAGCATCTTCAGAAAAAATATCTTTTGTAGAATCCATATCATTATCGGTATAGGCTTTCATGAATTTATCCACCATAGCAGTATACATGTCTTCATCTAACATATATCCTGACATGGGCTGTTCATCAATAGGATATTTATTTTTCTCAGTACAGCTAGTCAGTATGCATCCAAACATAAAAAGCGTGATTATATTTTTCATTTTTTTCATTTTAAATTGGTTTAAGTTAATTTACATAGATCGAATTACAGCCGCCCCCAGGATACCGCTGATGCAATATTCAGCAGTCAAGGCGATCAGCTCCGCAAACATGTCGGCTCTTTGTTGTCCCAATTGCATGTGCATTTGGGCGCCCTCTGGGCCATTGTATATTTCAGTAACTCCATAAAGCGTATGTCCTGTTTCCCCGCTGGTTGGATCTAGAGGGTTATTAAATTCAGGACTTTTCATCACAGCATAGCAAAGCACGACAGGTTCAACGGCACCACTTATGTAGTGTGTTTCTCGCATGAAGCTTTCGTGTGTGTCAAAAAAAGATTCCATGCGATCGGTATCTTCATTTGGCACTTTAAAGGCTATATGGAAGCCGACATTTCCGGTTTTAATTTTCATAATATTAATTGATTTATACCCATTTTTAGTTTTCTGCAATGACAAAATCTCCTTTAGTTTGGTACCACATTTTGAGTTTTCCTTCAACAATTTGATACCACTCAATATAAGTGCCGTCGTTGCTTGTAAATTGTGCATTGACCCACTGCCCTTCTTGGTTAGTTGCCTTTGGGTCATTTGAACCCTTTGGATAGGCCGCAAAAGCGTAATCTATTTTCCAGCCCCAAGGCTCTTCTTTCTCAAGAGATTCTTTGTAATCATTTTCGATTTTGTCAACAAACTCTTGTCCTGTTGTAACAGTATGCCCGTCTTCAAATACAAACATGCCGCCGTCTTCAATCATGTTTTTCATGGTTGTGTAATCCCTTGCGGCCCAGGCAGCATCAAGTGCCTTAAAAACCGTCACAGTAGCTTCATCACCCAAGTAAACACTTTGACCATCATAGGGCCCAAATCCGTTCGTTGGTTCTGCTGCTTTTTCTTGTTGCGCGCATCCCATCATAAAAAAGAGGGGTAGCGCTAGTAGTAATTTTCTCATTTTAGTTTAAATTTTAATTCTCTCAAAGATATTAAATTTTGATTGCAAAACTGAATAAAAAAACTCTCAGTGTTTATATTTAGTGTTATAAACAGAACAATTATAAATTTGCGAGTAATATTCTTTTTATGATTGTATTTTTGGTACTCTTAGTGGGACTTTATCAGAATTTATTCCTCTTTTGTCAAGTAATCAAGCGCTAGAGTTGTCATAGATTTAACCCCTGTGAGCATGGCTGAATCGTCAACATAAAAATCTGGAGTGTGGTGTGGTGCTGCCTTTTTGGGGTCTGTACCCTTTTTAGCCCCCCCAATAAAAAAATATAGTCCAGGAACTTCTTTTTGAAAAAATGAAAAGTCCTCTGCACCAGTAATCGCATTCATGAAATGTACATTTTCTGGGCCATTTATTCTTTTTAGTGATGGCAGCATGTTTTCATACAGAGCAGGGTCATTATATGTGATAGGGTAGCTGACTTGGTAAGTAATTTTTGCCTTGGCGTTGTTGCCTTTGGCAGTGTTGTAAACAATTTCTTCTAGCCTTCTTAAGACCGTAGTCTTCATAGCTTCGTCCAATGTTCTTATGGTACCGAGCATGTAGAGACTTTCAGGTATAATATTGCTTCTGACCCCGCCGTGAATACTGCCTATAGTTACCACAGCTCCAGCCTCAGTCAAAGGCAAGCTTCGGCTTACAATGGTTTGAATATTATTTACAATTTGAGCCGCAGTTACAATAGGGTCTATGCCAGTCCAAGGCGTTGAACCATGGGTTTGAACCCCTTCAAGATCAATTCTGAACTCATTAACAGCCGCCATGATTCCTTTTGGTCGCAGGTAAACGTTGCCAGCTGGGAATTGGGACCATATGTGTAACCCAAAAATAGCCCCCACATCTGGGTTTTTTAAAACACCCTCTTTGACCATTAATTCCGCTCCGCCTTCTTCCCCCGCAGGAGCACCCTCTTCTGCTGGTTGAAAAATAAATTTTATGCTGCCAGGAATATCTTCTTTGATTGCATGTAAAATCTTAGCGACACCAAGTAACATTGCCGTATGTGTGTCGTGGCCGCAGGCATGCATTACAGGTACTTTTTCTCCATTGTACTCTCCAATCATATTAGATTTCCAGGGAAGGTCTGCCCGCTCTTTGACCGGAAGGCCATCAATGTCTGCCCGCAGAGCCACTACTGGACCTGGTTTACCCCCCTTTAAAATTGCAACAACACCAGTTTTTGCGATGCCAGTTTCAGGCTCTAAACCAATTTTTAATAGAGTCTCTGAAATTTTTTCTGCGGTTTTAAATTCCCGATTACTCAATTCTGCATTTTGATGAAACCAATGTCTAAGTTCAATAATTTCGGCTTCGTGTTCGACAGCCATTTCAGCGACAGCAGCATCAAAATTTTGAGCATTTAAAAATAAGGACAAAAAGGATAGGGATAGCAAGTATTTTTTTATCACAGTAAAAGTTTTGGAGGTTAAGCTTCATCCATCTGTCTCGCAAGAACCCAAACCCAGACAAAAACGCACGCAATTACAAAAACTGAAAAATAAAGCACAATTTTATTGGCATCCATAAGAAAATGATTTATCTAAAGATAAAAAAAAATGTAGACTTAAAACATCAGCACATAAGTTAATCAAAACCTACATCCATTTTCGACTGGAAGTTTCAATATTAAAAAGGAGATTGTTAAGAATTAATTTTAAGGCCCTATAATTATATGTGCGAACCCTGATTTGGCCACCGGCGGTGAAAATTGAAATGTCCCCTAAATTTGAATTTTTATACCAAATAGGTTGGGATATAATTACCGATTGAATTTTATAATGCTCTACGTATTTTGTTGTAACATCCCAGAATCCAGATTGAAAGCGGATGAAGTTTTTTGAAATAAAAAGGGTGTTGTTTTTATAACATCGCCAAGTTGTATACAATGTAAAAATAAAAAAGAAAACCACTAAAAGACGCCAGTAGTAGCCTTTAAAAAATTCAACATTAAAATGTATCAGAAGAAAGCCTAACGAGGGCAGAAGGCTAAAAAACATAAAATTAATGATGAATTTCCTAAGGTTCGGCCTCAAGACAATTTCTTCCCCAATTACTTTGCCATAAATAAAATCGAATAAAACCCGCTTTTGAGCCATGGTACAACCCGGCACCTTCACGTTACTTCGAATACCCTTTGTTGACGAAACCTCACTGGAAGCTTGGGTGATTTTTATATCAATAATTTTGAACAGTTTCTGAAGCCAATTTTGAGTTGTTTTAAACTGTTGAACCTTCTGAGAGGACAACAGCACCGATTTAGTTTGAATCAGACCATATTTAATTTCTAAATTTTTTGCACTTCTAGAGGCTTTGTATTTGTAAAATTTGACAACAGTAGTGATAAGGTTGATCAAAAGAACTGTGACTATAACCCCTAAAACCAAGCAGGCAACCAACCTATAGCTGTAGTCGGTGTCTTTTGCAATGTCCGTTAGATCAGAAGCAAAACTAAGCTCATAATCTTCAAGTAATTGAAGGCCTAGAAATAGCCCGCCAATAATTAAACTCAAGGTTTCAAAATAGCGGGTGGTTAATCCAGTTTTAACCAGAGTTTTAAGGGCTATTTCAAAAGAGGCCTCTGTTATATTTTGCGGCCTCGAGTCTGTGGCTGATAAGCTTAATTTTTTTATTTCTTCAGCTATGATTTTAAAATCTTTTGCGGCCGATTTAGATACCGCCTTAATATCTACTTCAGTACTGCTGGAACCGGCAGTATCCATTTGTATTTCATAAAGGTTAAATAGTTTATGAATTAAATTTTGGTTTATGTTTATTTGTTGAATTTTCTCAAAAGGGATGCTCAAGTTTGTTTTTTCTAAAAAGCCCTTGTGGATTACAAAGGCTGAATTCTCAAAGTCAAACTTATATTTAAAATAATAGTACTTTGTGTAGGCAAAGAGCGCAATTAATGCAATGAAACCCAAGAAAAGAAAGATAGAGATTTTAACATTTCCTTTAATGGCGGGGAATAAAAGATAGATAAAATTGTAACTATTTTTTCGCATAGATTGAAAAAATAGGACGACCGATCCAACCGCAGATTGTTTTTGAAAGGATGTAAATTTCTGAATGATTAATGGGTCCAAAAAGCGTATTTTTTAGGGTAATTCTTGAATCTTATTTGAAATTATTTCTTTAAAGCTTTTGGCTATTTCCAACGGAATCCCCGGAATACTTATGTCAGTAGTGTTTCCTCCAGCAGTATAAAATTGAAGTGAGGCCAACTCAAATTTTCTTGAAAACAAGCCTTGGTGTAAGGCAATGTGTTGGATGCGATTAAATGGAATCAGGACAGTTGTCTTGTGAAAAACACCAAAGTTATAAATTATATCATGAGTTCTGTAGCAGTAACTTTTTCTTTTAAATCCAACCCACGAATACAAAAAATAAAGCCCCCACAATGAAAAGTAAGCTACCGATGTGATTTTTTTATTGGTTATGGATTCCATGAAATCAAAAAAACAAAAACATAGCATTAGCCCAACCGTAATAAAGGAAAACACAATAAATGTGCTTATAAGCACAACGCAATAATACTTTTCATCTAAGATTGTGGCAGAAACATCCTCATAGCTAGGAAGGTCTTGAGCTAAAATTTTATTGTTTTCAAAAGTTGTTTTCATTCGCAAATTTTTTATAAATTTAAGAAATAAAAAAATCATGACACTAATACAAAAAACAATTAAATACGCTAGCTTATTTTTGGTTTTAAGCTTAACTAGCTGTAATCAAAAACCATCAGACACACAGCTGCAATTAGAGGCCAATCAGGTCCAACTGGAAGAAAATCTGAGCATGTATGAGGCAGTTTGGGATAAAGTAATTAATGGCCGTCAAATTGCTTTGATAAACTCAGATTCTTTTGACGAAAATGTGACTGCAGTGGGCACTTCAACAGGTGATATAGTTGGGCTTGAAAATTTCAAAAACTATTATAATAACTATCTTACTGGTTTCTCAGATGCAGAATTTACAATCGTTGATGCCTTTGGACAAGGCGACAAAATTGTTAAACACTGGAATTTTAAAGGTACCCACGACGGTGATTTTTTTGGTGTGCCCGCCACCGGCAAGCGCGTGGATATTTCTGGCGTTACCCTGGTCAAAATGAAAGCAGGCAGAATTGCCGCAGAGCAGGATTTTATGGATTTGTTAGACTTTTACACACAGTTAGGATTGATGTAGAAGTTGTTTGATTAGATGAAGCGGGTTAATCTTTTGGGAAACGACTGAAGTCACCCATACCATCAGTGTCTAAAACATCGTGATCCTTACTGTAATAATTCTCTTCTCTTTGCTTTTTGCTACTGTGAAACACATTCCATATCAAAAAATAAACATAAATGACAAAGATTATAAAACCGATGATAAACATAGCTAACCCCATTAGTTTCTCCTTTGTCTAATGGTTAAAGCAAATAATAAAATGGTTCCTGGCCAATGCGCGGTATAAATCGCTTCGTCAGTACGACCTAAAAGGCCAAGCCCAACAGAATATAACAGACAGATAAATGCGAGGATTACAGGATACCATTTGGCAAAGAAAGTCTTAAATAATTGCATATGATTGAATTTATAATGCAATTATATTCATTAACTTATGCAAATCTGTTAAATTTTATATAAATTAATAGCTGGACTTGTTTTTAGAAATCTTTAAAAATTTGCCATTAAGGATTTAAAATCCCTTCTTTTAAAGATTTGCTATAACTGGCCCAAATTGGCTTCTAGAGTGATGTTGCAATTTAAGGCTCCTGAAATTGGACAATTATTTTTGGCCTCATTGGCCAATGTTTTAAATTTTTCTAGGTCGATGTCCGCCACTTTTGCATTTAAGTTTAAAGCTATGTTGGTGACCACACCTTCTTCAAATATTAACACTGCATCTGTTTCTAATATCTCAGGTTTGAAACCCGCGTCATTCAAAACAAAACTCAGTTTCATATTGAAACACCCCGCCAGAGCTGCGGCGATTAATTCCTCTGGGTTTGTACCAAGTTTACCATCATTATTTTTAAATCGGGTTTTAAAACTATAAGGCATGTTGTTGAACGCTCCACTTTGTGCGTTTAAAATCCCTGTGCCGTCTGTACCGCTTCCGCTCCAGACTGCATTTACTTTTCTTTCCATTGTCAAAAATTTTGCTAAAAATACAAAAAATAGAATATTCAATTTTAGAAAAAAGAGGTTGTGTAATTTGCCAAAATAAAATTGCTTTTAGAAACAAGCTTTTTGTTATATTGTGGCCATAATAATTAAAATTTATATCATGATAAAAACGATTAAATTACTTACAATTTGTTTCTTGGTTGCTTCCTGTAATAATGTGAACCATCCTGATTATGAAGCAAACACTGCCACGGCACAAAAATATTTTGAGCTGCACCAAGCTGAAAAGCCAGAGGCGATGTTTGACCTTTTACACAGCGAAATAGAGTGGCATATGCCTGTATATGGTTCTGACATGGCTGACTTAGAAACATTTAAGACAGCTATTATAAACTACCAAACTGAATTTGATAATATGAATTATACAGCAGATTATTGGCTGCCCGGCGTCGATCCTGAAACAGGCTTATTTGACGGCAGTACAAGAACCTATGGGACATGGACCGCAGACCATGTTGCAACTGGGAAATCTGTTGAGTTAACAGCGTACCATTCTTTTGCATTTGTGGATGGTAAAATCTCTGGTGGTGGCGATTGGTTCGACTTAGGGGGTATGATGAATTACCTCGCAGCACCATCTGATGAGCCTAAAGAATAGTTCAAAAGGTCTCTAGTGGTAGTTAGATTTCCAATTTAAAGGCACTATTTATGGTGCCTTTTTATTTTAAAAAAAAGGATCTGCCAATCTAAGGTAACACTATAATAAAAACTATAAAATCAAAAAAGTGCATAGAGCAATTTTTAATATTTATTGTAACACGTGTAACCCCTTCTTTATATTTGTTTTTCAAAAACAGGTAGCCCACGTTTCGCTAACCCCACAAAGCAAAATAATTACTTATTTCCCCCGCCCGGCTTTTCTAACCGCCGTGTTTTTTCTTTTATCCTGATTATTAAATTTTGATTTACCTCCCTTTTTACTATCGTTTTGTTTTACGTTTTTGTTTCCAAAAAATTTGCTGCTCATTTTTATATAATTTTCACTTGATTTATTTTATTCCAACAAGTTAAGAAAAGTTTTAATTAGTTCAATTAGCTTTGGGTTATTTGAAATAATTACTGAGAATTACTATCCTAACTATCATCACTATTACAAGCGAATAATAAAGCATTAAATAAAAGTAATTTTTTATAGATTAAATTATTTCATTTAAAAATATTTCTAAATATCTTTCAGCAATAAATTTTGCACCCTCAATATTGTAATGAACATCATCTGCGAGGAAGTTATCAGTAAATCCTGTATTCATATTAACCGGGATAACATTTGAGGAGGCAGTCGATTTATTGGTTGATATATTTAAAACCTCGTGATGCATTTGATAAAAGAAATTGGTTAGCTCATTGGTCATTATATCAGAACGAGCGGGAGCCATCTGTTCAATGATAATTGTAACACTTGGGTTTTTTTCTTGTAGAACATCAACAATCAAATTAATATTTGAAACAGCCTGAGAAAAGGACAAACCCTCCAAACCATCGTTCCCCCCTGGAGAGCTTATCAAAACAATATTAGGAGCTTCTAATTGATCAAGCCAGTCCTCAAGTCCATCTAAAATATCTCCCGAAGTCCACCCCCCTCGACCTTCGTGATCAGCATCAAAATCTTCTCCATTGAAAGATGGATAAGTAGCCCCATCATACTGTGTGCCTACGAAATCAAAAACAAAATTAGTTTCTTTTAGGTTTTTCCAAAGATAAAAACGATAGCTTTCATGATTAGGTCTTCCTCCCTCAACCCTTGAAGCACCAAGAGGCATTATTTTTATCGCCGATGAATTATTTGGATTTATAATATCATCATTCCTTTCACTAACGCTACTACAAGCGAAGATAAATAAAGGGTATAGCAAGAGTAGTTTTTTCATTTAGTTAGTTTTTTAATTCTTTTCAAATATTAATATAGTTTCAGACAATTCTTCAGAGAATGGAGTATCCATAGCCGATAATATTAATGTGTTTCCATTAACTTCAGCTACATTAGGTAATCCTACAGCTCCAATAGTACCATCTTGCGTTAAAGTTAATGTTTCAAACCAAAAGTCATACATATTTGGATTAGTTGTGCTTTTAATCAAATATCTTCCATTATAACTTGGATTTTCACAAGTATACCAATATAACATTGAAGTTCCATCAAACTCCAAATTAGCTTCTGGCGCATTATTTAAACTAATATTTTCACTTAAACTATCCATAGATATGTCAAGATAACTTTCTAATTCGCAAGAATCGAGTTCTTGTATTTCACCATCAACAGTTGAAGAAACTAAATACCAAATTCCTTCAATAGAATCATCATTAGAACTATCATCACTTGAACAAGCGAAGATTAATAAAGCGGAGAGTAAGTAATGTTTTTTCATATTTTAATTAAGTTGGTTGAGGTATTTATTCTCTTGATACTAATGCTTGAACCATCTCTTTTAGTTCAGACACTTCATCTCGGTATGTATCTATTTCTGTCTGTTGCTCATTCATCTTTGCATCTTGCTCTTTCAATGCATTGATAAGTACTGGCACTAATCCTTGATAGTTTACCGACTTAACACCATTGCTTTCTGATACAAGTTCTGGAAACACTTTCT
>JBJKXC010000009.1:0-52447 GCA_045561735.1 Flavobacteriaceae bacterium | reverse complement strand
GGAAACAATGCAATATGAACGCGCTGCTGAATTCACTTTAAAACAATTGGAGTTTTTCCCCACACAAATTCCACTGTATTTAGTTTATGGTCGCGCCCAATTTCATTTGCGGCAGTGGGATACTGCCTTAGAATGGCTTGAAATTGGTATTGATTATATTTTTGAAGAGAATGAAACTGCTAAAGCATATTATATTTTAATGGCTGATCTTTACACAAAAAATAACAATATTGCTAAAGCAAAGACGTTTAATGATAAGGCAAAAGCGCTTAATAAGCAATGGTGAAAAAACTTATATACTCTTTAATAGCAGTTTTCGTTTTTAGTTGCGGCACCTCAAAAAATTTTTATAAGGAGCCTCTATTTGACTCAAAAATGAAAGCAAGGCAAATATTAAAAACACACCAAAATCAAAAGGCAGACTTTAGCACTCTTCAAGCACGGCTTAAGCTCGAATTGACTGAAGGTGATAAATCACAAACACACACACTAACACTTCGCATCGAGCGCGGTAAAACGATATGGGTTAATGCCTTTTTAAATACGGTACGCCTAAAAATAACGCCAGAAAAAGCTCAAATGTATAACAAATTAGACCGTACTTTTTTTGATGGAGATTATGAAATTATAAATGACTTCTTAGGCATTGAACTCAATTTTTCAATCCTTGAAAACGTATTGCTTGGAGATGCACTTTTTAATCCCAAAACAAATGCTTTAAAACGAGAACTAAACCAAACGTCTTATGTCTTGGCACCCAAAAACGTGAATGAATTACTGCAAGTATTATATTTTATTAACCCCGTTTCTTTTAAACTGGATGGCCAATCTGTATACCAGCATCTTGAAAATCGAAATATTGATGTAAATTACCATAGCTTCCAAACCATTGACGCACAATTATTTCCTAAATCAATAACAATCAAAGTTTTCGAAAAGCCAAAGGAAATCACCATGAAATTGAATTTAAAATCCGTAATTTTAAACCAACCCTTACGGTTTCCATTTAAAATGCCCTCGGGCTATAAAGCGATTGATTTATAATGGCCACCAAGCTTAAATATTTTTTTTTCTCTCTTTTTATTTTTTTGGCGATCGGTTCATCAAACGCTAATGCGCAAAGCCAACGCCAAGAAGAATTAGAAGAAAAACGCCGAGAACTTCAACAAGAAATCAGGGAAATAACCAAGTTGCTATTTGCTGGGGAAAAAGAAAAAAAATCTATAGTGAGTGCTATTGAAGATTTGAATTATAAAATTAGCGTTCGTAAAAACCTAATTCGGATCACCAATCAACAAGCCAATTTATTAACTCGTGAAATCAATGCTAACCAAGACGAAATATTTACTCGCCGGGAAAAATTAAAGGTTCTAAAAGAGGCATATGCAGACATGATTGTCAAATCTTATAAAAACAGAGCCCGTGGTAATAAACTTATGTTTTTATTGTCGTCTTCAAGCTTTCAGCAAGCTTACAGACGCCTACAATACATCAAGCAATATGCAGATTATCAAAGGCAACAAGCTGAAGTTATAAAAGCTGAAACCAAACAACTGCAATTACTCAATCAGGATTTATCAGCTCAAAAAAAGGATAAACAAAAATTAGTTGACGAAAACAAAACAGCCAAGCTAATTTTGGTTAAAGAGCTTAAGGATCAGCAGGCCTTTATTGAATTTATACAAAAAAATTTGGCTAAATTCTCAGCGCAAATTAAAGAAAAACAAAAAGCATCAGAGAAGTTAGATAAGGAGATTAGGGAATTGATTCGTGAGGCTATTGCGGCGTCTAATAAAAAGGCTGGAAAATCAGCCAAAACTAAAACTTTTTCTATGACGCCTGAGCAAAAACTGTTAGCAGCAAATTTCACAGCCAACAAAGGTAAATTGCCATGGCCGGTTGCTAGCGGCGTTGTTAAATTACGTTTTGGTACCAACCCGTCGCCAATTGATCCAAATATTAAAATAAAAAGCAATGGCGTGCGCATTGCCACCAACAAAGGTGAGCCGGTTCGGGCAGTTTTTGAAGGTGTTGTTCAGGGGATCATGACGCCTAAAAACGGAAACAATACCATTATGATTAGACATGGTAATTACATTACAGTTTATAAAAACCTATCCAAATTTTATGTGAGCAAGGGTGAGAAAGTAAACACTAAGCAGGTACTTGGAGAAGTAATAACGAACAAGGCCTCCGGAGAATCTATTTTAAGTTTCGGTATTTATAAAGACAGTGCAATCCAGAATCCTTCAATTTGGGTTTATAAGCTCTAATTTTAAGACCCCTTAAAGAGTGCTCTAAGCTCCGTAGCTTCTTCAGCTTTGAGCTTTCCAGCTAAAACTAAGCTTAATTGTCGCCGCCTTAGCGCACCCTCATAGCGCTTTATTTCTTGTTCAGATTCAGGGATTAGTTCTGGAATTTCAACAGGCCTTCTGTTTTCATCGACAGCCACAAAAGTAAAAATAGCTTCGTTAGCTTTTATTGGCTTGTTAAAGTTATTATTGGTGTACCAGACATCTAGGTAGACTTCCATTGAAGTTTTAAAAGCTCTTGAAACTTTTGCCTCAATCGTCACAATACTTCCTCGAGGGATTGCATGGTTAAAAGCCACATGATTAACAGAAGCCGTAACTACAACTTTTTCAGAATGTCTTTGGGAAGTAATGCTTGCAGCACGGTCCATACGAGCCAAAAGTTCGCCTCCAAAAAGGGTGTTTATGGCATTGGTTTCACCGGGGAGAACCATGTCGGTTACTACAGTTTTTGAATCGGAAGGGTGTTTTGTGTTCATAGTTGTTGTTATGTGCTTCATAGTTAGGATTTATTGGAGAAATCATTTCATCAATCCGATAACTTTTAATTTTGATGACAATAATTATACACTGCTACCTAATTTTTGAAAATTAGAGAACGGACTTGATTAAAAGCCAAGCAGCTGGGTCCTGTGTACGCTTGATATTGTAAAGCGCGCGTTCGGCAGTTCGGCGTTCTTTGTAGCTTTCAAAAACTACTTGATACAAACCATAGTCGTTTTGCCCAATGACCCTTGCATTAAAACCAAGGCGTTTGAGTTGTCGGAGCTTCCTTTCGCTATTAGCTTTGACTCTAAAAGCACCCGCGACAATATGAAAGTTACCGGAGGGTTTTTCAATATTTATTGTGATGGCCGGTAAGGGTGTATTTACCCAAAATGTTGCCTCCTGAATTTGATTTTCTAAGGCGATGCTCGCCTTTTCTTGAGCGATAATATTTTCTTTTTCAATATGCTGTCTGTAGGTACCCGACACTACAAAGCCACCCAATCCGAGCAAGATTACGGCAACTGCAGCATATTTTATTATTGTATTTGTACGGCTATTTCTTAAAGCTAAAATTGAATTTGTTTCTTTTTCTTTGGTGCCCACAACCTTCAAAGGTAAATCTCTTGTGATTTCAGGAGAAACAAATTGTGCGAAGCCAAAGGCAGAGGTCATGTAGTTTAGATGATAAGAAGGTTCAAATTCTATAGAACCAGTCTTACCATGGCTTAAATCTCCAACATTCTTAAGTGAAACGGTTTCATTTTGTTTGAGGCTTTGTTCGATTTCGGCCACTTGTTTGGCGATTTTAGCTAGGGCATTCTCATATGAAACTTTCTCAGAAGTTGCAATGTGATTGGCCAATACACCATCATTAGATTGCAGTTGTTTGTTAAACGACAGACGTTTTTTAGGGGGATAAAACATCTTACTTTGTGCATCAATTTCAGCGGACATGTTGTGGGATAAAAACGCTCCAAATTTTGGTACTACGACACATTCGTGTCTGTACAAAAGCTCGCTGATATATTGGCTGAGTTGCATTCTTTCAAATGTATAAATTTTTTTTGAATATGCCCAAGAAGCTAACAAGGAAGTTTGTATAATAGGTTTTATATGTTTTCATTGCTTAAGTTTGTTAAATACCAATTTCAAAAGGGGCTTATGTATTTTCAAATTATGAATTGAAGGGTGTTGTGAAATCGTTTCCTGAGAATGTTTTTGTTTTTTAGTAGCCCAGTTTTTTTCTAACCCTTGCAAGCACCAAATTGGCAGCTGCCGCCGCTTTTCCAGCACCTAGCTCTAATATTTTTTCAACTTCCTTCGTGTGTGCCAAATAATGATTGTAGCGTTCGCGTTCAAAGGAAAATTTCTTGCATATAAGCTCAAATAAGGCTTGTTTAGCATCCCCATAGCCGTAACCACCAGCTTCGTAATTCTCTTTCATTATTTCAAGCTCTTGCTTGGACGCGAGTAGTTTATAAATTGCAAAACAATTGCATAAAGCCCAATCTTTTGGATCTTCAAGTGGTGTGCTGTCTGTTTTGATGGACATGATTTGTTTTCTGAGGGCTTTGTCTGTAAGGAAAATGTCAATCACATTGTCCTTGCTTTTACTCATTTTTTGACCATCTGTTCCTGGGATTAATTTTGTTTGCTCCTGCACTTTTGCTTTAGGGATAATAAAAGTTTCTCCCATTTTAGAATGGAACCTTGATGCAACATCTCTTGTCATTTCAAGATGTTGCAACTGGTCTTTTCCTACCGGGACAATATTGGCATCATATAGTAAAATATCAGCAGCCATCAGCATGGGGTAGCTAAATAAACCACCATTTATGTCTTCCAATTGGTTTGACTTATCTTTAAAACTGTGTGCTAATTCTAATCTTGAGAAAGGGAAAAAGCAGCTTAAATACCAGGCCAGTTCTGTAGCTTGAGGCACATCGCTTTGCCTATAGAACACAGTTTTTTCTATATCCAATCCGAAAGCTAACCAAGCTGCAGCTGTTGACAAGGTGTTTTTACGCAGGGTTTGCGCATTTTTAATTTGTGTGAGTGAGTGTAAATCGGCAATAAAAAGAAAGGCATCATTTGCGTTGTCGTTGCTCATTTCAATTGCTGGCATGATTGCCCCTAAAATGTTTCCCAAATGTGGCGTTCCTGTACTTTGTACTCCTGTTAAAATTCTCGCCATTTGCCGATATGTTTCTTAGATTTACACACAAAGGTAATTTTTTTGAAGCAATCGCTCAATATTTTTATTAGTTTTGGGCTCAATGAAGTTGATATACTATCCAATTTGGCTAATTTATAGAATTTGGTTTTATGTGCTAGTTGGGGTATGTACATTTTTGTTATCCCCCTTTTTGATTCTTTCAACCCTTAAAGAATCTTGGTATCCTTATTTTTATAAATTAGCGCGGTTTTGGTCGCTTTCTATTCTTTTTGGCATGGGGTTTTATTGGTCCATTGATTGGGATCAGAAATTAGAAAAAGGACAAAGTTATATTTTTGTTGCCAACCACACCTCTATGACAGATATCATGCTGATGTTTGCAATAATAAAAGACCACCCTTTTGTATTTGTTGGAAAAATAGAGTTAGCCAAAATACCATTGTTTGGATTCTTTTACAAGCGCACGTCAATTTTGGTAGATCGTAGCAATTACAGCAGTCGAAAAGATGTTTTTAGTAAGGCTCAAAAACGTATTCAACAAGGGCTGAGCATCTGTATTTTTCCTGAAGGGGGCGTTCCAAACGAATCAGTTCCATTAGACCATTTTAAAATTGGTGCTTTCAGGCTTTCCGTAGACCACCAGCTACCGTTGGTCCCAATCACTTTTTTTGACAATAAAAAGCGCTTTTCTTATACTTTTTTTAGTGGAAGTCCTGGAAAAATGCGCGCTAAAGGCCACCCTTTTATGGACCCAAAGAATTTTAGTATTGAATCGCTCAAAATCATGTGCGATAATGTTTATCTGCAAATTTTGGAATCTTTAGAAAATCAGCGATAAAATAAGTTGATTATTGGGTGCCAGATTCCTCTTTAATGATTGTCTTAATCTTTACCTCTAGTTCATCCATCAAATCGGGATTATCTTTGATCATTTGTTTAACCGCGTCACGGCCTTGTCCGAGTTTCGTTGAATCATAACTAAACCAGGAACCACTTTTCTGAATGATATTAAATTCCACAGCAAGGTCCAGGACTTCTCCAATCCTAGATACGCCCTCACCGTACATGATATCGAACTCAGCTAATTTAAATGGTGGTGCGACTTTATTTTTTATCACTTTTACTCTTGTTTTATTTCCGAGGACGCTTCCATGACTATCTTTGATTTGTGTAGACCGTCTGATATCGAGTCGTACCGATGCATAAAATTTAAGCGCATTCCCTCCAGTTGTTGTTTCAGGATTACCAAACATCACCCCTATTTTTTCCCTCAATTGGTTGATAAAAATCATTGTACAGTTGGTCTTGCTAATTGAGCCCGTTAGTTTTCTTAAGGCTTGTGACATCAAGCGCGCATGCAGCCCCATTTTAGAATCACCCATTTCCCCTTCAATTTCACTTCTAGGCGTTAAGGCTGCAACTGAGTCAATAACGATTAAATCAATGGCACCTGAGCGCACAAGGTTGTCAGCAATTTCTAAGGCTTGCTCACCATTGTCTGGCTGCGATATGATAAGATTATCAATGTCAATTCCTAGATTTTCAGCATAAAATCGGTCAAATGCATGCTCAGCATCAATAAAAGCCGCAATTCCTCCTGCTTTTTGAGCCTCTGCAATTGCATGTAATGTGAGGGTTGTTTTACCAGAGGATTCTGGGCCATAAATTTCAACAACCCGACCCCTTGGGTATCCGCCAACGCCTAAGGCAACATCCAGTCCTAGAGAACCTGAGGAGATTACATCTACGTCCTCCACGGGAGCATCGCTCATTTTCATTACTGTGCCTTTACCATAGGCTTTATCGAGTTTATCAAGCGTTAATTTTAAGGCTTTTAGCTTGGCATCTTTGTCTTTGCTCATCTTTGGTTTTTTTAGATTAACATATCCCTGCTAAAATAATGTTTCTTTACCGAAGTTTACTTATTGCTATTGTCTTTTTACTAAAGTTTAACGAATTTATTTGTCATTTTTATCATTTGAAATCTTTCACATGATTGCTAGTATTCAAAAAACAGTACATTTGCAGTTCAAGAAATTATTAAACTTAAAAGAGTATAGCATGCAACTGTACAATAATTTAAGTGGTAATGAAAGAGCAGACCTAATTAAAAAGGCGGGTAAAGACCGTTTAACCATCTCTTTCTATAAATATGCCAAGATTGGCAACCCACAGATTTTAAGAAACCATCTATATTTGTTTTGGGACAATATTGATGTGCTTGGGCGCATTTATATCGCTCACGAGGGAATTAATGCCCAACTTTCCCTTCCAGCTGAAAATTTTCAAGTCTTTAAAATACATTTAGACAGCATTTCTTTTTTAGAAAATGTACGTTTAAATCTTGCCATTGAGCAAGACATGTTTTCATTTTTAAAGTTAAAGGTAAAGGTTCGAAATAAAATTGTTGCTGATGGGCTTGAGGATGATACTTTTGATGTCACGGATATTGGCACCCATTTGGACGCCAACCGTTTTAATGAAATCGTTGAGGATGAAGATACCATTCTATTAGATATGCGCAATCATTATGAAAGTGAAATAGGACATTTTAAAAATGCTGTAACGCCGGATGTAGATACTTTCAGAGACTCTTTAGAGCTCATTGAAAATCAACTTAAAGACCATAAGGAAACTAAAAAATTAGTAATGTATTGCACCGGCGGAATACGTTGTGAAAAAGCCAGCGCTTATTACAAGCACAAAGGCTTTAAAAATGTATTTCAACTTGAGGGTGGGATTATTAATTATGCAAGGCAAGTTCGCAAATCCGGTCTGGAAAATAAATTTATTGGCAAAAATTTTGTTTTCGATGAACGCCGTGCTGAAAAAATTTCTGAAGACATTATTGCCCAGTGCCACCAATGTGGTGCGCCCGCTGACGTCCATGTAAACTGTGCAAATGAAGCCTGTCACCTATTATTTATCCAATGTGAAGCCTGTAAAGCTGAAATGGATAGTTGTTGTTCTTCCCAGTGCAAAGAAATTTATCATTTGCCTTATGAAACTCAAAAAGCGATGCGCAAAGGACAGGGCAACAGCAACGATATTTTTAAGAAAGGCCGATCAAAACACCTTACTTTTAAGAAAGACCTTAGGAATATTCTTAACTCTTCAAATAAGTACTCTGTTTGAAAATTAGATGCTTAGCTATGAGGGAATGCGCTTTTTTAATTTCTCAAATAAACCTATATTTACATAGCTAAAAAAACAGAACGGTTAAGGTTTATTTTGGAGAACCTTGGTGCCTAAATATGTTGAGATGTATTTTTAAAACAAACAAACAATAGGCCTTAAGATTCTGAAGCTTCACAAGAATGCGAACAATTTTTTTCATATGCTATTTAACACTTACCACGATCTTCGCTTGTGATAAAAAAGTAGTGTTTGACCAATATGCATCATTAGATTCTCCTTGGCACAAGGATAGGCCTATCACATATCACTTTAATGTTACCGACACGCTTCAAACGGTTGATTTATTCTTAAAACTACGCACTAATAAAAATTATGAATTTAGCAACCTGTTTTTGATCGTTTCCTTGCGCCACCCCAAAGGGAAGTTAGTAAGGGACACATTAGAATATAGGATGGCAAATCCAGATGGTTCAATGTTAGGACAAGGCTCTATCTTGATTAAAGAACATAGGCTTTGGTACAAAGGTTATGATGTTCCATTTAGCTTTACAGAAATGGGCGAATATAGGCTTGAAGTCACACATGCCAATAGGTTGCTTGGCGATACTGAGGGCAAGATTCTTTTGGAAGGCGTTGAGGATGTTGGATTTAGCATTGAAGCCGTGCAATAAATATAAAGATGGTAAAAAAAGGAAAATCTAAGTCAAATTTCTTAAAACTTAAAAGATGGTTTTGGGTCTTTTTTACATTTATAGTATTTTTTGTTCCGCTTGTCTTTTTGCTCGCATCTTTCGGCTTTTTTGGCGCCATGCCAGACCACACGGCATTAGAGAACCCAAGGACTAATTTAGCCACAGAAATTCTTTCTTCTGATATGGTTACACTTGGGAAGTTTTACTATGAAGATAACCGTACGCCTGTTGGTTATGATGAACTCCCACAGCATTTAGTCGATGCACTTATTGCCACGGAAGATATTCGCTATATGAGGCATTCTGGAATTGATACTAGAGGGACTTTAAGAGCTATTTTTAAGCTAGGCAAAGACGGTGGGGCAAGTACGATTTCACAACAATTAGCAAAGCAACTTTTTCATGGAGAAGGCTCTAAAAGCACACTTGGCCGTATCACTCAAAAAATAAAAGAATGGGTTATTGCCATTCGTTTGGAGAAACAATACACAAAAGAAGAGATTATTGCTCAATATTTTAATATTTATGACTTTGGCAACAATGCTGATGGTATTCGAAGCGCTTCTCGAATTTATTTTGGTAAGGAGCCTAAGGATTTAAACATCTCTGAGTCTGCTATGCTAGTTGGCATGTTTAAAAACTCATCGCTTTACAATCCACGCCCAAAAAGAAACCCTGTTGGTACCAAAAACCGCAGGAATGTTGTTCTGTCTCAAATGGCTAAATATGGTTATATCAGTGAAACTAAAAAAGATTCACTGCAATCAACCCCTCTTAATTTAAATTATAAACCAGAGTCCCACAGAGAAGGAATTGCAACATATTTTCGCGCATATTTAAAACAATTTTTAAAAGACTGGGTCAGCCAAAACGACAATAAAAAGCCTAATGGAGATAAATATAATATATACAGAGATGGTCTCAAGGTATACACCACTATTGATTCTAGAATGCAAGTGCTCGCTGAAGCCGCAGTAACTGAACATATGCAGGCCTTACAAGCCGAATTTTTTATTCAAAACACGAAACAAAGAAATCCAACAGCGCCATTTTTAGAATTGGAGGATGAGGAAATTGAAAGACTTTTAAATCTAGGGATGAAACGCTCTGAGCGTTGGCGTAAAATGCGATATGATCTTAAGAAACCAGTCAATGAAATTGTTGCATCTTTTAAAAAGAAGATTCCTATGAAAGTTTTTTCTTGGACCGCACCTAACAACGAAATTGATACAGTAATGACTCCTATCGATTCTATGCGGTATTACAAATCTTTTCTCAGAGCTGGAACAATGTCAATGGAACCCCAAACAGGATTTGTTAAAACCTGGGTTGGTGGGTTTGATTACAAGCACTTCCAATACGACATGGTTAAACAAGGCAAGCGTCAAGTTGGATCCACTTTTAAGCCATTTGTTTATGCGGCAGCCATTGATCAATTGCACCTCTCACCCTGCGATACTTTCCCCAAAGCACAAATTACAATTCCCACCATGAAGTTTGGTAATATGAAGCCTTGGTCTCCCAAAAATTCCAGTAATAATTATTTAGGGTTTGAAACTTTAAAATCAGCACTCGCCAACTCTAGAAACACCATTACAGCACGCTTGATGAATGAAATAGGCCCGCAGCCCGTTATTAATTTAGCCAAGAGTCTAGGCATTGAACAAAGCCTCCCTGCAGTACCCTCCATTGCACTTGGAACTCCTGACTTAAGTATTTATGAAATGGTGGCAGCTTATGCAACTTTTGCCAATAAAGGGGTTTATACCAAGCCGGTTATGGTAACCAGAATTGAAGACAAAAATGGGACTTTGCTCTATCAATTTTCGCCAGAAACGCGTGATGTATTAAGTGAAGAAATTGCTTATGTTATCTTAAGTTTAATGGAAGGCGTGACAAGATTTGGTTCGGGCCAAAGATTGCGTCATGATTTTGGTAAAAATCAAGCTGTTTACAAAGAAATAGTAACCGGCTATCCCTATGAATTTGACAATCCTATTGCAGGTAAGACAGGGACTACACAAAATCAAAGCGATGGTTGGTTTATGGGAATGGTACCTAATTTAGTGACGGGAGTTTGGGTTGGAGGTGAAGACCGTGCTACTCATTTTAAAACGATTACTTACGGGCAAGGGGCTTCCATGGCTTTGCCTATTTGGGCCAACTATATGAAGGGCTGCTACTCCATTGAAGAACTGGGGATCTCTAAAGATGAATTTGAAAAACCGGAAGTATTATCCATTGCCACTGAGTGTGAACTGTACAATTATGAGGGTGAAGCTGAAATTATAAATGAGGTGTTAACCCCAGAAATTGATTTTTAACCTATTAGCCTAAAGTTTAATAAATGATTAATAAAACTGTAAAAAACGTCAAAACGGCCCTTAAAGGTGTAAAGAGTGGAATGACCTTGCTTCTGGGGGGCTTTGGTCTTTGCGGAATTCCTGAAAATGCCATTGCCGAATTGGTTGCTATGAATGTTAGAGATTTGACTTGCATTTCAAACAATGCGGGTGTAGATAATTTTGGCTTGGGGAACTTGCTTCAGAAGCATCAAATAAAAAAAATGATATCCTCTTATGTTGGTGAGAATGACGAATTTGAACGTCAAATGCTTTCTGGTGAATTGGAAGTCGAATTGATTCCTCAAGGCACTTTGGCAGAGCGATGCAGGGCTGCACAAGCTGGTTTCCCAGCTATTTATACCCCCGCTGGTTTTGGGACAGAAGTTGCCAAAGGCAAGGAAACACGTGAATTTGATGGTAAAATGCATGTTTTAGAATACGCTTTTAAAGCCGATTTTTCTTTTGTAAAAGCCTGGAAAGGGGATACGGCAGGGAATCTAATTTTTAAAGGAACTGCTAGAAATTTTAACCCAAATATGTGCGGAGCTGCGAAAATAACAGTTGCTGAGGTTGAAGAACTAGTACCTGCAGGGGCCTTAGATCCAAACCATATTCACATTCCTGGGATTTTTGTCCAGCGAATTTTTCAAGGCCAAAATTATGAGAAACGTATCGAACAACGCACACTGACTTCAAAAACTTAAAAGGAAATCTTATGTTAGATAAAAACGGAATTGCAAAACGAATTGCGAAAGAAATCAAGTCGGGGTATTATGTTAATTTAGGGATTGGAATTCCGACTCTTGTTGCAAATTTTGTAAGATCCGATATTGAAGTCGATTTTCAAAGTGAAAATGGAATTTTGGGGATGGGCCCTTTTCCTTACGCGGGTGAAGAAGATGCCGATTTAATCAACGCTGGAAAACAAACTATTACGGCTTTGGGCGGCGCTAGCTATTTTGACTCTGCTATGAGTTTTTCAATGATTAGAGGGAAACACGTTGACTTGACCATTTTGGGCGCCATGGAGGTTGCCGAAAATGGAGATATTGCCAATTGGAAAATTCCTGGGCGTTTGGTCAAGGGAATGGGCGGCGCTATGGACTTGGTCGCTAGCGCTGAAAATATTATTGTTGCCATGATGCACACCAACAAGCGTGGTGAATCAAAGCTTTTAAAACGTTGCAGCCTTCCACTAACTGGAGTTAATTGTGTCAAAAAAATTGTAACAAACTTAGCAGTTCTAGAAGTTACCACACAAGGATTTAAACTTTTAGAGCGTGCACCTGGGGTTGAGGTTGAAACGATTCAAGCTGCGACTGAAGGCTATATGATTGTGGACGGGTTGATTCCCGAAATGCCACTATAAACCTTTTGGGATGGCGCCTATAAGTTTTTTTGTGTAAGGTTTTTTCGGATTTGCGTATACGTAATCTGCTTCCCCTTTTTCCACAATTTTTGCTTTGTCCATCACTATTAGTTGGTCTGACATGTATTTGACAACCGCCAAATCGTGTGAAATGAAAATATAGGTAAATCCAAAATCTTTCTTAAGTGCGTTGAGGAGATTTAGAACTTGAGCTTGAACGGAAATGTCAAGTGCAGAAACGGATTCATCACACAAAATTAGTTTTGGCTCTACGGCAATGGTCCTTGCAATACCAATACGCTGCCTTTGACCCCCCGAAAACTCGTGGGGATAACGTTCAAAAGCAGAATGATTTAGTCCAACTTTTTCTAAAAGTTCTAGTGTTTTTAATTTACGGGCGGTATCATTTTTATGCAATTTATGGACTCCCATCGGCTCCATGATAGCCATTCCAACCGTCAGTCTTGGATTTAATGAACTCAAGGGGTCTTGGAATATAATTTGAACTTCTTTTCGGAGCTGCCTCAGTTCCTTTTTTGACAGCATGCTAAGGTCTTTACCTTTATATATAATGCTTCCTGAAGTTGCTTTATCTAGCTGCAAAATTGCCTTTCCTAAACTAGATTTTCCGCAGCCCGACTCTCCTACCAGCCCTAAAGTTTCGCCTTCGTAGAGCTTAAAACTAACCCCGTCAACAGCTTTAAAAACTGCCTTTTGACCAAAAAGGCCAATATTTTTGTAATATACTTTTCCCAAGTTTATAACCTCTAAAATTGGGGGAGCGCTGTAAAGGATTTTGTGCGCTTTTTCTCTTTCTTTTTTGCTAACAACTCCTGAATTTTTAGAATCTGAAAGAACGTCATTGATGGTTGGAAGCTTATGGAGCCTCTGACCTATTTCAGGCCTTGCAGCAATCAATGCTTTAGTGTAGTCATTTTTAGGTGTTTTAAAAATTGTTTTTGTCGCTCCCTTTTCTACAATTTTTCCTTGGTACATCACCAATGTCCTTTGTGCTATTTCCGAAACCAAGGTTAAATCATGACTGATAAAAATCACACTCATTTTGGTTTCTTTTTGCAGTCGCTTCAACAAGGAAATGATTTCTTTTTGAACGGTTACATCTAAAGCTGTCGTCGGTTCGTCTGCAATGAGAACTTTTGGTTTACAAGCAATTGCCATTGCAATCATAATACGTTGTTGTTGGCCTCCTGAAAGTTCATGAGGGTATTTCCGCATGGCTTTAGCCGGAGATGGCATTTTAACACTATCGAGTAAATGAAGGACTTCAGCCGCCGCGGCCTCTTTTCTCGCAATGCCATGGTGTAATATGATCTCTTTTACCTGATCTCCACAGCGCATGGATGGATTTAGAGCACTCATGGGTTCTTGAAAAACCATTGAGATTTCTCGACCTCTCAAATCCTGCATATCCGTCTGTGTAATAGAATTTAAATCCCTGCCTAGGTACGTAATCGTCCCAGAAATTTGTGTTTTTTGCCCCTTTGGCAACAACTGCATAAGGGATAGGGCGGTAACAGATTTTCCTGACCCACTTTCTCCTACAATTCCTATTATTTCATTTTCAAAAACATCGAAAGCAATGTTATGCACAACCGAATTAAAACCATCTATGCTTTGAAATGCGATACGCAAATCTTTAACACTAAGAATGGGCTTGTCTTCCATGACTTAAATATAATTAATTTCCCTCGCGTTTAAAAGGGGTTCGTTTCTTAGGCGCAATAGAATTTGAGCCACCGCCAAGGTGTCTTTTTGGCAATAAGTAATGATCCGTTGGAGATCCTTTTCTTTGTAAAATACCCGATAAATTTCACTGCCATCAATATCATCTTTCGACGAAGGAATACCAAGGACATTGGTCATTAGTTTTAAAGAGGTATAGTGTTTGTAATCCCCAAACTTCCACAGTTCAAGGGTGTCTAGATGCGGGATTTCCCAAGGTTTTTTCCCAAATAAATTGAGTTTAGACGGTAATTCTATTTTGTGAATAAGCATCCTTCTGGCGATAAACGGAAAGTCAAATTCCTTGCCATTGTGTGCGCAAAGCAAATGCCTCCGACCGTTAAAATGTTTATCAAGCAATTCTTTAAACTCCGACAGAAGCTCTTTTTCTTTCCCGGTGAATGTGGTAATACGAAATTTTTTTGAGTCGGTTTCCAAGATAAAATGGCCAACAGAAATACATATAATTTTTCCAAATTCTGCCCAAATACCAGCACGGTGATAAAACGCTTCAGGGCTGAAGTCTTCCTTGCGTTGGTACTGAGATTTTTTGGCCCAAAGAGCTTGCTTTTCGGCTGTTAATTCGTCAAAATATTGAGCTTCAGGAACCGTTTCAATGTCTAAAAATAATATGTTCTCAAGATTGATTTTGTTCAGCATCAGCGATCATTTTATAAGCCTCCTCAATATAAATAGTAATATCGCCATTGTAAGGATTGCGACCAAAGGATTCTTTACCACGCCCTAGTCGTACTATAATAAGGTTGTCATCGGGTACCACCACCACACATTGCCCTAAATGGCCTTCCATCATAAAAAAAGATTTTCCATCTTTTTTTTGTAGCCAAAAACCATAGCCATACTCAGGACTGTCATTAAAGCGCGGCTGAATACTTTTAGCAACATAAGTAGAGTCTAAAATTTGTTGGCCTTTCCATTTGCCGTGGTCTTTGTAAAGTTTTCCAAAACGCGCAAAATCTTTGGCATTGCTGGCAATACAACAGTAGGCCTTTACATGATCAGTGTCTTCGCTGTCAACTTGCCAAAGGGCATCATTTTCTGATTCCAGCGGGATCCAAAAACTTTCAGACAGATAGTCGTATAACTTTTTATCCGTAGCTTTTTCAATTACCATAGCTAACAATTGCGTATCTCCGCTTGAGTACTCAAAAGATTGTCCAGGCGTTTTAACTGTTTTCAGTCCCAAAATAGTTTTTTCAAGCTCCTCTCCATAATAGGCTTTGGCTGTAATATTGATGGGCCAATAATAATCTTCTATCCAGTTGGAGCCCGATGCCATGGAGGCAAGATCTCCAACGGTTACTTTGCTTGAAAGACCGTCTGAATATTGCGGGAAAAAGTCACTGACCGGCTGTTCCAAATTCTTTATATAGCCTTCCATTATAGCTTTTCCTAGAAGCCCACAGACATAGCTTTTAGCCATTGAAAAAGAATTACTTTTAGAGTTTTCGTCGTAGCCATCATAATACGATTCATGTAAAATGCTGTCATTTTTAATAATTAAATAAGCCACCGTTCCTTGCGATTTGTGGAGCGCTGATAATTTTTTCGTTGCAGGACTTTTATTGTAGTCTTTGTGCAGCGGCCATTTCTCAGACGTACTGGCGCTCACAACAGCATTGTCAAAATAGGCATAGTCATTTATGGATGCGGTTGTATAACCTTTAAAATATACTGTTCGGACCGCCTTGAAGAGGTAGTCTGTATCTGTTATATATAAAACAGCGACTATGGTAATAACGCTCAACAGGGCCCACTTGAGTGTTTTTTTCAGTAAGTTCATTTTGTTTGTAACTTTGTTATAAAGATAACCAAAAAATAATCTTAGGTTTCTTTATCCAATCAGTTTTGCGATGTCTTTTGCAAAATAGCTGGCGATAAGGTTAGCTCCAGCCCGCTTGAAAGCCATTGTTGTTTCAAGCATTATTTGATCGTGCTCCAACCAGCCTTTTTCACTTGCAGCTTTTATCATCGCATATTCTCCACTTACTTGATAAGCAGCAACAGGCACATCAAATTCATTTTTAATATCTCGTATGATATCTAAATAAGCCAAGCCAGGCTTCACCATTACAATGTCTGCTCCTTCTGCAATGTCCATTTCAGTTTCTCTCATGGCTTCAATGCGGTTTGCACAGTCCATTTGGTAGGTTTTTTTGTCCTTGGGAATATCATCTTTTTCACAAGGCGCAGAATCTAAAGCGCTTCTAAAAGGGCCGTAGAAAGAGGAGGCGTATTTCGCACTGTAGCTCATAATTCCAGTGTCTACAAAACCATTCTTTTCTAGGGTTTCACGAATCGATAAAATTCGTCCATCCATCATATCACTAGGCGCAACAAAATTGGCACCAGCTGTGGCGTGAGACAGACTCATTTTTGCAAGAATTTCAACGGTGTAGTCGTTTACAATTTGTCCTTTTTCAACCACGCCATCATGGCCATAAATAGAATAGGGATCTAAAGCGACATCCGTCATAACCAGCATGTCAGGGCAGCTGTTTTTAATGGTTTTTATAGTGCGTTGCATCAAGCCATTAGGGTTGAGAGCTTCAGAACCCTTATTGTCTTTTAGTGACGCTTCAACTTTCACAAATAGCAATACGGCTTTAAGGCCCAAATTCCACAATAGTTTGACTTCTTTTTCAAGTGTGTCTAAGCTGTATCGAAAATAGTTTGGCATCGCTGTAATTTCTTGTTTAATCCCCTTGCCTTCGACAACAAATAATGGCACTAAAAAATCATTTGGCGTGATGGCATTTTCCCTTACTAAATTTCGGATGGCTTCGTTTGCGCGCAAGCGTCTGTTTCTTCTTAATGGATACATATTAAACCCAGTTTTTAGGGCGTTTTAACACCTCAATTAATGCTTCTTCTCTACTGTTTGGGGTAGGGTGATGGTCATAGGCCCATTGTACATATGGGGGGTAAACTCATCAAAACACTTTCAATTCTGCCATTGGTCTTAAGGCCAAAGAGAGTGCCTTTGTCATGAACCAGGTTAAACTCCACATAGCGGCCCCTTCTAATTTCTTGCCATTGGCGTTCAACATCGTTGTATGGCAAGTCTTTTCTTTTTTGTACAATTGGCAGGTAAGCTTCTAAAAAGTGATCTCCAACATCGGTTATAAAATCATACCATTGTTGCATATTCATTTGCTCGTTTGATTTGCAATAATCAAAAAACAAGCCACCCACACCACGTGCTTCGTTTCTATGACTGTTGTAAAAATAGGCATCACAGGCTTGTTTGTACTTTTGATAAAACTTGCTGTTGTGTCTATCGCAGGCATTTTTACACTGCAGGTGAAAATGCTCAGCATCTTCTTCAAACAGATAGTAAGGCGTCAAGTCCAGGCCACCTCCGAACCATTGGTCGACAAGCTCCCCGCTTTTATCGTACATTTCAAAATAGCGCCAATTGGCATGTACCGTCGGGACCATCGGATTTTTGGGATGCATTACAAGGCTTAAGCCACAGGCAAAAAAATCAACATCTTCAACTTTAAAATAGGCTTGCATCGTTTTTGGCAGGGGGCCAAAAACCTTCGAAATATTAACCCCGCCTTTTTCAAAGACCTCGCCATTTTGCAAAATACGTGTGCGGCCACCACCCCCTTCTTTTCGCTTCCAAAGATCTTCTTCAAATTTTGCACAGCCGTCAATTAATTCTAGAGCCGATGTTATTTCATTTTGAAGGTTTTCGATATAGCTGTAAAAGACTTCTTTCATACCATTAGAAATTTATGTATTGTATGTTTTAACAGCATCAACAAAAGCCTTGGCATGGTCCACAGGGATGTTTGGCAAAATTCCATGGCCGAGGTTTACAATGTACTTGTCTTTCCCGAACGCATCGATCATTTCGTGCACCATTTTCTTAATTTCTTTAGGGGGAGATAACAAACGCGAGGGGTCAAAATTCCCTTGCAGTGTTTTATTTCCAGCAGTGAGATAGCGTGCATTTCGAGCAGAGCAGGTCCAGTCGATTCCAATGGCAGCAGCATTGGATTTTCCCATTTCATGCAATGCAAACCAGCAGCCTTTACCGAAAACAATAACAGGCGCATGGTCTTTAAGAGCTTCTATAATTTGATGGATGTATTGCCATGAAAATTCTTGATAGTCTGTAGGAGATAGCATACCGCCCCAAGAATCAAAAATTTGAAGGGTGTTGACTCCGGCTTTCACTTTTTCCTTTAAATATGCAATCGTGGTATCTGTAATTTTTTGAAGAAGTTGATGGGCTGCAACGGGATTTGAAAAGCAAAAGGCTTTGGCTTTGTCAAAGTTTTTACTGCCCTGCCCTTGCACACAATAGCACAAGATCGTCCATGGAGATCCCGCAAAACCGATCAATGGAATTTCATTATTTAGCAACGCTTTTGTCGCGGTAATGGCTTTATAGACATAATCTAATTCTGTTGTAACATCTGGCAAAATGACACTGTCTACATCTTTTTGTGTTCGGATGGGATTGGGCAAGAAAGGCCCAAAATTAGGCTTCATTTCGACTTCAATATTCATGGCTTGTGGGATGACCAAAATATCACAAAACAAAATGGCGGCATCCATTCCAAAGCGACGAATGGGTTGTACTGTAATTTCACTGGCTAACTCTGGTGTTTGGCAACGCGTAAAAAAGTCGTACTTTTCTTTGATTGCCATAAACTCTGGTAAATAACGCCCTGCTTGTCGCATCATCCATACCGGTGGACGTTCGACAGTTTCACCTCTCAAGGCACGTAAAAACAGATCGTTCTTAATCATTTTTTTGGCTTTAAAACAAGTTTATCACTCACTAATTCGATGACACTTTCAATGGTTGGAATTTTTGCCGTATGAACGGCTCTAAAATATTTTTTTGCCTCTTTTGCAGTGGTTTCTCCAATGCAATAAGCGGTACAATTTGGGCGATTGTTTTTGAGGAAACTTTGGACGGTTGATGGGCTGAAAAAAAGAACCCCTTCAACCGATTCTGGTAGTTTTGGAGCTTCAATTTTTGTGCTGTAAGCGGCGATTTCTTGAACGGTTATATTATTTTTTTCTAAAATTGATGGCAAATCATCCATCCGGATATCACTACAGAAATAACTAACCGTTGTTCCCTCAATGAACTCAACGATATGTTCCGCTAGTGCCTTGGCATTTTTAGCGCAGTGCTTAACGGGTCCAATTTTCTGCTCAATTTGTTTTTTTGTACGGCGGCCCACGCAATAGATTGTCTTGAAATTTATGTTCTCAGAAGCGCAATTATTTAAAATAGCCTCAACGGCATTTTTACTGGTTATAATCACATTTTCATGCGTCGCTTTTATAAGTGAAGCTTTAATTCTGTTCGGAGTAGTTTTTATAAAATCGATACTTTCAACTTTAATTGATTTTGGGAAGAGGTCAAGTTGTGCTGGGCTTAATGTTTTAGAAGAAAAAATATTTGTCTGATGTTGTTTAAGAGCAGTTTTGTTGATTAAACTTTTCCCCCCCCGCGCTACGATAAATTCCAAGCATTCTTCTACAAGTTTCGTGTGCTTGCCTAATGGTGCACTTCTTTTAGTTTCTACTTTTTTTGTGCCATCTTCACTTAATACGACACCGTGGAAATGGACTTCTTCATTTTTTATAAACGCCAAAGCACCGATAGGGGCACTGCAGCCGCCATCTAATTTGTTTAGAAATGCACGCTCCATATTTGTGCAAACCTCAGTTTCTTCATGGTTGAGCGCGTTACATGCTTCAATGATTTCACTGGCGGACTCCAGGCACGCAATCATGATAGCGCCTTGTGCAGGTGCCGGCACCATCCATTCTAAATTGACGGCGTTTTCAGGCGTTAGCCCAATTCGACCAAGCCCTGCTGCAGCAAAAACAGCGCCGTTCCAGTTTTTTGAAGCTTCCAACTTTTGTAGTCTTGTATTGATATTACCTCTTAATCCTTCAATTGTATGTGTAGGGTAGCGGTTGAGCCATTGGGCTTTTCGCCTCAAGCTTCCCGTGGCAACAACGGCCTCTCTTTGGGCTAAAAATTCTTCATTTTTTTTAAAAACTAGAGTGTCTCTGACATTACCGCGTTTTAATACAGCCGCTTGGACAATGCCTTTGGGCAGTCGCGTTGGAACGTCTTTTAGTGAGTGTACTGCAATGTCTATTTCTTCATTAAGCAGGGCGATGTCAAGTGTTCGCGTAAACACCCCTGTTATTCCAAGTTCGTAAATAGGTTGATTCAAGGCTAAATCTCCAGTAGATTTTACAGGGATTAACTTTGTTTCATATCCTAAGCTTTTTAGTTGCGATTCGACATTTTTTGCCTGCCAAAGCGCCAGTTCGCTGTCACGAGTTCCTATGCGAATAAGCTTTGACATGATCAGGCTTCGAGTTGAAATATTTTGTGAATAAGGGCCAGACTTTCTTTAGATGAAACAGCCTCTTTTTTTAAGTGATGTGCGAAATGATTGGTGATTTTTTGAACAATATTAGAACTGATTAAATCTGCTTGATCATAATTAAACCCTGCATTTTTCTTACGTTGATTTTTAATTTCAACATCAGCAAACACCTTTAACTTTTCTTTTAGGGCTTTAATAGTCGGCGCAAATTTCCGGTATTCGACCCAAACCTCGAAGTCATCTTTTATGTCCTTGATAATGGCCTCTGCCATTGGGATGTGCATCTTTCTTTTTTGTAGGGTATTATCTGTAATTCCAGAAAGTTCGTCAAGATGGGTAAGCGTCACATTGGACAGGGTTTTGACATTTTCGTCAACATTTTTAGGAATGGACAAGTCCAAAATCAATAGCTCTTTTTTTTGCACTATGAGTTGTTTATCAATAGTTGGATTTTGCGCTCCTGTGGCAACAATTAAAATATCGGCCTTTGCAATTTCTTCTTGGAGTTGGCTGTAATTTTTTACATGCACCTTGAATTTACATGCTAATTTTTCTGCACTTTCTCGCGTTCTGTTAATTAGGGTGATGTGCTCATTTTTAGTATGCTTGATGAGGTTTTTACATGTATTCCTCCCAATTTTGCCAGTCCCAAATAATAAAATATTTTTTGGCTTAATATCTTTGACAGCATTTAAAATATACTGGACGGAAGCAAAGGAAACAGAGGTGGCTCCGGAGGAGAGTTCGGTCTCGTTTTTAATTTGCTTACTCGCTTGAAGCACACAGTTTACAAGCCGTTCTAAATAATTGTCCATTAAGTTGTACTTTTTAGATATTTTAGCACTGACCTTCAGTTGGCTGATGATCTCAAAATCTCCCAGGATCTGACTGTCCAGGCCTGCCCCCACTCTAAACATATGATCAATGGCTTGGCTGCCTTTAAAGATATATCCCACTTGTTCAAAAGTCTCTACGCTACCTCTGGTGTTTTTGCACAACAGCTGAATGAGATTGGATACATCCTCAACCAGACCATAAATTTCAGTTCGATTGCAGGTTGAGGTGGCAAGTAAGCCTTGAATTCCAGAAGTCTTTGCTTGTTTAAGCAGGTTGGCCTTTTTGGTGGGGCTCAAGCTAAAATTCCCTCGCAGTTTTGCATCTGCTTTTTTGTAGCTTATTCCTATGACATAAAAAGAAGGATCCGTCTCGTTATTTTTTAGTTGCATGTATTTGGGCTCAGTGGCTTAACGAGACAAAAATAAAACCTATTCAAGGTAAAAAGTAACGATAGAAGAACTTTATTTGTCGTTTGGAGGTTCATCAATTTTTTTTTCTTATTTTTGTCAATTAATTTAAAATTTCAGGTAAAATCTGTAAAAAACCACAATTTTTATTTATAATGAATCTAAATAATGAAATTTCTAATTCGGATAAGAATACAATAAAAAGTGTCGCTATAGGTGCTTTTTTAGAAACTGTCATTGAGTCTGGTTTTTCGGTACTGACCTTTCAAAATGATTCGGATTTCCCTAAGCTCTTAGAAAAGGTCATTGACAATTCTTTTATCCAGCTTCATTTCTGTATAAAGGGCAGTACCCAATTTTCTTTCAATAACAACACTTATACCCTTGATATTCCCGAAGAAAACACCCTACTGTTGTATAACCCTCAACGCGATTTACCCATTCATATGGTGGCTGGCCCCAAGACCTGGGTGGTGTCTGTTTTAATTTCAATCAAAAAATTCCATGGTTTATTTTCTCATGAAGCGAACTATATTTCATTTCTAAAGGATGGCAATGAACAAAAAAAATATTATCAGGATGGCTACATATCACCATCCATGGCCATTGTTCTCAATCAAATTATTAATTACAGCCTGAATACAAACCTCCGTGATCTATATTACAAGGCCAAGGTTTACGAACTTTTAAGCTTGTATTTCAATCGGGGCGAAGATGTCAATGCAGAGCAATGTCCCTTCTTGGCTGATGAGTCTAATGTCATAAAAATTAAGGCCGCAAAAGATATCATAATTCAACGCATATCTGAGCCGCCCACTCTTGCGGAATTGTCTTCGGAAATAGACTTAAGTTTAAAGAAACTTAAAGAGGGTTTCAAGCAAATTTATGGCACAACGGTTTACGGATTTCTATTTGATTATAAAATGGAGTTGGCTAGAAAATTATTAGAATCAGGTGGGCATAATGTAAACGAGGTTGGACTCAAGGTTGGCTATAGTACGGCCAGCCATTTTATAGCGGCCTTCAAAAAACAATATGGAACTACTCCAAAAAAATATATTCAATCCTCAAATTAACTCAATTAAAAATGAAAGGTATTTTATTAGTGAACTTGGGCTCCCCAGACAGCCCAAATCCCAAAGATGTCAAAAAATATTTAGGAGAGTTCTTAATGGATGAACGAGTCATTGATGTACCAAAGTGGGCCCGTACACTGTTGGTTAAAGGCATTATTTTGAACACGCGCCCCAAAGCCTCCGCAAAAGCCTATCAAAAAATATGGTGGGAGGAAGGCTCTCCATTAATCGTTTTGTCGGAGCGTCTAAAAGAAAAGGTGCAAAGACAAGTGGATGTTCCAGTAGCCTTGGCCATGCGCTATGGCAGCATGACCATTAAGAATGGTCTTCAAGAACTTGTCGACAAAGGAGTCAAAGACGTTTTGATCATCCCATTGTACCCCCAATTTGCAATGGCCACAACAGAAACTATTTTGGTTTTGGCTGAGACATTAAAAAAAGAATTTTTTCCGCAAATGTCTTTAGAAAGTTTCCCCCCTTTTTATAACAATCCTGAATATATTAAAGTACTCTCCACATCTATTAAGAACCATTTAAAGGCTAAAAAGTACGATCATTTATTGTTTTCTTACCATGGTGTTCCAGAGCGACATATACGAAAAAGCGACGTTACCAAATCCCACTGTAAAATGGATAAATCTTGTTGTAGCACGGCTTCTGAAGCGCATGCTTATTGTTATAAGCACCAATGTGTCGAGGTCACGCGTTTGGTTGGTGCCGCTCTCAAAATGGAATCAGAGAAATTTTCAACCTCCTTTCAGTCCCGTCTTGGATTTGATCCGTGGTTGCGACCCTACACGGACCGTACTATTGAAAGATTAGCCAAGGAAGGCGTTGAGAACATGGCTATTGTAACCCCTGCATTTGTAAGTGATTGTTTAGAAACTTTAGAAGAAATTGCCATGGAAGGAGAAGAAATTTTTCATGAAGCTGGCGGTAAGAATTTTACAACAATCCCTTGTCTTAACGACGATCCTAATTGGGTAGCATTGCTTGTTAAATGGATACAAGCTTGGAATGAAAAAGCTTTAGCGCACAGTTAAATGAATGAAAATTTAAAAGCACCCTAATGGAGTATTATAATTATATTAAATCCCTTCATTTGATTTTTGTTATTACTTGGTTTGCGGGCCTGTTTTACATACCACGCTTATTTATTTACCATATAGAAGCTGAACAAAAACCCAACCCAGAAAGTACAATTCTTTCTAAACAATTAAAACTAATGGCTCGCAGATTGTGGTACATAATTACCTGGCCGTCGGCTGTTTTAGCAACTATCTTTGCGCTCTGGCTTCTTCACTTAGCACCCTATTGGCTACAACAGCAATGGATGCAAGTTAAATTGGTTTTTGTGATTTTGCTTATTGCTTATCACATCAAAACCCACTTTTTGTTTAAGTCACTTCAGCGCGACGAAATTAATTATACTTCAAATTTTATGCGCCTTTGGAATGAAGGCGCCACACTTCTTTTATTTGCAATAGTATTTCTAGTCATCCTCAAAAGCACCCTCAACATGTTTTACGGACTTTTGGCAATTTTAGGTCTTGCAGGAATTTTAATGTTGGGTATCCGTTTGTACAAAAAGACGCGAAAGGACTAGCCAAGAGTATATTTCATTTTTCCTATATTTATAAAAAACTAATCTGTTATGGTCAAGCGTAGCCTTTCATTAAGTTCTCGAATCTTTTTCTATATGATTCTTTTGGTGGTTTTGGCGTCTATTCTAATTGCGGCCGTTACAGTTTACCAGTATAAAGAACAGTCTCAAGACTACCACCGCATGCGATTGGAACGAAAAGAATCACAACTAATTTCCAGTATTAATTATGTTTTAAAAGCTTCGAGCCAGGAAATTAAAACAGAGAATTTAGGCGTTATTTTTAAGCAAAAGATTTATGAGATTGCCAACATCCACAATTTAGCTTTTAATCTTTATGACTTAGAAGGTAGGCTGATTAAATCTTCTCGGCCTTGGCTTGATAATAATCCTGTTCCACAACAATTATCTAAGGCGATAATTGACACCCTCAATCAAATTTCTTCAAAACGATTTGTTGAAAAAAATAAGCTGTTAGATGGCAATTACAGGTCTTCCTACTTGGTTTTGACAGGCCCCTCTACAAAACCGTTGGGGATTTTAAACGTTCCCTACTTTGATGATGATTCTTTAAATTCAAGAGAATTAAAAGAATTTTTGGTACGTATTGGATATGCCTATGTTTTGATGGTACTAATCGCTATTGTATTTGCCTATGCAATGTCTAAATTTATAACGAAATCCCTGAAATCAATCAGCGATAAAATGTATCAGACTCGTTTTGAAAAGCGTAATAAAAAAATTGCTTTAAAAGGTGCTTCTTCCGAAATTATGGCCTTGGTAGAATCCTATAATAATATGATTGATGTCTTAGAAGATAGTGCGCATAAACTAGCTTCCACAGAAAGGGAAGAGGCTTGGCGTGAAATGGCAAAACAAGTTGCACATGAGATCAAAAACCCCCTCACACCGATGCGTTTAAGCGTACAGGGTTTTCTCAGAAAATTTGACCCTGAAGACAAAGATATCCATGAAAAAGTTGAGGAATATAGCAATACATTGATTCAACAAATTGACACTATGAGTAAAATTGCAGAAGCCTTTTCTAATTTTGCAAAAATGCCTGCTCAAAAATTAGAGCCTTTAGATTTAGTTAAAGTTGTGGAGCATGCTCTGGATATTTTTCCGGATGCCGTTATTTCATTTTCTAGCGCCAAAGAAACCCTTGAAGCGGACTTTGACAGAGATCAGTTGAATCGCATCGTAACCAATCTTGTTAAAAATGCCATTCAATCTATTCCAGAGAACAAAACGCCCAAAATTGAAGTCAACTTATTTGAAGAAAATAGTCGAATTCACATCAAAGTTAAAGACAACGGTAGTGGAATAGAAGATGCGATTGCTGAGAAAATATTTCAGCCTAAATTCACAACCAAAACTAGTGGAATGGGGCTAGGTTTACCCATGGTTAAAAACATCATTGAAGACTATGATGGCAGCATTACTTATGAAACAATCTTAGGAGAAGGTTCTCTTTTTGAAGTCTCTTTTCCAAAAAAACAAAAGCTTTATGAAGTTTAATAATTTAAATCTGCAGCTTGAAGCTGGTATTGGGATGTTGACCATCAACCGTCCCAAAAAACTCAATGCCCTTAACAAAGAGACTATTTTAGAATTACACCAAGCTTTGAAGGCTTTGGACCAGAACCAAAATGTCCGTGTCATTTTGTTGACTGGAAGTGGAGATAAGGCGTTTGTCGCAGGCGCGGATATCACTGAATTTGCCGATTTTAATATTTCCCAAGCCTCACAGTTATCTCGTGAGGGACAAGAACTATTATTTGATTTTGCTGAAAACCTAAGCACGCCTATAATTGCGGCCATTAACGGTTTTGCACTAGGTGGTGGATTGGAATTGGCCATGGCGGCTCACATCAGAGTGGCCAGTAGCACTGCCCGTATGGGGCTTCCAGAAGTAAGTCTAGGGGTGATTCCAGGCTATGGCGGTACACAAAGGTTGACCCAGTTGGTTGGGAAAGGCAGGGCACTTCAAATGATTACCACCGCAGAGATGATAGACGCTTCAAAAGCCGAACAATGGGGCTTGGTGAACAGTGTTACATCCCCGGAAGAACTGCTATCCTATTGCCTGTCTTTGGCTGAAAAAATAAAACGTAACGGTCCGCTTGCCATTTCTGCTGCTATTGAAGCGGTAAATGCAAACTATAAAGATGGTCTTAATGGGTATGATATTGAAATTAAAGCATTTGCAAAATCTTTTGCAACTGGCGATTTCAAAGAAGGAACTTCTGCATTTTTACAAAAGCGTAAAGCAAATTTTACAGGGAATTAAGGAATCAAAAAAATTTAAAACAGTGTTTTAGGGTCATATGTTTAATGACAATAGTTTAATCCGCTAGAACAATAATTTTGTTGGCGTTCATTTCAATGGTTCCCGAATTAATGGCTAACCAATATCCGCCTTCCTTTTTTTCAAATTTTGAAGCTACTTCTTCATTTAAATCAACAGTTCCACGAATTTTGACAAATCCATCTTTAAGGGTAGAGACAACTGCGGCGTGGTTATTAAGCATTTCAAATTCGCCATTGACTCCTGGAACAGAAACACTTTCAACATCTCCTTTAAAAAGGGTAGCTTCGGGAGAAACAATTTCTAAATACATAAACTTCTGTTTTAGGCTTCAGCCAACATTTTTTCTCCGGCTTCAATCGCTTCTTCAATGGTTCCTTTTAGGTTGAATGCGGCTTCCGGTAATTGGTCTAACTCCCCATCCATGATCATGTTAAACCCTTTGATGGTTTCTTTGATGTCTACAAGTACTCCAGGGATTCCGGTAAATTGCTCTGCAACATGGAAAGGCTGAGAAAGGAAACGCTGTACGCGTCGTGCACGCCCTACAGCTAACTTGTCTTCTTCTGAGAGTTCTTCCATTCCTAAAATAGCAATGATATCTTGGAGCTCTTTGTAGCGCTGCAACAACTCTTTTACACGTTGTGCACAATCGTAATGTTCGTTCCCAAGAATTTCTGCAGTTAGAATTCTTGAAGTAGAATCTAGAGGATCTACAGCTGGATAAATCCCAAGTTCTGCAATTTTCCGCGACAATACGGTAGTAGCATCCAAATGCGCAAAAGTAGTCGCTGGCGCAGGATCGGTAAGGTCATCCGCAGGCACATAAACAGCTTGTACTGAAGTAATGGATCCTTTTTTAGTTGAGGTAATACGCTCTTGCATGGCGCCCATCTCTGTAGCCAGTGTAGGTTGGTATCCTACTGCAGATGGCATCCGACCTAAAAGAGCGGATACCTCAGAACCTGCTTGTGTAAATCGGAAAATATTGTCAACAAAGAACAAAACGTCTTTACCTTGGCCATCTCCAGCACCATCACGGAAATATTCTGCAATGGTAAGTCCAGAAAGTGCAACACGCGCACGGGCTCCAGGAGGTTCATTCATTTGTCCAAAAACGAAAGTGGCCTTGGATTCTTTCATGGCGGCTTTGTCTACTTTTTTAAGATCCCATCCACCAGCTTCCATGGAATGCATAAAGTCATCCCCATATTTTATAATGCCTGATTCTAACATCTCACGTAATAAATCGTTTCCTTCTCTTGTACGTTCTCCAACACCCGCAAATACAGAAAGCCCGCCATGGCCTTTTGCAATATTATTAATAAGTTCTTGAATCAATACTGTTTTTCCAACACCCGCACCCCCAAAAAGCCCAATTTTACCACCCTTGGCATAAGGCTCAATAAGGTCGATGACCTTGATTCCGGTAAACAAGACTTCTGTTGAGGTTGAAAGGTCCTCAAATTTTGGCGCTTCACGGTGAATTGGCAACCCGTCTTTTCCAGCTTTTGGTAAATTTCCTAAACCATCAATAGCGTCTCCAATGACATTGAAAAGTCGGCCATAAACATCTTCGCCAACAGGCACTTGGATGGGCGCACCAGTTGCACTGACTTCTGTCCCGCGACTTAAACCATCTGATGAATCCATCGCAATGGTTCTGACGGCATTTTCGCCAATATGTGATTGTACTTCTAAAACGAGTGTAGATCCGTCTTCACGATTGATTTCCAAGGAATCATAAATTTTTGGAAGTTCTGCGTCTGCGGCGAACTCTACATCGATTACGGGTCCTACAATTTGGGAAACTTTTCCTGTAATTTTTGACATTACTTCTGTGGGTTTAATTTTTAGCTAGATGATGTTTAAAAAAGAGCTGTTTTTGCGCAGCAAAGATAACTATTATAAATAAAAAACCCAGAACAAATGTCTGGGTTTTTTAATCTAATTCTCGAATTAAATTTTAGAACTGCATTTTGGCGCCTGCATAGTAAAGAGACCCAATATTTCCAGATCCAGGAATACTCACATATTCGCGGCCAGCGATGTTGTTTCCACCCACTTCAAATTGTAGGTTGTCAAGAGCTTTTATTCCAAACATCAGTTTAGCATCAAACACCGTATTTTCTGGGATAACTGCATCAATAAAAGATGATTCGTAATAGTACTCAGAGTTGTAACGTGCATTAGCAGAAAGCGTAACATTGCTGTTTATCTTTGACGTAAGACCAAACTTCATTCTATGCTTAGGTGTATTCCAAGATAGTTCAAATGTTGAGTCTTCAGCTGATTTGTAATCTAGCTCATTGTACTCATAAATAAAGTTCATTGATGTAGATGAGTTTAGCCTCTGTATAGCTTCTAAACTAACACCCTTGGTGATGAACTTAGTATCTAAATTAGCATCAACGCCAAATTCAGTTACACTACCGGAAAGAAGAGCATCAATCCTTTCTAGACCTGTTTCAGTAGCAAAGGGTGTAACTAAAACATAATCTGTCCCAATATAATTTTCATATTGACTGTAGTAAGCATTAAAATCAAGAGTGAAGTTATTTGAGTTATATCGATATCCAACCTCATAGGAAGTTATTTCTTCAGACTCTACGTATTCTAAGTTTGCCTTCTCAAAAGTATCAGCATAAAATGCATTATTCCAAACATCTTGTCCGGTGATGTTAACGACTTGCTGATTAAACAATTGAGTTGGTTGATTAAAACGCTCAACATTCTGTCTGGTGGTTCCTAAGAGGGTTCTAGCCCCATTGAACAATCCAATAAACTTATCCTGATTAGTAGGAGTTCTAAATCCTTTTTGAGCCGACACCCTGATGTTTTGTTTATCAGAGATATTAAACAGCAGACCAGCTCTTGGTGCAATATTAGCATTGTCAAGGACTTCAACTTTATCATATCTAAGAGATGCGGTCAATGTTACAAAATCTGAAAACAAATTCTTTTTCATTTGCGCATAAGCTCCTAATTCATTGTATTGAATTCCATCACCATCATAATCAGTATAGAGTGTACCCTCTGTGTTCAAATCAAATCTTCTAAAGATACCACCGACTATTACTTCAGCAAATTCAATTTTATCTTCAAAATCATAATTAGCTTCAAAAGTGTAAGCCTTGGATAAATCTTGGATTCGTGCACCAAAGCCTAGCTGATTTATAGGTGTGTGTTCTGCTACCCCTATGGCATCGCTCCATTCTTGGCTTCCTTGGAAGAAGACACCGGGTCTGTTATCTGCTGCATTACGAGCAAAATCATGAGCCCCTTGAGTGGAACCACCAAAGAGTGCGTTGAAATCTGTTCCACCTCCAATTATATATGGTGCAATCACAGAATCAAAAAGTCCTGGACCAGCTCCGACCCAAGTACCAAAAATACCAGCGGCATCAGGTGAAAATCCAGCTGCCCCTGCTAATGCACCAAAATAGTTATTCAAATAGGTTTGGCCCCACCCACCGGCGCCAAGTAGTCCACCAGGTTGTGCATTTGCCATAGCAACTCCCAAAGCTGAACTTTGCGTAGTTTGACCACTATCCTCTTGCGTAAAATAAAACCGCGTGTTTAGGCCCCCGGAATTTAATTCCAATTTATGTAGCTGAACCACCACATCTTTTAAATTGTAACGCGCATTTCCTGCAGGTAATGGCGCTTCTCCAGTACCGATTACTGAAGATAGTGATATTTCAGTATCTGCATTTGGTCTGTAGTGAACCGCAAAATTTCCTTTAACATTTTCAGCCTCCGTACCAAAAATATCATTTTCCATGTAACCAGTGGTCAACACTGTGTCAAAAAAGCCAGCTAAGGCGGGGTTTTGTGCCCAGCCTGGATTTGCTGGATCTGAATTGCTGAGTATTGTTGCAGCGGGAGAGCCACCAGCTTCTAATGATCCGGCTAAAGAGCCAAATATTAAAGGAGAACCTACAGCAACTTCGCCATATTCATTTACCGCATTGTAGTCTGGTGCATTTGTTGGGTAATCTTCAACAATACTACCTTCGCCACAATTGTCACAAGCTCTTTGGTGGCGAGTATCAGCTGCAGCCCATTCTTTACCTTTTTTGGCCGAGAAAGCAGCTTTAACGGCCCATTTGTCAGACAGTTTTTTTGCGAATCTAAACCCGAAGTCTGTAAAGGCGTTGTTTCCACCAGCTTCTTGTTGGGTGGTTCCAGAACGGTAATAACCATTAATACCTTCGTGATCAAACGGGTTTTTACTTTTTATAGACATTACTCCTTTGTAGGCGTCCATACCATAAAGTGCTGATGCGGAACCAGGCAATAACTCTACACTTTGAACATCTAATTCGTTTAGTCCGATGAGATTTCCAACAGCAAATCCAAATACGGGTGCTTGACTATTCATGCCATCAATTAATGTTACAAAACCTTCATTGTAAATGGTTCCAAAACCTCTTGTATTTACTTGACTAAAAACTAAGCCTGATTGGTTCATTTGAACACCTTTGACGTTTTGTAGCCCTTCAAAGAAGTCAGCTGATGGAGTACGCTTAATTTGTTTTAAACTGTACTTTTCAACAGTTACTGGAGACTCAAAAATTCTTTGGGGAGTTCTAGTAGCTGAAACTATTACTTCGTCTAAAAAGCTGCCTTCAATCAAAGTTATGCTTAGGTCTTGGTTGTTCGCCGTCACTTCTTCTGTGGCTGTTGTAAATCCAACACTGCTTATTTGTAATGTAAAAGGCGGCGCTTGACTTACGTTGAGGGTAAATTTACCATCAAAATCTGAAATGGCTCCAGAAGAGGTACCCATCACAATTACGTTGGCACCAGACAGAGGCATGCCACTCTCATCATTAACAGTTCCTGTCACGGTGGTTTGTGCGAAGGAAACGACTCCGAATAGTAATGTAAAAATTCTTAAAAAAGTTTTCATTAGTTATATTTTTTGGTTTGCTTGTGTTTAATTTTATTCTATAATAAAGGAATAAAGATAAGTAAAAAATAATAATTTGTGAATTTTGACCATAATTAAGTGCTAATTTCTAATTATTTATCCCCAAAATTTTTATTGTTTGTAATGTATTAACCTAAGACTCACTTATGAAAGGCGTGAATTTCTTTTTGAATGATTTGCAAACTACTCCACCGTTACAGACTTCGCTAAATTTCTAGGCTGGTCCACATTTTTATCAAGCATTACTGCAATGTGATAGGACAGCAGTTGCAAGGGAATTGTTGTGAGTAAAGGAGATAAAAACTCTGAAGTTTCAGGAATTTCAATCACGTGGTCTGCTAATTCTTTGACCTGAGAATCCCCCTCTGTTACAATGCCTATAATTTTACCTTTACGGGACTTTATTTCTTGAATATTACTAACGATTTTTTCATATTGGCCATATTTTGTAGCAATGACTACAATAGGCATGTTTTCGTCAATCAGGGCAATGGGCCCATGCTTCATCTCGGCTGCGGGATAGCCTTCAGCGTGAATATATGAGATTTCTTTTAATTTTAAGGCCCCCTCTAAGGCAACGGGGAAATTAAACCCCCTTCCAAGGTATAGAAAGTTAGTTGCATTTTTGTAATTTTCAGCAATCTCTTTTGCTAAGGCGTCAGATTTAAGCGCGATTTCAATTTTTTCAGGGGTAGTTTCTAGCGCGACCAAATGGCGCTTGTAATCTGAGGTAGAAAGTGTTCCTTTAGCCTTTGCTAATCTCAAAGCAATCATTGTTAACAAAGTGATTTGGGTGGTAAATGCTTTGGTAGAAGCCACGCCAATTTCAGGCCCAGCATGGGTGTAAGCACCTGCATCAGTTTCCCTTGAAATAGAGGACCCTACAACGTTACAAACCCCAAAAACAAAGGCCCCGTTTTCTTTTGCTAATTTTATGGCAGCAAGTGTATCCGCTGTTTCTCCAGACTGAGAAATGGCAATAACAACATCTTTATCACTTATAATGGGGTTTCGATATCGAAACTCTGAAGCATATTCGACCTCCACCGGCATTCTTGCCAAATCCTCAAAAATATATTCTGCAACTAATCCTGCATGCCAAGACGTACCGCAGGCCACAATAGTAATTTTTTGTGCATTAATTAATTTCTGTAAGTTTTCCTCAACCCCTGACATTTTGACTAGACCCTCATTTACTAATAAGCGGCCCCTGTAAGTGTCTTTAATAGCTTGGGGTTGCTCAAAGATTTCCTTGAGCATAAAGTGTTCGAACCCTCCTTTTTCAATTTGTTCAATATTTAGTTTTAGTTTCTGCACATAAGGAGTGAATGGAAGATCTGTTTTAATTTTCCTATATCGTGGCTCTTTGTGATGGCGAATTATTGCCATTTCTTCATCCTCTAAGTAAATAGCATTGCTGGTATATTCAATAAATGGTGACGCATCACTAGCGATAAAAAACTCATCTTTACCAACACCAACAGCCAACGGGCTTCCCAGTCTTGCCGTAACGATTTCATTGGGTTTTTTTATATCCAAAACGGCAATAGCATAGGCACCTACGACTTGATTTAGTGCAATTTGCACAGCTTTTCCCAATTTATATTCGCCACTTTTCTGAACATCTTCAATTAGGTTAATCAACACTTCTGTATCTGTATCGGAATGGAATGTGTAGCCCCTATTTTTAAGCTCTTGTTTAATGGACGCGTAATTTTCTATGATGCCATTGTGTATAATTACTAAATCTCCTGAGTTTGAATAATGGGGGTGAGAGTTGACATTGTTTGGTACTCCGTGAGTTGCCCAACGAGTGTGGCCAATACCAACGTTACCATTGGTATTTTTGTCAGAGTTAACTTTTTCTTCTAAATCACTAACTTTACCTTTGGTTTTACTAACTTGAATATCCTTACCGTCATAGAGTGCAATTCCCGCACTGTCGTAGCCCCTATATTCTAAGCGTTTTAATCCCTTTATTATAACCGAGCAGGCATCTCGCGGGCCAATATATCCAAAAATTCCACACATTTTTTAAATTTATTTAGTCATTTGCTTGACTGTAGTATATATTGAGTCTCACTTTTTTCAAGGGGTCAATAGAATTACTTCCGTGTAAAATAACCCCCTTTGGAGATAAAATACTCCCAGTAGGAATACCTTTTACTATGGGATCGTAGTTTAAAAGTTTTTGGTTTGTGGCTGCGCCTACATTTGAAGAAACAACAATACCTAATCTAAGGTTGGTTGCGTCATTTACAATGATGTTATTGATATGAGAAGTCAAACGTACTTTATATTTTTTATAGCTAATACCCTGATCATCTGTTTCTACACTCAAGGGAACCAAGTGGGTAAGTTTTGAATTAGATGTACTTGTATTGACTGAAGTGTCTTGATTATAATCTATTAAAGGGGCATTATTTTCTAAGTCATATATATAAATTCTGTTTGGGAAGTCGTCATTGGTGTTTGAGCTTGATTCGTCTATGTAAAATTCTAAAAAAGCTTCATTAATTAAGCGCTTGATAATACGTTCTTCGTTTGACTGCCCTTCATTAATTATTTCTCTAAAGTCTGTTATGAAATCATCAAAATCATTCCCAGACTGGTCTTCAGAAAAAAGTTCAACAATCGCCATAGACCCTTCGCCGCCTTTGAGATAGAGATGTTCATCTCCTTGAATCTCGTCTGCTGAATCAATGGCTTGTAAGAACCCTGTATTGAAATTATTTTCAAAAAGTGTGGTTCTGTTTCCCAAAAAATTAAGTTGATAGACACCTTGATTTATAGTACTTTCTCCATTCTCATCCGGATCTGATTCAAATGAATAGTGAAGTTTAACATGGGCATTTGCGGAGGAGAAGTTTAGTTGAACCATGCTTCCTGTATTTGAGTTTACGGCCTCGACTTTGAAGTACAAACCTCGAAAATAGTTGTAGAAATTACTAGCGCTACTTAATTCATCACCATCTTCTTTTTCAAAAATTAAAGTTTCCCAAAAGTCTTGAGGGAGTATACCCGGGTCGTCCAACCTAATGCGAAGGCTCGGTGCCAGAGTTTCTATGACCTCTTCCTCGCCGTCCAAATTTGTTTCTGTAAGATCTATAGGCTCATTACTAGGAATAAATGCATCCGAGGTATACAACAATTGCGCTTCTAGTACCGCAGAGTTCAATCCTTCAGAGACAGACAAAGCACCATTTGAATAATAAGCTTGAAAATCATCTAAATCACTTCCTGGGTCAAAATTTCGCAGAAAAAAATTGTTTTTAAATACAGATAATTTGATAGGGCCATTACCGTAAAGTGAATCTAATGTATAGCTCTGTCCGTCTGTTTTACTGAAGTAAGGTATGCTGAGAAATACAGAATCTAAAACCGGATTGTTCCCAAAACTTGGGTTGAAATTTTGAGGCGTTATCTGCGATAAAAAATGTGCTGTTGTGCCCCCAAAGTTGGGGTCGTAATAATATCCTAGTAAGTTGCCAGGTAAGTTGTTAGACTGAAAAGGATTGATACGTTTATTGTAGGTTTTAACAGGATAGGACTGATTATCAATAGAAATATTCTGATTGTTGATAACATCAGTTCCAATTTCTGTATAATCTTCATCACACGACAATGTACAAGAAATAAAACAGGAAAAAGCGAATATTTTGAAATAGGGGTTACGTAAAAAATTCATAAAATTTAGGGCTCTAGTTTAAAATCTGGGTGCTGTAAAATTCTGTGTAAGCTTCGGCAAATGTTTCAGGGGATTGATATTCTAAAACCGGCTTTTTGGCTTTATCAATATAATTGTTCAATTCTTCAGGAATTATTTGAGAACCTTTAATCAAGCCATCTGAAAAGTCAATAGCTGTTTTCATCAAACCCACATAGTCTGGGGATTTTAAATTCTTTAAGTGGTCATCACCAATTTCGTCAAATTTAACCTTATCAATTAGCATCTTATTCAAAGTGCCATCAAAATTTTGGCTGTACACGGAAGTAACTACTTTACTTTCTTTAAATAATGGTTCGTCTTTATAGTATTCTTTGAGATATAGTGGTAACAATGAGGCCAGCCATCCATGAGTATGAATAATATCTGGGGCCCAATTCAATTTTTTAACAGTTTCGATAACCCCTTTGGCGAAAAAGATTGCACGCTCATCATTGTCACCAAACAGCTTTCCATCCTCGTCTGTTAGGGTCGCTTTTCTTTTGAAATAATCATCATTATCAATAAAATAGACTTGAATTCTTTCTTTGGGAATTGAGGCTACTTTAATTATGAGAGGCATGTCTAAATCATTAACAACTAAATTGATGCCCGATAATCGAATTACTTCGTGTAATTGGTGTCGGCGCTCATTTATATTTCCGTAACGTGGCATGAATATTCGAATTTGTCCACCCTGTTTGTTGACCATTCTTGGCGCCTCAAAGGACATGGATGAAACTTCAGTTTCTGGCAAATAAGGGATTACTTCAGACGACACATACAATATTCTACTGTTTTTCATACAAACAAAGCTTTAATTTTCTCAATAAAAACATGGCAAAAATACAAAATTTTATGCAGATTAAATGTAATAGCTTAAGTTTGCAACCCATTACTGTATGTTCAATGAAAGTTTTTACTACAAACCAGTCTCTACGCTCTTGGCTTAACTCAAAAAATAAGCATTTTTCAAGCCTCGGATTTGTACCCACTATGGGCGCTTTACACCAAGGCCATCTGTCATTAATAAAAAGGGCAGTTAATGAAAATGAGAATGTTGTGGTTAGTATTTTTGTAAACCCCACTCAATTTAATAACGCAGCTGATTTAGAAACATATCCTCGGGACCTCAAGCACGACTTGAAATTAATAGAATCTTTAGGCTTTTTAGGTAAAATCATTGTTTACGCACCGGGTGAATCAGCAGTTTATGGAAATTCCGTTGCAAAAGAAGCTTTTGACTTTGGTGGGCTTGAGCTACAAATGGAAGGAAAGTTTAGGCCAGGCCATTTTCAGGCTGTTGGGACAGTCGTTCAAAGGCTTTTAAATATTGTAGGACCTACTCACGCTTATTTTGGCGAAAAGGATTTCCAACAACTCCAGATAGTAAGGAAACTGGTTAAAATAACCAAGGCTAATATCAAAATTGTTGCTTGCCCAATTCAAAGAGACTCCAGCGGTTTGGCAATGAGTTCTAGAAACACACGGCTAACCTCAACAGAGCGCCATCATGCTTCAAAAATTTATAAGGCACTAAAAGCTACCAAAAATAAATTTAGTGACACTCCTTTTGATGAAATAACCCAATGGGTCACAGATCAATTCGAAAAAGATGACTTAATAAACTTGGAATATTTTCAAATTTCAGATCAATTAACTCTACAGCCTGCAAATAAAATAGAACCGCAAAAAAAGTACCGTGCATTTATTTCTGCCTATATTAGAAACATCCGATTGATTGATAATATGGCAGTAAATTAATACCTTTGTGTAATGCAAATACACGTTGTTAAATCTAAAATTCACCGAGTAAAAGTCACAGGTGCCGACTTAAATTATATCGGCAGCATAACCATTGATGAAGACTTGATGGATGCTGCTAACATCATTCAAGGGGAAAAAATACAAGTGGTAAACAATAACAATGGTGAGCGCTTGGAAACCTATGTAATCCCTGGACCGAGAAACTCAGGTGAAATCACCTTAAATGGGGCCGCTGCTCATAAAGTCAGTATTGGTGATATCCTTATTTTAATCACTTACGCAGTTATGAACGTCGACGACGCAAAGGTCTTTACTCCAGCGCTAGTATTTCCAGATGAGACCACAAATCTTTTAAAATAATTTTTTTGAATAAATCGTTAAAATCCATCCTAAAAATTACATTACCACTGTTTTTGGGGGGTGTTTTGGTTTGGTATTCGTTGCGTAAAATTTCATTTTCTGAATTGGCAACCTATTTTATAAATGCCAACTATTTTTGGATTTCATTGGGTGTTTTTTTTGGCATTTTAAGCCACTTATCGCGCGCCTATCGCTGGAAGTACATGCTTGAGCCAATGGGTTATAGTTTGCGGTTTTCAAATAGCATTATGGCTGTTTTTTCGGGCTATCTTATCAATTATACCGTTCCAAGAGCCGGGGAGGTATCACGGGCTACAATTCTGACTAACTATGAAGGTGTTCCTTTTGAAAAAGGATTTGGAACTATTGTTGCTGAACGCGTGGCTGATGTTTTTGTGATGTTGCTTATTATTGGATTTACGCTCATTTGGAAATTTGATATCATATATGATTTTTTAATTGATGGTCTTGATTTACAAAACCAGTTATTCATTTTATCTCCCCTAGCCCTATTTTTATTTTACTGTTTTTGCCAAATTATTAAAAAAGGAAACCATCCTTTTTTTGTCAGAATCAGATCATTTTTAACTGGTTTTTTGGAAGGCATTACGAGTATTTTCAGAATGGAACACAAATGGGCTTTTATAGCACATACGTGCTTTATTTGGGCCATGTATATTCTAATGTTTCATGTCACTTCTTTTTCAATAAACAGCATTTCACAGCTTCCCTTTTCAGCGATTTTGATTGGCTTTATTGCAGCGAGTTTTAGTGTTGCCGCAACCAATGGCGGTATTGGCGCCTACCCGCTGGCAGTTTATGCGGCCTTTTCAATTTTTAATATTGAAGAAGTACCAAGTCTTGCCTTTGGCTGGATCATGTGGAGTTCGCATACTGTAATGATTGTTGTTATGGGTGGTCTTTCACTCATTTTCTTGCCTATTTACAATAGAATCTCTCCAAAAACCAACTAAAACAAACTGTAGTTTCACTTCTTTATTTTTAGTTATTTACTTAACTTGTGAAATCTTATTTTAAAGTTTTTTATGCGCCTATTTTTCCTTTTATCATTGATTTTCACAGCTTCCACAACGGCACAAACACAGTATGAATTTATAGATTCTGAGCGCCTTGGTAATAGAGCTATAAAAATTCAATTGCCTAGAAATTACCAAGAAAATAGCGCACAATTTTACCCCCTCATTGTGGTCTTGGACGGAGACTACCTATTTGAGACCATTGCTGGAACAACTGATTATATGGCCTATTGGGATGATATGCCCGAAACCATTGTTGTCGGGATAAATCAAGATAGCACTAGAAACGAGGATTTATTTCTTTCAGATGAGGATTATTTCCCTATTGATAGCGGGGCTAAATTCTATGAATTCTTAGGCGCCGAATTGGTCCCTTATATGCTTGAGAAATACAGAATTGGTAGATTTAAAGTTGTAGTTGGTCATGGAGATACTGCCAATTTTATTAATTTTATGAGTCTTGTAAAAAACCCACTTTTCCAAGCTTACATCGCGATGAGCCCCACCCTTTCACCATTTATGAGTGAGAATCTTTTAAAACATCTTCCCGGCCTCAGCACCCCCCTGTTTTATTATATGGCCACTGCAGCAGAAGATTTTAAAGACAATAGAAAAACCATCTTAAAATTGAACCAAAAACTCAATGCGCAAGACTTTAAATCAGTATTGTATAAGTTTGATGATTTTGAGTCCAAAAACCACTATTCTTTAGTCTCCACCGCGATTCCTTCTGCACTTGAACATATCTTTGGCATCTATCAGCCGATTTCCCGTATTGAATACAAAACAAAGATGCTTAATCTAGAGTCTTCAGCAGTCGATTACCTTTCTGAAAAATATGACAGGATTGACAAACTATTTGGTATTGAAAAGCAAATTATATTAAACGACTTTCGTGCCACCGCTGCCGCACTAAATAAAAATGAAAAATTTAGTGATTACAAAGACCTCGCTAAGTTGGCGCGAAAACACTATCCAGAATCCTTGCTTAGCAATTTTTATCTGGGCCGTTTTTATGAAGGTAGTGGCCAACTCAGAAAGGCCATAAGAGCCTATCAAGATGCATATGGGTACGATGAAATAGATGGCATCTCTAAACAAGACTTGCTGGACAATGCAGAACGTTTAAAAGCTGAATCTGAATACTAATGGCGAGAGTTAAAACAACATTTTTTTGTCAGAGTTGTGGGGCTCAATATGCCAAATGGCAAGGCCAATGTAATGTCTGTAAATCTTGGAATACCATTGCAGAGGAAGTTCTTCAGAGTACTAAAAAAGAAGATTGGCACACAACGACTTCAAACCCTACTGAGCGCGCTTCAAAACCCTTAAAAATTTCTGAAATTGACACCGCTAAAACGCCTCGGCTAAATACTACAGACGTAGAATTAAATCGAGTTTTAGGGGGCGGAATCGTTCCTGGATCACTCATTCTTTTGGGCGGAGAACCTGGCATAGGTAAAAGTACGCTCATGCTCCAGCTGGCCTTAAAACTACCTTACAAAACACTTTACGTTTCTGGCGAAGAAAGTCAAAAACAAATAAAACTTCGCGCCCAGCGCATTGCACCAGACAGTGAACAATGTTATGTTTTAACAGAAACAAATACCCAGCAAATTTTTAAACAAATTGAAAGGCTAAAACCCGATATACTAGTGATTGATTCCATTCAAACCCTACAGAGTGATTTTTTAGAAGCTTCTGCGGGTAGCGTTTCCCAAATTAAGCAAACAACAACTGAGTTGATGAAATTTGCCAAAGCGACAGCGACGCCAGTTGTTTTAATTGGGCACATCACTAAAGAGGGCAGTATCGCTGGTCCAAAAATTTTAGAACACATGGTCGATACCGTCTTGCAATTTGAAGGCGATCGTAACCACGTTTTTAGAATTTTGAGAGCTCACAAAAACAGGTTTGGTTCAACCCACGAATTGGGAATTTATGAAATGCAAGGGGATGGCTTAAGAGAGGTTCAAAACCCATCGGAAGTACTAATTTCTGAAAAAGAAACCTCGCTTTCTGGCAATGCGATAGCTGTTACTCTAGAGGGCATGCGCCCTTTATTGGTTGAAGTACAAGCTTTGGTTAGCTCAGCCGTTTATGGGACGCCGCAACGCAGCACCACAGGCTTCAACGCAAAGCGCCTGAATATGCTGTTGGCGGTTTTAGAAAAGCGTGCGGGTTTCCGCCTCGGCGCCAAAGATGTTTTTTTAAATATAACTGGGGGTATTCGTGTAGATGATCCGGCCATTGATTTGGCGGTTGTAGCAGCCATTTTATCATCAAACGCTGATGCGGCATTGACTGAGAAATATTGTTTTGCAGGTGAGGTTGGTTTGTCAGGAGAAATACGTCCCGTTCAACGTGTTGAACAGCGTATTATGGAAGCTGAAAAACTTGGGTTTGAAGCTATTTTTATTTCCAAACAAAACAAATTGAGCTTGAAGCCAACTAAGATTAAAATTCATTTATTGTCTAAAATAGAGGCATTTCTGAATTTTCTTTAAATTCACTATCAACCAACAAACTTTTAGTGCCCAAGGATTTTATAGGCTAACAATGGGTATTGTAAGCGTCCTTTAAGTTTTCTGCAATCAGTTCAGCAGGACGGCCTTCAATGTGGTGACGTTCTAACATATGGACCAATTCACCATCTTTAAACAAGGCCATACAAGGGGAGCTGGGCGGGAAAGGGACCATGTGTTCTCTTACCTTATTCACGGCTTCTTTATCAACGCCTGCAAAAACGGTAACACTTTGCGTAGGGCGTTTGTCATTTTTTAAACTCTGAATCACACCTGGGCGTGCGTTGGCCGCTGCACATCCGCAAACGGAATTTACCACCACAAGCGTGGTGCCTGGCTGAGATAATGCTGCGTCAACAGCATCTGCGCTATACAATTCATCAAATCCAACTTGAGCAAGTTGATCGCGCATGGGTTTTACTAATTCTGCTGGGTACATAAAATTAATTTAATAAATGGACTACAAAGATACACAATTCTGTTTCAAATTTTGAATGAAATTCCTTAGGTTTGAAAATGTATATGAGAATTTAAATTATGAGTTTTGCAAAATTGATTGGCGCTTCTGTCGGATGGTCTTTTGGAGGTCCCATTGGTGCGATTATTGGGTTGGCATTGGGAAGTTTGGTGGATAATTCATCGGGAAAATCCCAAACCCAGAAGCGGGCTCGCTCACAAACCCAATCGGGGGATTTTGAACTTAGTTTGCTGATTTTGGCTTCTCTTGTCATTAAAGCTGACGGCAAACAAGACCGGCGAGAATTGGATTTTGTGCGTCGCCAATTCGTACAGATGTATGGGAAAGTACGCGCAAATCAAGCCTTTAGGCTATTCAAAGCCATAAACCAACAATCAAATATTTCACTGCGTCAAGTGTGTTTGCAAATTCAACAAATGATGGACCACGCCTCACGCTTACAACTGTTACATTTTCTATTTGGAATTGCCAAGGCTGATGGGGCTGTAGCGGCAAGTGAAGTGTCCGTGATTGAACAAATTGCCCAATACTTAAGAATCAGTGCAAACGATTTTCAAAGCATCAAGGCCATGTTTTACAGCAGCCAGGTCAATGCTTATAAAATCTTAGAAATAGAAAAAGGCGCCAGTCCTCAAGCCATTAAAAAGGCTTACCGAAAAATGGCCAAAAAATTTCACCCCGATAAGGTTCAGCATCTCGGCGAAGCCCATCAAAAAGGGGCTGAGGAAAAATTCAGGAAGGTTCAAGAAGCCTATGAACAGTTGCAATCAGAATTAGGATTCTAAAAACTGCTTATTTTTAAACCAAAGAAAGCTGTTCTTGGCATTGCCGGCCCATAAACATAATTACTGTCCCTATTTTTACCACTGTCAAAATCTGTCTGGTAGGCGTCTAGAACATTTTTTACACCTCCAAAAATTTCCAATTTCCCTGCTGTATTTTTCAAACCAAAAGTATAACTTGTTTTAAGCCCAAGTTCATAAAAAGCTTTTGAAGTCAAAAACGCATCTATACTTTGTTCTGGAGCGCCAGCCAAATGCAGTAATTTCATTGGACCGGTGTAGACGTAATTTATACTGCTTTTGAATTTTTCATTGGGTAAATAACTTAGGGTGGCAAACCCATATTGATTTGGGGTTCGTAAAAATTCCCGCGTGAGGGGCAATCCTTCAAGCACTTCAACTGCGCTGTCGTAACGGCTAGATTGGATATTAAACCCTGTTTCAAGTTGAATTTTCTTTTTATAATTTGCACGCACCTCTACAGTCATTCCTTGTACTCTAGCCGTTTCGCCATTTTGTTTTTCAAAACGTTCTCCAAATGCATCTTCACCAAGTGGCGCTAGGAAAAAGGGATCATTTAAGTAAGTATAGAACCCTTCCAAAGTAAATCCAAAGATATAATTTTCAGTAGGGTGGTCGTAATTAACGGAGGCGCTAAAGCTGTTTGAGCGCTCTTCCTTAAGGTTTTCTGCCAATGAAATTCTTGAGACACCACCCCCTGCGAAGGCAATGTGTAAATCGGCATCAAAAGCTTGCGGTGCTTTAAAACCACTGCTCCAAGTTGTTCGAATTTGTAGTGCAGATTGTGGTTTGTACATAACCGAAATGCGCGGACTAAAAATGAGCTTATCCACTAAATTATGCAGCTCCATCCTGATGCCTGAAAGTAAACTCAAGGCTGGCGTAATTTCCCAATCGCTTTGTAAAAACAAGGCTTGGCTTTCAGTCGTTTGATCGATGTTGTAATTGTAAGCTGGCATATTGTCTAAAACAGCGTCTCTAAGATACTCACCACCCAATGTAAATACATTGGTGCCTTTAAAAAGACGATTGACCCTGTAGTTGAATTGCACCCCCCCCTGGAAAGTATTGGTTTCTGAAATGCCGTAAGGTGGGTTGCTTAAATGGGTTTCTAATGCTGTGGGATCATCAGGAAAAATTCCAGTGTAATGGTTGCGGTTCGTTCGCTGCCCTGAAAGGTATGCAATTAGAGCGCTTTTATCCGCATTAAAATTGACTTGATAATCCAACCCCCCCATCCACACATCGTGGGTGCGTTCTTCGGCTTGTTGGTTTAAATAAGCGGTCTGGTCGACCATTTCGCCACCGTAGCGGTATTCGTCTAAGTGACTGATACTGGCTTCTAATTTTTGATTTTCACTAGGTAAATAGAAAAGGCTAGCTCCATAAGCTGTATTTTCCAGCGCAGGAAGTTCAGAAAAATTATCCCCATTGGCATCATAATATTCCCGTGTTCTTTTGTTGGCAAATAAGGCGATTCCTGTCGATTTGTCCTTTGAAACAAGTGTTGCATTTCCATTGAATATATTTTCATTGGTCGCCGATTTGATGCTTTGGTGAGCGTAACCTATTTCTATATTATTGGATTTGGGGATTTTGGTGATTACATTGACGACCCCTCCAATGGCGCTAGAGCCATAGAGTGTTGAACCACCGCCGCGAATGGTTTCTATCCTTTCAATCATATTGACGGGAATTTGTTCTAGGCCATACAGCCCGGTCAGTGGACTAAAAACAGGCCTTCCATTGATAAGAATTTGAGAATAGCCGCCGGCCAAGCCATTCATACGAAGCTGGGTGTAGTTGCATGTTTGACAGTTTGTTTCCACACGCAAACCGGGTTGAAACTTTAAACCTTCTGATAGATTACAAGCCTGTACATTGTCTAAAGCAGTGCTGCTTAAAATATTGACAATAACAGGGGTGTTGGTTTTGCGTTTAAAGGTACGGGTTCCTGTGATGACCACTTCTTCTAAAAACGAATCTGCCTCCAATTGAAAATCGATATTTCTGTTTTGATCCGTGATTCGAATTTCTTTTTGTACGCTTATATAGCCTGTAAAAGAAACTTCAATGCTATAGACCCCAGCCCTTAAGCCTTCTAGTTTATAAGCGCCTTTTTCATCCGCAACTGTTCCTTTTTCAAGACCTTTAATAAAAACGTTGGCAAAGGCCAAAGGGTTGTCTATGGATTGAATTTTTCCATCAATGCTATACAACTGCCCGTATAGAAAGGGAGCATTTAGCAGGCATAATAATAAGATGCGGTTGATGGGTCTCATTGGTGCAAAGATACTTCAATATTTAGATAAGACTAAAAATTTATTTACATTTGTATAAAATAGTAAAATGGCCACGCTTTCAGAAGAAAATTATTTAAAAGCAATTTTTCATTTAGCTAATGATGATGATGCGGCTGTCAGCACTAATGCCATTGCCCGTAAAATGGAAACAAAGGCTTCTTCAGCTACTGATATGATTCAAAAATTGTTCGAAAAAGGGCTGATTGATTATCAGAAGTATAAGGGGGTAAAGCTTACAGAAAACGGTAGATTGGCTGCTGTATCTGTGATTAGAAAGCACCGCTTGTGGGAAGTGTTTTTGGTAGATAAACTTCGCTTTTCCTGGGATGAGGTCCATGAAGTTGCCGAACAATTAGAGCACATCAAGTCTAAAAAACTAATTTCTGAGTTGGATGCATTTTTAGAGTTTCCCAAAGAAGATCCACATGGTGATCCCATTCCAGACCACAAGGGAAACATGCCCTATTCTAAAAAACTGTTGCTTGCCAAAGTCAAGCGTTCGCAACGCTGTATTTGCATTGGCGTCAAAGACTCAACGCGAAAGTTTTTACAGTATCTAGACAAGTATAAAATTGCTTTGGGGACTGAAATAACGGTACTCTCTAGGGAATCTTATGATGAATCTATGGAGGTAAAAGTCAACAATATTAAACGTTCAATTTCCAAAGAAGTTGCCCATAATTTATACGTAATAATATCTTGAACATGCTCGAAACTATCATTCAATATTTTGATTCTATCAACCCCGTTTTAGCCGCTTTTTACGCCTCACTTTTTACTTGGATTTTAACTGCCCTCGGGGCCTCGCTGGTCTTCTTTTGTAAGGGGATGAATCGGGGGTTTCTTGACGGTATGCTTGGCTTTACTGGAGGTGTAATGGTTGCCGCTAGCTTTTGGAGTTTGTTGGCTCCGGGTATTGCAATGAGTCCAGGAGAGGGTTTTGTTAAGGTCCTACCTTCTGCTATTGGATTTGGATTGGGCGCGTTGTTTTTATACGGTTTGGATAAAATACTCCCGCATTTGCATATCAATTTTAAGGAAAGTGAAAAAGAAGGCGTTAAGTCGCCTTGGCACAGAACCACTTTACTAGTTTCCGCCATTACCATGCACAATATCCCAGAAGGTCTTGCCGTAGGGGTATTGTTTGGAGGTGTAGCGGCTGGAATTCCAGAAGCGACCATTGGAGGGGCAGTGGCTTTGGCTCTAGGCATCGGCATTCAGAACTTTCCAGAAGGGATCGCAGTTTCCATGCCACTAAGACGCCAAGGCGTTAGCCGTTTTAAGAGTTTTTGGTATGGCCAATTATCGGCTATTGTTGAGCCAGTAGCAGCCGTTTTTGGTGCTTTGGCAGTAACCTTTTTTACCCCCATTTTACCTTATGCATTGGCCTTTGCTGCAGGTGCAATGATTTTTGTGGTCGTGGAGGAGGTTATTCCAGAAACACAGCGTGATAAATATACGGACATAGCGACCCTGGGGTTTATAGGTGGTTTTATTGTCATGATGACCTTAGATGTGGCTTTGGGTTAGCACTTACAATCACCATCCCCACAATTTTTAGAGCTACTCTTTTTCCAAATTCTTTTCCGAAGAAGAAATAAAATAGCAGTTATAAAAGCTGCGAAAAGGACAATGGCTTCTAATGTTGGGTTCATACAATTAGCTTAGAATTTGAAACGCGATCAAGGCAAAAATATACGCAATTATACTCATGCCCACAAGCTGTACCATTGGCCACTTCCAACTTTTAGTTTCCCTTTTTACTATGGCAAGGGTGCTCATGCACTGCATGGCAAAGGCATAGAAAAGCAACAGTGAAATTCCGGAGGCTAGCGTAAAGACTTTACGACCATCACTGTACCGCTCATTGGCCATTTTAGTTTTAATGGTTTCAATGCCTTCATCTTCTGATGCACTTCCCACGCTGTAAATCGTAGCCAGAGTTCCAACAAAGACTTCTCTGGCAGCAAATGACGCAACCAATCCAATCCCTATTTTCCAATCATAACCCAAGGGTCTAATGGCGGGTTCTATCGTTTTACCAACAATACCTATAAAGGAATGTTCCAAACGATAAGCAGCGATTTTATCGTCTAGCTCACCTTTTGGGATATCAATGTTATTTTGGGCAACAATATTTTCAGCATTTTTAAATTCTTCCCCTGGGCCAAAGGACGCCATGACCCATAATACAATGGAAATAGCCAAGATAATTTTTCCCGCTTCTAAAACAAAGGTTTTGGTTTTTTCAATCACTGTAATGAGTACATTTTTAAGTAAAGGCAGTTTATAATTTGGCATTTCTACAACAAAAAAGGACTTGCGCTCTTTTTTCATTAAACGGTCTAATACATAGGCTGAAAAGATGGCCATTCCAAATCCGATAAGATAGAGTGACATTAAGGTTAATGCTTGGTAGCTGAATCCCAAAAACATGCCTTCTGGTATAATCAAGGCAATGATGATGAGGTAAACAGGCAGTCGTGCGGCACAGGTTGTAAAAGGGACGACCAAAATGGTGATCAATCGTTCTTTCCAATTTTCAATGTTTCGGGTGGCCATAACAGCAGGGATGGCACAGGCCGTTCCAGAAATTAATGGCACCACACTTTTCCCGCTTATGCCAAAGCGCCGCATGATCCGGTCCATTAAAAACACAACTCGGCTCATGTAGCCACTTTCTTCAAGAATAGAAATGAAAAAAAATAAAAAGGCAATTTGGGGAATGAATATTACTACCCCTCCAATTCCCGAGACCACCCCTTCGGCGACCAACTCTGTTAGCTTGCCACCATTAGGGAAACTGTTTTTAATCCACTCTGCCAGGCTGGCAAAGGTCGTGTCTATCAAGTCCATTGGAAAGGTTGCCCAGTCATAAATCGCCTGAAAGATGGTCATTAATATCGCAAAGAAGATAAAGTAACCCCATATTTTGTGTGTTAAAATTCGATCTAGTTTGCTCCTGAGATCTTTTGCTTTTGAGCGGTCTATGACCTGACTTTTTTTAAGTACATCATTTATAAATTGATACCTCTTTATTGCCTCTTTTTGTTGCAGGCGTTTGAGCTCTGAAATGGATTTGGTTTGGAACTTTGAAACATCCAATTCTTTGCGCGCCAATTTACCAAAATTCACATCTTGGGAAATGACCAACCACAGTTTGTATGCTCCTTGATTTGGGAAGGCTTTCTGTAGGCGCTTAAAGTAATTTTTATCGATGCTAGTGGCGTCTAGACACTGCGTTTTAGGCAGGGCTTTATAACTTTCAATTAAGTTTTTCAAGTCCTTTAGGCCGGTCCCCTTTCTTGTACTGACCAAAGCGATTTTGGTGTTTAATTGAGTTTCAAGTTCAGCAATGTCTAATGCAATGCCTTTGCGCGTCATGACATCGCTCATATTGACTACCAATATGGTTGGAATTTTTAAGTCTTTAATTTGGGTAAATAGCAGCAAATTTCGCTTTAGATTCTCGACATCAGCAACGACAACAGCCACATCTGGGAAGTCTTTGTCTTTTTTGTTTAGTAATAATTCGATTACTACATTTTCATCAATAGAAGACGCGTTCAGGCTGTATGTCCCTGGTAAATCCAAAATGTGTGCTTTGGCGCCGCGGGATAATTTACAAACCCCTTCTTTTTTATCGACTGTAATACCTGGATAATTCCCTACTTTTTGATTCAAGCCCGTTAGTGCATTGAATAAGGAAGTTTTCCCGGTATTTGGGTTCCCAATGAGCGCAACTTTAATTTGTTTACCCATCGATCCTATCAATTAAAATAAGCGCGGCGGTGTCCTTTCTAATGGCCAAAAAACTGTCGTTTACGTTTAAGTAAAGGGGGTCGGAAAAAGGCGCTAATTGTAAAAGCTTAACCTCGTTGCCAGGTAGGCACCCCATCTCCAAAAGTTTGAGTGGAATATCTTTTGAAGAACTGTCGATTATGACCCCACGTTCTCCTTTCTTTAAATCAGCTATTGTAAGACCCATTCTTATTTAGATTCATTTTAAATCAAACAAAAGTAACAAAAGATCACTTATACATACTGGCTTTTAACAATTTTATGTCATCTAAAAGTGTTTTTATCGCCTCCGGATCTGTGCCATCGTAAAATCCACGAATCTGTTTGTTGGCATCTATTAGCATAAAGTTTTCGGTATGAATCATGTCGTAGTCCCCACCGTCTCCAGCCGTTTTTACAGCCAAATACGATGTTCTGGCCAGGTCGTAAATTTGCTTTTTATCTCCAGTAACCAAGTTCCATTTGGAGTCTATAACCCCTTTTCTTTTGGCATAACGCTGCAATTGTGCGACGCTGTCAATTTCTGGTGTAACGGAATGTGATAATAAAAGAATTTCTGAATCTGAAAGAGTTTTCTGTTGAATTTCATACATGTGTTCGGTCATGATGGGACAAATGGTTTGGCATGTTGTAAAAAAGAAATCCGCTACATAGATTTTACCATCATAATCCGCCTGTGTAATGCGCGCTCCGTTTTGATTCACAAGTGCAAAGTCGGCAATCTTATGGTATTTTTTTTGGTACTGAATGCTGCTATCGACCAATTCCGGATTCACTTGTGCCGGCTGGTAAATGGGCAGCACCCTTTCGGTCTTTAATATGTTGTAAAAAGCCGTTAGAATAAGTACGGAAAGCCCCCCCATGGTCGCTATAAATATCCAGAATTTTTTGAGTGTCTTCAGCATGCTTTTTAAATCCAAAGACAAAGGTACAATACAAAGCTTAAAAAGTGAATTAAAATTGAACTCAAATCTGTTTTTAATTGGTTTTGTTCCTATGTTGAAAACTGCTACATTTGTCATCCAAAATCAACACCCTTTATGGAATTGTTCATTAAAATATCTCAGTTTCTATTAAGTCTTTCACTGCTTATTGTTTTGCATGAGCTCGGCCATTTTATTCCTGCCAAGCTGTTCAAGACACGGGTTGAAAAATTTTATCTCTTTTTTGATGTCAAGTATTCGCTGTTCAAGAAAAAAATAGGAGAGACTGTCTACGGTATTGGTTGGTTGCCTTTGGGCGGTTATGTCAAGATTGCAGGCATGATTGATGAAAGCATGGATACAGCCCAGATGGAGCAAGAACCCCAGCCTTGGGAGTTTAGATCCAAGCCCTCATGGCAACGGCTCATCATCATGTTGGGGGGGGTAACGGTCAACTTTGTCTTGGCTGCTTTGGTTTATATTTTTATAGCGTTTGCTTACGGTGATGCCGATGTAGACGCCAAAACGATACGCGGCGGTTATTTGATTTCCAACCCTGTACTTAAAAACCTCGGCCTTAAAACTGGGGATAACATTTTAGCCATTGATGGCTCCGAGATTGCCTACTACACGGAAATAAGAAAGAAAATTATCACTGCCAAAACGATGACCATTTCACGTAACAGCGATGTGCAAACACTGGAATTCCCAGTGGATTTTCTTGGGCAATTGAGTACCTCAAAATCTAGAGACTTTATAGATCTTAGAACACCTTTTATTTTTGATGTTGCCATGGAAGGTTCTGTCAATTCTGATATCGACTTACAGCCCGGCGACTTACTTATAGCCATTGATGGGGAACCCGCACAGTTTTCTGACCAGTCAACGCCTTTGCTGTTGGATAGAAAAGGACAAACAGCAGTTTTAAGCGTATTGCGCAATGGTACTTTATTGGAGCGCAAAGTTCAAGTCAATGCGGCTGGTATGATAGAGTTCATTCGCAAAAACGCTTCAAAAGATTTTGAAGCCGCGGGCTTTCGAAAAATCTTAAGAAGAGAGTATAGCCTCGGCCAAAGTATTGGCATTGGATTGCATAAATTTAATGAAACTGTTGTTGGTTATTGGGCCCAACTCAAGTTGATTTTTTCGCCCAGTACTGGTGCTTATAAAGGTGTCGGTGGCTTTAAAGCAATTATGGACATTTTCCCAGATACATGGAGCTGGTATGCTTTTTGGAACATTACAGCCTTTTTATCTATAATGCTCGGGGTTTTGAATTTACTGCCCATTCCGGCACTGGATGGGGGGCATGTGGTGTTTTTATTGTATGAAATGGTGACTGGCCGCAAGCCTGGGGATAAGTTCATGGAATATGCCCAAACGGTAGGATTCCTCATCTTAATTGCTTTGGTTTTATTTGCCAATGGGAACGATATTTACAAGGCTATTTTTAGCTAATTATTTTAGGCTTTCTATTTGTGTAAACTAAAAAATGGCATATATTTGCGCTCGCGCAAGTGAAAAAATTTTCCTCCTTAGCTCAGTTGGTTAGAGCATCTGACTGTTAATCAGAGGGGTCCTTGGTTCGAGCCCAAGAGGAGGAGCCATATTAGACAGGAGGTCATTTTTGACCTCCTTTTTATTTTTATTCCTCCGTAAAACCTTGCTGGCCAACATAATAGACTTTATCTCTGGAGTGAAAATGTTGTTGCAACTCTCAAAATCGAAATTTTCGAATTTTTCAGTAAAGATGCAACCAAGAATCTTCTTTTTGGTTTTTCCATCTGCCTTATCCCAATAATGACTTAGGTTTTCAATCATTGGGAGAGTTTTATTCAAATACACTTTAAATGGACTCTTCGTGGACTTCAACCGTTCCAACTTAACCTGTTTATCACTTAACTCAGACTCGATTCTACTCTTCATTTCGTTGTAATCAGAAGAGGTGATATCTCCGTCAAGAAATGAGTTTTGCAAGTTGGTTTGTCGCGTCACAAACTTCTCAATCTCAATCTGCATTCTATTAATCTCAGTTTTTCTTGTAATGTCTTCTCTATCGATCAATGATTCAAGTTGAGATTTATATACTTTAACCATTCCAGCGGTAAAAGAGATCTTATCTAACAACTTCTTTATCTGATCATGTGCCCAATCCACACGAAATCTTTGACATCGGGGTTTAGTACATAAATAATAGTGATGCCATTCCTTGTTTCTACTTTGAGATTTGTAGGCAGTAAGCGTTCTACCATGTTCTCTACACTTCATGAACCCCTTTAAGGGGTATAGGTCTGTTTTATCAGACTTAAAATCGAAATTTCTAACCCTACCATCTAAGTAGTCATTAGCCCTCTTAAAAAGGTCGTCTGAAACAATTGGTGGGTGTAATCCTATAACAATCTGCTCCCCTTCTTTTTTGTACTCTTTTACCCTGATTTTTCCTGTATAAACAACATTCCTAATGATATTATAAAATGTTTGTTTGGTGATATTGAAGGATTTACCCTTGTAAGGATATTTCTGTTCATTGATATATTTTCTAACTTCATTAGCAGAATAAACCCCGAGCACCATCCGTTCAAAACATTCTTTTATATATGGTGCAGCTTCATTTGGTTCAAGAGTTGATTTACCTTCAACACGACAATTACTGTATCCTCTTGGAGCAGAACCTGTCCAGCAACCTTCTATTCTTGCTCTTCTTGATCCTTCAATGGTTCTGATTGAATTTTTATCATTCTCTACTTAAGGATTACTTTGGGTATGGTTTCTATGTAGCGAGGAAGGTGAATTAAGAAAAAACTTTGCACATTGCATTGAAAATTATCTATCTTTGTGATAATGAAATTTACTACTATCATATTATCATTATTAATACTTGCTTTGTCAATGAAACCTTGTTCTGACGG
>JBJKXC010000008.1:0-13163 GCA_045561735.1 Flavobacteriaceae bacterium | reverse complement strand
TGTGTCATGTTGACGCTTGGGACTTATTTAAATACAAATTTTAGACTTTGATAAATCTTCTTAAAATTATTGAACAAAAATACGATATATTGATCATTTTAAAAATGATAAATATTAGTAAATTTTTAATTTATAAAGATTCTAAATAACACTTGGATGACCGACAATAATCTCTATTATATTTTAACTAAATTAAAAATTAATATAGAGTTTTATATATGATAATATTCGGAATTAATATTTTAATTATTCAATTTAACTAGAAAAAATTAAAAGAATAAAATATAATTATTAATTTGCTGTCGCAATAAAACAATGTGTGTATGACTTTAAATTTATACCAAACCACAGTGATAATGCTGTTTTTCCAATGGACTTTATTGGCGCAACAAGTTGAAGTGGATATTCGTGTCGATAAAAAAGTTAAACAGCTCATGGCCATAAAAAAAGAAGTCAACAAAGATCAAGGTGTGATCAAAATTCAAATTTATAGTGGGAGTCGTAAAAATGCAGAAGACATATTAGAAAAATTTAAGTTCAACTTTCCTAACCATACTGCTGAAATGATTTATCAAACTCCAAACTATAAAATATGGGTTGGGAATTTTAGAACACAAATACAATGTGATCGTGAATTGATTAGATTTAGAAAAATTTACAAAGAAGCTTTTTCCTTCAAAAAAAATTGAAAAATATGTTTCTTTCTAGTATCAAATAAAAATTATAACTTCTTTTTAACTGCAACTTCCATGAAGGCCTCCAAGACATCTCCTGTTTGAATATCGTTATAGTTTTTAACCTGCATCCCACAGTCATAACCTTTAGAAACCTCTTTAGCATCGTCCTTAAATCGCTTTAAAGAAGCTAATTCACCTGTATAAGTCACAACACCTCCTCTAATAACGCGTATTTTTGAGCTTCTAAAAATTTTACCGCTAATGACCATACAGCCTGCAATGGTACCAATTTTAGAGATTTTAAATGTTTCTCTAATTTCAGCAGATCCCGTGATTTCTTCTTTAAATTCTGGGGACAGCATCCCTTCCATGGCGTCTTTCAAATCATTAATAGCATCATAAATTATAGAATACATGCGGATGTCAATTTCTTCTTTCTCTGCAATTTGACGGGCATTACCCATGGGGCGTACATTAAAGCCAATAATTATTGCATCGGAAGCCGAGGCTAAAAGCACATCACTTTCTGTAATTGCACCAACAGCTTTATGTATGATATTAACTTGTATTTCTTCTGTTGAAAGTTTTTGAAAAGAATCTGTAAGTGCTTCTACAGAGCCATCCACATCCCCTTTAAGGATGATATTTAACTCTTTAAAGTCACCTAGGGCTATTCTTCGCCCAATTTCATCTAAGGTAATATGACGCTGGGTTCTTACAGATTGTTCGCGTTGTAATTGTGTGCGTTTTGCAGCAATTTGCTTTGCTTCACGCTCATCATTGAACACATTAAATTTATCCCCTGCTTGTGGCGCACCATCTAATCCCAAAATTGAGATCGGTGTTGAAGGGGCTGCATCTTGCACGTCCTGTCCACGTTCGTCGTGCATAGCTTTGACTTTTCCACTGTTTTTACCAGCCAAAACATAATCCCCAATGCGCAGTGTCCCAGCTTGCACAAGAACGGTTGAAACATAACCACGACCTTTGTCTAAAAAGGCCTCAACTATGGTTCCAATTGCAGGTTTATTTGGGTTGGCTTTCAATTCTAAAAGTTCGGCTTCCAACAATACTTTTTCCAAAAGTTCTTGAACACCATCTCCATTTTTTGCAGAAATGTCATGAGATTGTATTTTTCCACCCCAGTCTTCAACAATAAGATTCATACTGGCTAGTTCCTCTTTTATTTTTTCAGGATTGGCCGTAGGAAGGTCTACTTTATTAATGGCAAAAACGATAGGTACCGCTGCGGCTTGCGCATGCGAAATAGCTTCTTTTGTTTGCGGTTTTATGGCATCATCTGCAGCAATGACGATTATAGCAATATCTGTAACTTGGGCTCCTCTTGCCCTCATCGCCGTAAAAGCTTCGTGTCCTGGGGTATCTAAAAATGCGATTTTTTGTCCACTAGGTAGTGAAACTCCGTAGGCGCCAATGTGCTGGGTAATTCCACCCGATTCGCCTGCAATTACATTTTCTTTTCTAATATAATCCAGTAGTGAGGTTTTTCCGTGATCTACATGACCCATCACTGTAACGATTGGAGCACGTGGAACAAGGTCATCTTCATTATCACTCACCACTTCAATGGCTTCATCTATGTCTGCTGTAATAAAATCAATGGAATAGCCAAATTCTTCAGCAACAATAGAGAGCGTTTCCGCATCGAGACGCTGATTCATAGTAACCATCATTCCCAACGACATACACGCGGAAATAATATCAGTTACAGAAACGTCCATCATTGTAGCAACTTCGTTTGCTGTTACAAACTCGGTAACTTTTATAGTTTTACTTTCAATAGCCTGTTGTTCAAGCTCTTTCTCTGACTGCTGGCGGTGTTGATCACGTTTATCTCTTCGGTACTTAGCCCCTTTACCTTTTGAAGATTTCCCTTGAAGTTTTTCTAAAGTTTCCCGGACTTGTTTTTGCACTTCTTCTGCAGTGGGTTCTAACTTTGGCGGTTGGTTTCTTGATTGATTTCTTACCTTAGCTGAACCTTCTTTTTTAGACTGACTACTATCAACTTTACTGATTCGCCGGCGTTTCTTTTTGGAGACCGTTTTATCAGAGTTGGTATGCGATGGATCAGAGGCCTCTTTTTTAGGCTTTTTGAACTTGGACAAATCAATTGTTTCACCAGTTGATTTTGGTCCTGTTAATTTTGCATAATTTGTTTTTAATGGAGATGTTGTGGGTTCTGAAGTTGGCTTTGAAAGTTCCTTTTCATCTGCTACGACTTCACGGACTGAAGCTGGGGTTTCAGGCGCTGGTTTTTTAACTTCTTCTTTGTCAACGTTTAAACCTTTGGGTTTAGAATCTGTTCGTAGAGGGTTTTGAGGACTCAAGTCAATTTTTCCGACTGTTTTTGGGCCTTCAACGGACTTTTTAGCTTTGATAATTTCTTTTGCTTTTACTTCTCTTTTAAGCTTGTCCTCTATCTCAGCCTCACGTTTTATACGCAAAGCTTCTTTTTCTTTCTGCTTTGCCGCTCCAATTTCTTTAGAAGCTACTTTCTTACTGGCATCGTTCTGAAACTCATCTGAAAGTAATTCATGAATTTCTGCTGAAATTTTGGCTGTAGGCCGCTTTTCAATTTCAATATTTTTAGATTCTAAGAAATCTATAGCACGATCTATTGAAATATTCAATTCCCTCAGTACTTTACTTAATCTAACGTTGTCCGCCATAAATTACTTTGTTTGTTTCTAACCTTTCAATATGTAGAAAAGTCCTTGATTCTGTTAGAGCTTCAATATAATTATTTTTTTAATCTTCAAATTCTTCTTTTAAAATTCGGATTACATCTTCAATAGTTTCTTCTTCTAAATCGGTGCGCTTGACAAGATCATTAACGTCTTGTTCCAAAATACTTTTTGCTGTGTCTAAACCGACCTTGGAAAATTCCTGAATAATCCATGCTTCAATTTCATCTGAGAATTCTGACAATTCAACATCTTCTTCAACTCCTTCTCTAAAAACATCTATCTCGTACCCCGTTAAACGTCCAGCAAGACGAATGTTATGTCCGCCTCGACCAATGGCTTTACTGACTTCTTCAGGTTTTAAAATGACTTCTACTCGCTTGGTTTCTTCATCAACTTTTACGGAAGTTATACGTGCTGGACTCAAAGCTCTTGTAATGTAAAGTTGAAGATTATTGGTGTAATTGATAACATCAATATTCTCATTACCTAATTCGCGAACTATCCCGTGTATACGAGATCCTTTCATACCTACACAAGCACCAACAGGATCAATTCTGTCATCATAGGAATCCACAGCTACTTTTGCTTTTTCCCCAGGTATTCTAACCACATTTTTAATGGTAATAAGGCCATCAAAAACTTCTGGTATTTCTTGTTCAAAAAGTTTTTCCAGAAACGCGGGTGCCGTTCGAGACATTACAATGTTTGGCTTATTACCTTTGAGTTCAACATCTTCTATAATGCCACGTACACTCTCTCCTTTTCTAAAAAAATCAGAGGGAATTTGTTTGTCTTTTGGCAATATCAATTCATTGCCTTCATCATCTAAGAGAATTACCGCACGGTGACGAATGTGATGAACTTCTGCGTTGTAAATTTCTCCTTCTAAATCCTTAAAATGCTTGTAGATATTTGTGTTGTCGTGTTCTTGGATTTTGGCAATTAAATTTTGCCGAAGCGCCAGAATAGAACGTCTTCCTAAATCAAATAATTTCACTTCTTCTGAGACGTCCTCACCAACCTCAAAATCAGGCTCAATTTTTTGGGCATCTGAAAGTGAAATTTCTTGGTTTTCATTTTCAACATCAGTATCGGCTACCACAATTCTATTGCGCCAGATTTCTAAATCGCCTTTGTCTGGGTTAATAATTATATCAAAATTATCATCATCCCCAAATTTCTTTTTCAATACGTTTCTAAAAACATCTTCAAGAATGGACATGAGGGTAACTCGATCAATAAGTTTATCGTCTTTAAATTCCGAAAATGATTCAATAAGAGCTAAATTTTCCATAATTCTATTGTAATTCTTAAAATACTAATTTTATTTGTGCCTTTTCTATATCTTGGTATGCAACAGCGGCTCTTTTATGAACAGTAATCTTTCCTTTTCCAATCGGCTTTTGCTCTCTAGCTTTCCATTCCAAGACAATGTGTTTTTTTTTCGTTGCAGTTAAAACTGCTTCGTATTTTTGTTTGTCAAATGTAACGAGCTTGAGCGTCCGTCCAATGTGCTTTTGATACTGACGCTCTTTTATTAGTGGCGTGTTGGCGCCAGCGGAAGACACTTCTAACGAAAAATCGTTATCATCTCTGTCAAGGTTGTGCTCAATTGCACGACTTACATACATGCAATCTTCGACTAAAACACCCGCATCACCATCAATTACAATTCGAATTACATTTCCATCGAGAATTTCAAAATCGATTAGAAATAAATCGGGGCGGTTTTGCATGCACTCCTTTAATAAATCCGCAACTATGTCTCTAAACATTTGGTATAAAAAGAGGGGACATTTCCGTCCCCTCACTTGTTTATTTTTTCAATCTTTGAGGCAAATATAAGTGATTAGAAGTTATTTTTACAACTTTTTTTAAGAGATTATTAAAATAAATACCAAAATAAAAAAGCCTTAAACGAAGTTAAAGCTTTTTTGTTGGCCCACTAGGGCTCGAACCTAGACTCTTCTGGACCAAAACCAGACGTGTTGCCAGTTACACCATGGGCCAATCTCTTAGTGAGGATGCAAATTTAGAACAAAACTTTGTTTGCACAAATATTTTACTCAAAATTAAACGGACACTATAATTTATTTATTATTAAATTCGTCTCGGTAGAAGCCTTTTATCATTTTTGATAAAGCTCTCTAATAAATTAAGACTATGGTAAATTTTAATTTTAAAAGATGTAATCTTATTTTAGGTTGGTTGGCTTTCGCCATTGCGTTTGTTGTATACTCCATGACTGTTGAACCTACTGTTGGCTTTTGGGATACTGGAGAATATATTCTAACCTCCTCAAAATTAGAGGTAGGACATCCTCCAGGTGCACCTTTGTTCCAAATGCTTGGCGCATTTTTTTCGATTTTTGCTTCAGAACCTGCGCAAGTCGGGCTAGTTCTTAATATGATGAGTGCGGCGGCCAGCGCCTTCACCATTTTGTTCATGTTTTGGTCCATTGTTCTTATACTAATGAAATTAACCGCTTTGAATTCTGAATTTAATCCCAATTCACAAATTGGTATTTTGGGCGCTGCTTTTGTTGGAAGTTTGGCCTTTGCTTTTACCGACTCGTTTTGGTTTAATGCCGTTGAAACAGAAGTTTATGCTATGGCTACTTTAATAATGGCAGTGATGTTTTATTTGGGTTTACGCTGGCAAAACGAGATGCATACCCCAAAAGGCAATCGCTGGCTTATTTTGATTTCTTTTGTGGTGGGACTTTCCTTCGGAGTTCATTTTATGGGACTTTTAACCATCCCTGCTATAGGCCTTCTGTATTACTTTAAGAACTATAAAACCATCACACTTAAAAATTTTATTATCGCCAATGTAGCGGTGGTCGCAATTTTATTGTTTGTCTTTAAACTGTTAGCACCCAATATCCTGCGTTATTTCAGTGCCTTAGAAATTTTCTTTGTAAACAGTGTTGAATTGCCTTTTAACTCGGGGTCTATCATTGCCTTTATTCTACTGGTTTTAGCCATTTACTTAGGTCTAAAATACACAAAAAGTAAAGGCCTAGTAAAGCTTAATACAGGCTTGCTCTGTGTGACTTTTATTGTCATTGGGTTCACGACTTGGTTGATGTTGCCCATTCGTGCCAATGCCAATGTACCCGTCAATGAAAACAACCCTTCAAGTGCCAGAGAATTATTGGCTTATTATAACCTTGAGCAATACCCAAAGACACGACTATTTTATGGCCCACAATTTACGGATCAATATGCAGGTTTAGACGAAAATCAGCCCTTTATAGACGACAAACCCAAATATGAAAAAGACCTGAAAGCAGGGAAATATGTGGTTGTCAATGATTATGTAAACGCCATTCAAAATTACAATGGAGACCACGGCTCTGTACTGCCACGAATGTGGAGCACAGAACATGCGGTCAATTATATGCGTTACTGTGGATTTTTAGAATTTTCGATAAAATCGGAATACAAAATGCAGAACGAATTTCGCAGTTTGGTCGATACCTTTGAGACATCTTTGGCCGAAGGCGAAATTGATTATGAAGGCTATCATGATTTTCTCAGAACCTATGGCCGCTATTTAGACATTGAAAAACCATCTTTAATCGATAATATTTATTACCTCTTTGATTATCAAATTGGGTATATGTATTGGCGTTATTTTATGTGGAATTTTTCTGGCCGTCAAGATGATATTCAAGGCAAAATGGATTTGCATGGCAATTGGATGACAGGTATTAATTTCATAGATACCTATTTGTTGGGAATAACTCAAGAAAACTTACCAAGCGATGTTAGTAATAATAAAGCGAGAAATAGCTACTATCTATTGCCTTTTTTATTGGGGCTCATCGGCTTATTGTTTGTGTTTAATAGAGATAAAAAAGTGTTTTGGACCATGTTGGTGTTTTTCCTTTTTACAGGGATTGCCATTCAGGTTTATACCAATGTGAGGCCTTTTGAGCCCCGAGAACGTGATTACTCAGTGGTCGGTTCTTTTTATGTGTTCGCCCTTTGGATTGGCATTGGTGTTTATGCAATATATGACTGGCTCAGTACATACTCGAAATCAAAACTTATTGCCCCTGCCATAAGCCTTTTGTGTTTGGCAGCAGTCCCTGGAATATTAATAAGTCAAAATTGGGATGACCACGACCGTTCCAATAGAAGAACAGCCCATGCCATGGCCGTGAATTATTTAGAATCCTGTGACCCCAATGCTATTATTTTTACCATTGGGGACAACGATACTTTCCCGCTCTGGTATGCGCAAGAAATTGAAGGCATTCGAACCGATGTTCGTGTTGTTTGTACCAGCCTTTTTAATGTGGATTGGTACATTGATCAAATGAAGCGGAAGGCTTATGAAAGCGAGCCCATCCCTTCAAAACTTCCCCACGATAAATACAAATGGGGAACACGAGATTACATCATCAAAGAAGTGGTCACCAAAGACACCTTGGATATCGATCAATTTATAGATTTTGTCACCAGCGACGACAAACGCACCAAATATGGCCATGTGCTAAAACAACAAGGTTATGATACTGCTGGACAACGAAATCAAGACTTAGGCGCTAATTATGCGCCAACAGAACATGTTAGAATTCCCGTAAACAAAGAAAATGTTCTAAGAAATGGCATTGTACCACTAAAAGATGCCGCTAAAATTGTGGATTATATCGACATTAAAATCGAGGATCAAGCCATTTATAAAAACCGCTTAATGATGTTGGATATCATTGCCGAAAATAATTGGGAGCGCCCGATTTATTTTAGCGGGGGGGCCTTTGGTGATGACGACTATATTTGGATGAAAGATTATCTACAATTAGACGGATTTGCTTATAAATTAGTGCCTATTAAAACACCTATTGCAGATAATAATCCTTTTGACATGGGGCGTATTGATTCAGAAAAAATGTATCAGTTGGTTAAAAACTGGAAATGGGGGAACAGTGGAAATCTAGACGTTTACCACGATGTGGAAACGCGAAGAAACAGCATTACATACAGAGGGCATATAGCGCGTTTGATCGAAACACTTATCAACGAAAATGAATTAGAAAAAGCGGAGGAAATCGCCGACTTGGCGATGGAGAAAATGCCAGTAGATATCTTTGGATACTATACCTTTTTAGAACCATTCATTGGCGCCTATTACGAAGTAAAGGCCAAAGAAAAAGCCAGGAACCTCTATAAAAATGTGACCTTGAAATACCAAGAAAGTCTTACCTACTACAGCCGTGTTTCTGAGCGCAATCAATCCAAGTACATTCAAACAATTTATCCTGATATAGAACGCTATAAAAGTTTGGTAGATACCATTAGTTTATACGAAGAAGAAGGGTTTATTAAAATTGAAATGGAAAAGTTTAATGGGTTTTTACGTTTGTTCACAGGGGAAGATCCAGAAACTAGCTTCGAATCAGACGATACAGAAGGCTCGAATACAATGCCTTAAGTGTATTGCTCTAGCAAGCCAATAATCGTATTGGCGTCCAGTAAACCGCTTTGACGCCATTTCATATCACCAGATTTATAAATAATAAGTGTTGGAAAGTCTTTAATTCGAAGGGCTTCTGAAAGCGCCTGGTTTTTGTCAACATCAATTTTGATTACCTTGGCCTTATCAACTAAGGCAGCGGCTACGTCGCGCAATACATCATGCATGGCATTAGATGCGTCGTCCCATTCTGAAAAAAAATCAAAAAGAACAGGAACTTCAACGTCTATTAAATCTCCGAATTTTGACATATTATTAGATTTGTGCTGGTTGTTTTTCTACTGTAGAAACAACAGTCCTCTAATACAATATTAAAAAAAGATATTTAAACCTTAGTGGTTTTTTTAATTTGATTTTAGCACAAACTAACCAAGATGAGGTTTGCCCTTTTTTAATTTGATAACGGTAATCTCTGGCCAAATACCAACACGACCGGGAAAAGCCAAGTAACCAAACCCACGATTCACATTCAAAACTTGACCTGCTTTTTCATATAAACCTGCCCAATATTTGTAACGCCATTTTATGGGGCTCCATTTAATAAAGCCTGGAATTTCTATTCCAAACTGCATGCCGTGCGTATGCCCTGACAGGGTGAGGTGGTAATGTAATTTATCATCAATAACCTCATACTCCCAATGGGATGGGTCATGGCTCAATAAAATTTTGAAATCTTCTGGCTTGACTTTTGAAGTGGCTTTTTTTAAGTCTCCTTTTTGATTAAATCCTTTTCCCCAATTTTCAACACCTATGATGGCCAATTGAGATTCTTTTTTCTTAATAAACTTAGCTTCATCCAACAACAATTGAAAGCCCAGCTCTTTGTGAAGCTTCAACATGTCTTTAAAATTTTTCATTTTATCTTCTTTGGACGGCCAGCGTGTGTAATCGCCATAATCATGGTTCCCTAAAATTGAAAATATACCGTCTTTTGCCTTTAACTTTGAAAATGTAGACTTCCAAGGTAACATCTCTGAGGTCCTACTGTTGACCAAATCTCCAGTAAACATAATGGCATCTGAGGCTTGTGCATTGATCAAATCAACAGCATATTCAACCTTAGCTTTATTGTCAAAACTACCGCTGTGTATATCGCTGATTTGTGTGATGGTATAATCCTCAAATGCTTTTGGTAAATCTTCAAAGAACAAGGTATATTTTAACACTTTATAGTTGTATTTCCCTTTGGTGATCCCATATAAAATGGATAAAAACGGAAGAGCGGCCACTCCCAAAGCAATTTGCCCAATAAACTTTCGGCGGGTACTAAAAACTGAACTACCAGAACGCGGGCTTGTCGTTATAGCATTATATATCCCCTCAAAAAGCCGGAACACGTCCTCTCCAAACATAGCTGAGACCAAAAATAGCTTAGGGACAAAAAACAAAACAAAAAAGGCGAAAGCTTGGTAAAATCCAGTGTTGACTGGAGCGGAGCGGTCCAAATTCACCACATGGTATATTGCATTGCCAAACACCACTATGGTAAACATAATATATACTACAATAACCCAAGGGTTTTTAGTGACACTCCTAAAGCTTTGGAAAGCATAAAAATCAAGCGCCAATACAATTACAATAAAAATAAGCAATCGAAGCATCTCTAAAATTTTGTGTAAAAATAAAACAATTCGAAGGGATTTTCGATACAATAAAAATATTTAACGACCACTCTCAAATTCTTTAATTTTAGTATCTTACAACCACAACCAAAATTGGCATCCACTCCAAAAAAACAATTATTTTCGAACCGGTAAATTCCATATTGAAACTTTTTAAAATTAAATTATGACAACAAAAAACAACTCTTCTGCTTTGACCACGTTGGTCACTGTTTTTTTCTTCTGGGGCTTTATAGGAGCTTCAAATGGAGTTTTTATACCATTTTGCAAAGAATACTTTATGATAGATCAATTTCAATCTCAGCTGGTTGATTTTGCATTTTATGGAGCATATTATATTGGGGCTCTGATATTATTTATATTATCCAGTCAAAGAAAAAAAGATATTTTTAATAGTTGGGGTTATAAAAAAGGAATTATTTATGGATTATTAATATCAACAGTTGGTGCATTAGTGATGTATCCAGTTATAAATGGAGCTCAAGAAGGACAAACACAAGTCTTTTATGGTGTTCTGATTGCACTATTTATTGTAGGGTTGGGTTTTTCTTTACAACAAACTGGAGCAAATCCATTTGCAGTATCTCTTGGTGATTCAAAATCTGGTTCATCCAGATTAAATCTTGCTGGGGGCGTAAATTCTTTTGGTACTACTATTGGGCCTTTAGCTGTTGCATTTATAATTTTTGGGACATTATCAGGTGAAGGAACTCCTGAGTTTTCTAAAATACAGTCTTTATATCTTGGAGTAGCTGCACTATTTGTTTTGTGTGCTGCAGTTTTCTACTTTTCAAAAAGTTTGCCTGATGGTATAACGTCAGAACCATTTGAACCTGCCAATAAAGCAATGAATTTATTAATCGTTTTAACTGTCATAATGTTCATGTGCTTTGGATGGGTTTTTTACACTTACTCTGTTCCAGAGCCAACAATAGACGCTATTAAAGAAAATTTAGAGTATAAGAGATTAGTAGTATTAATTGTGTCTCTTATTGGTGTTGTTGGGTGTATATATTATGCCTATGTAAAATCTTCGTCTAACCCTAAGGGATGGGGCGCATTACAATATCCACAGCTAGCCTTAGGAATGTTAGCCATATTTACTTACGTTGGAGTTGAGGTGACTATTCAGAGTAATTTAGGAGAAGTTTTGAAGTTAGTTACCAATAAAATTGACGGGGTTAATTTTAATGGGTTAGGGTTACCAGCACTATCTGATACGGGAATTGCAAAATATATCTCATTATACTGGGGGGGGTTAATGATTGGTAGATGGACTGGTGCTATTAGTGTTTTTAACCCAACAGAGGGATTGAGAAAAGCTTTATTAATAATAGTTCCGTATATAGCTTTTGGAGTAATTGTTATAGTTAATTACGGTAGTTACAGCTGGAATGAAATAATTATATTTTCTGTTATTGTAGCCATTCAAATTATAGGATTTTTTATTGCTAAAGACAAAGCAATAGCAACACTTAAAATATTTAGTATGATTGGATTGGCAGCAATGCTAATTGGGCTGTTTTCAACGGGCACTGTAGCATTGTTTGCTTTTATTAGCGGTGGTCTTTTCTGCTCAATAATGTGGCCTTGTATTTTTTCATTAAGCATAACCGGTTTAGGTAAATACACATCTCAAGGATCTTCATTTTTGGTAATGATGATTTTAGGAGGTGCCATTATCCCTCCTATTCAAGGAAAAATTGCAGATATTTTCTCAATTCAATCATCTTATTGGGTAGCTGTGTTATGCTTTGCTTATCTAATCCTTTACGCATTTTTAACTAAAAAAATATTGGGGAACCAAATTGAAAATTAAGATGTGAAAAGAAGAAAGTTTATAAAAAACACGTCGCTAACTGGCCTAAGTATGTCAATAGGTAGCTACTCAAACAGTTACGTCAAAACTTCTGCAGACGAATCAAAAAAAGATAAAAGAAACGCTAAGCTCCCCTTAGTTGTCGCTACTTGGAATGTGAAGTTTGCCACGAGCAAAGCTTGGGAGGTGCTGAGTAATGGAGGAAGCGCTTTAGATGCCGTGGAACAAGGTTGCCGTGTAGAAGAAGCAAATGAAAAAGGACAATCTGTAGGCAGGGGTGGACTTCCTGATCGAGATGGACATGTCACTCTTGATGCTTGTATCATGAATGCTGATGGCAATGCAGGATCAGTCGTTTATTTACAAAACGTCACCCATGCGGTTTCAGTAGCACGAAAAGTTATGGAAGACACTCCACACGTTATGCTTGCCGGAAAAGGTGCGGAAGAATTTGCATTGACAAAAGGATTTAAAAAAGAAAATCTTTTAACCGATGCTTCTAAAAAAGCATGGGAGAAGTGGACAAAAAAAAGTGAGTATAAGCCTATCATAAACATTGAAAATCACGATACCATTGGCATGTTAGCTATAGACCAGCAAGGCGATATTTCTGGGGCTTGTACAACAAGTGGCCTCGCCTACAAAATGAATGGACGCGTTGGAGATTCTCCAATAATAGGTGCTGGATTATTTATTGATAATGAGATTGGAGGCGCTGTAGCAACCGGTCTAGGTGAAGAGGTTGTAAAGTCAGTTGGTAGTTTTTTAATAGTTGAACTCATGCGACAAGGCAAAACACCACAACAAGCTTGCGAAGAGGCAATAAAAAGAATTGTCCAAAAACCCAATAGCG
>JBJKXC010000007.1:0-14434 GCA_045561735.1 Flavobacteriaceae bacterium | reverse complement strand
TGATATTGGCAACCTGATCATTGATCGCGGTACCCAAGAAAATAATACGGTCCATCATTAAACGAGAAAACACATCAAAAATGGCAATATTCATTTGACGTTCTTCAATAATATTTGGGGTCAGCCCCATGGGATTCATACTGCTAACAATTTTCTCATAGTAGGTGCTGCTGATGCCTTGATCTTTGATTGCGAATTTTTTAAATTCTTTACCGTAATCCATAGTGGTCTCTTATTTTAGTCTGTAAATATAGTATTATTTTCGAAGGAATGTTTTGTTTTTAAGCAGAAAAAACTGCTTACTTTGCCTCTATTAGAACCCCTTTTTACTTAAACTTACTTACCGTAAACTTCTTTTACAAAAGCATCATAACTTATTTTTTTCTCTTTAAGTTTCGCGTTTTCTTTGTAAAAAGTTAATAATTTTTGACTAGTCAATTGTTCGGACATTCGCTTCACCTCATCCTGATTTGAAAGCACACGTGCAACAATATCTTCGATTTCCTTTTCTGAGGGATTTAATTGCCCAAATTGAGCCATTTGGGCCTTGATCATTTGACCAGCAAAGGCTTTTAATTCTTCAAAATTAACCTGAAGTTTGTTGTCGACAATCAATTTACTTTCTATGAGTTGATAGCGCATGCTTTTCTCAGACTTTTCATATTCTGCTTTGGCCTGAGATTCAGTTAAGGGCGCTTCCCCAGCTGTTTGCAACCATTTTTGTAAAAATTCTGAAGGTAGCTTGAATTTGGTGTTTTCCACCATATACTCAGTGATGTCATTTAATAGCTTTTGATCTGATTGCTGAACAAATTGTTTTTCAGCATCTGCTTTTAATTTCTCTTTGAGATCCGTCACGGTTTTTACAGCATCTTTACCAAACAACTTATCAAACAACTCTTGGTCTAAGTCAGCCAATCCTCGTGTATTAATTTCATTGATGGTAAACGTCACGCCAACATCTAAAGATTTAGCCATCGCTTGTTCTGTTTTTAAATGGGTTGTTAAATCCTGCGCATCTTGAAAAAGTCCTTTGGTCTTCAAAGTGATGATATCACCAACTTTAGCACCAATAAATTTTTTGACATTGGGCTTTCCCTTGAGTTTTTCTAAATTTAAAGTTGTGGTGGATTCAATGCCGGCCTCATCGTTAAAAAATACACCTGTAACTTCGTCCCCATCACTGACCATATCTCTGGAAATTAATTGCCCGTATTGTTTTTGAATGTTGGTGATTTGATCATTAACGAATTTATCATCGGCTACAATTTTGTAATGTATCAAAGCTCTACGTCCATTGAGCTTGATCTCAAATTTTGGACTCAAACCAATGTCAAAGGCAAATGAAAAGTTGTCTGCATCCCAATTTATACTGTCTTGGTCTTGTGGCAATGGACTTCCCAAAACATCCAATTTTTCTTCATTGAGGTATTTCCCCAAAGATTCCTGAAGTAATTTGTTAACTGTCTCTACAGTCACAGCTTTACCGTACTGTTTTTTAACCAAGCCCATGGGAACTTGGCCTTTTCTAAAACCTGGAATATTGGCAGATTTTCTGTAATCTGTCAGTGTTTTTTCCACTTTTTCAGCGTAATCTTCTTTTTCAATTGCGATGGTTACAACCGCATTCAGAGCGTCTTTGTTTTCTCTTGTAATATTCATTTTAGTGAATTAAAATTGGGTGGCAAAAGTACAATAATTTTAACGGAGTACAAATATTTTAAGGGTATGAAAATCAACCTAAAAAGACGGCTACATTTGAATAAAAGGCTTCGGGATTTTCAGTGTGTAGCCAATGCCCAGCATTTGGAATGGTAACTAAAATAAAGTTTGAAAATTGATTTGAAATTCGTTTCTCATCCTCGTCAACGATGTATTCGGAGCGATCTCCTCTGAGAAAAAGGGTTGGCAAAGTCACTTCATATTGTAACTCCAAAGCTTCTCCAATTTCTTCAACATTGGATTTCAAGATCTCCAGATTCAATCGAAAGGCCAAGCGTCCTGGAGCTTCCCAGTAGAGATTTTTTAACAAAAATTGTCGCATGCCTATCTGAGGCACTAACTCCGATAGTTGCTCATCAGCCTCTTTACGGCTATTTATAGCAGAAAGATCAAGCGAAGAAAGACCATTCAAAATGGCATCGTGATGTACTGGATAAAAACGCGGCGCAATGTCTGCCACAATTAGCTTTTGCAAACGCTGTGGATAGAGGGCGGCAAATAACATGCTGGTCTTGCCTCCCATTGAATGCCCTAGGAGTATGACGTTTTTAAGTTGATGAAACTCGCAATATGTCTCTAAATCTGAAGCCATGACTTCATAATTGAAAACATTGTTGTGAAAACTACGGCCATGATTCCTTTGATCAATGAGGTGCAATTGATACCCTAATTTTGAAAAACGAAGGGCCAATGTTTTCCAATTATCGCCCATGCCTAAAAAACCGTGAAGAATTAAAAAAGGGGTGCCTTCGCCCAATATTTTAGAGTGCAATACCATTTACTGCAAACGATTTTTATACATATTAATGACATTTTCAATTCCAAAGTAAAGACTCTCAGAAATAAGGGCATGCCCAATGGAAACCTCCAAAAGTTTTGGCACATTTTCCTTAAAGAATTTGATGTTGTCCAGAGATAAATCATGGCCGGCATTGACCCCCAAAGCACATTCGATGGCGCGTTCTGCGCAGTCCGTATAAGGCTTAACGGCCTTGTAATTTTCAAGGGCATAGCCTTTTGCAAAAGCTTCGGTATACAATTCAATTCTATCTGTACCGGTAGTTTTGGCTGCTTCGAGTTGTTTAGGGTCGGGATCTAGAAATATGGCGGTGCGAATGCCACTATTTTTAAACTCTGTGATGATCTCAGATAAGAAAGATTGGTGTTGGATACAGTCCCACCCAGAACTACTGGTGATGGCATCCACTCTGTCCGGGACCAAGGTCACTTGAGTGGGCTTAACATTGAGAACGAGCTCTAAAAATTTAGGAACCGGATTGCCCTCAATATTATATTCTGTGTGGACCTCTGTTTTTAAATCGAGGGCATCCTGATAACGAATGTGTCGCTCGTCTGGTCTTGGGTGGATGGTAACACCCTCTGCTCCAAACTCTTGAATGTCCTTGGCAAATTGAAGCAAATTTGGCACATCCCCGCCGCGAGCATTGCGTAAGGTTGCAATTTTATTAATATTCACACTTAGTTTTGTCATGAAATCGCAATTTGTCTGTAAAAATACAAAGTACTTCGCTTAAAGTCTGCAATTTTTAATTAATTTGCATGGCGTTATACAGCCCATTATGCCACTAAATCAATTTATCATCAATGACATTAGGCCCTTCGAGGTTAAAACTACAGTAGCAGAACTACAAGAGGTTTTCAACCAATTAACGTATTCGCATGTCCCCATTCAAAAAGATGGGGTTTATATGGGTTGCCTTTCTGTAACAGACGTCTATTGTTTTGAGGCCAATCAAAAAGTGAATGATCTCTTGTATGCTGTAGAAGGGTTTTTCGTTAGAGAGCATACAATATGGCTAGATGTACTGGATCGCTTTGCAGGAAATGATGCCAATATAATGCCTGTTTTAGATGAAAAAAATAATTATTTGGGCTATTATCAATTGGTAGATATTATTTCACTATTCAATAAAACACCCTTCTTTGCAGAACCCGGCGGTATCATTATCATTGAAAAAGCGTATAAAGACTATTCTTTTAGCGAAATATGTCAAATCTTAGAGTCCAACAACGTGAAATTATTAGGAGTATTTGTTTCAAGGTTAAAAAAGGGCATGGCACAAATTACTATAAAGATAGAAAATGCAGGGCTGAGTGCTGTTTTTGAAACTTTCAGAAGGTATGGTTATAGCATAATTTCTGGGCATGAAGACGATACTTTCTTAAAAACGCTTAAAGAGCGTTCTTCCTATTTAGACCGTTATTTAAATTTGTAAATTTATGACTATGAAAATAGCAATTTATGGTACTGAAGTTAATAAACGATCGGAATCCACCCTTCAGACACTTGCAAATTATTTGATTAACAAAAAAGCCATAATTTCAATTGAAGCAAATTTTTTTAATTCCGTTCAAAAAAATTTATCCCCCAAAGTAAATTTGGAAAATTTTGTGTCTTTTAAAACATTAGATTCCTCTTTTGACTTACTCATAAGCATTGGTGGAGATGGTACAATTTTGAGGGCAATCACTGGAGTAAAAGATTTAGGCATCCCTATTGTTGGAATCAATACTGGACGTCTTGGGTTTTTATCAACAATCAAAACCTGCAACGTAAAAGAGGCCATGGACCAAATTTTTGAAGGCAATTATCGCATATCTAAACGCAGCCTTTTAAAAGTTACAACAACTCCGGAAACTGCCAACTTAAATATTGATTTTGCGTTGAACGAAATTGCTGTTAGTAGAAAAAACACCACTTCAATGATTAGCATTGAAACTTGGTTGGATGATCAATATTTGACTTCATATTGGGCCGACGGGCTGATTATTTCCACACCAACTGGATCAACGGGCTATTCATTAAGTTGTGGTGGCCCTATAGTAATGCCAGAGTCAGACAGCTTGGCCCTGACTCCCATAGCACCACACAATCTAAATGCACGACCATTGGTAATTTCGGCAAAACACAAAATCCGGCTTAAACTTAGTGGTCGAGAAAATGAATTTTTAATATCCTTAGATTCTAGAATTAATTCACTAAAAAAAGCAACAGAGATTACCATTGAAAAAGCACCTTACCACATTAATATGATTGAACTTCAAGGAAACTCTTTTATTGAAACGCTTCGCAAAAAATTACTATGGGGCGTCGACCAAAGGAATTAAACAATATTCCGGTATTTTTTTTGTTAAATAAACAGATGTATTTTGCATTTTGACACCAGGTCTATTTTGTTATCTTTGCTTTCGTTTAAAAAGCCATGAAAAAAGTTTATTTCATTCTTATTTTGTTAATAAATCTTTATATGGGAAATGCCCAGATTTATGAAATCGGCATTTTTGGGGGTGGCAGTAATTTTATTGGGGATGTTGGATCTACCAAGTTTATTGCCCCTGAGAAAATAGCCGTTGGAGGCCTCATCCGCTGGAATAGAAGCCAGAGACATTCTTTCAGAGCTAGTATGATTTATACTACAATAGCTGCAAATGATAATTTGTCTAGCGATCCAAAGAGAGAACAAAGGGGCTATTATTTTAGCGCCAAAACTTTAGAAATCTCTGCTGGAATAGAATTTACATTTCTAGATTTTGATTTACACAGTGGAGATTTCATTTTCACGCCCTATATTTACACTGGAATAAGCATGCTAAGTCACCCCAATTTTTATTATGTTAATAATATATTAATTCCTGAAAAAACAAATAGTTATGCCTTTGGTATTCCCATTGCTTTAGGTGCTAAATTTACACTCTCAGAACATTTTATTCTTGGGGTGGAAATTGCAGCTCGTTGTACTTTTTCTGACGAAATTGACGGAAGTTTACCAGATTCTGATGAACTGAGTTCCTTAAAATTTGGAAATATTAACAACAACGATTGGTACGTTTTTAGTGGATTTACACTAACTTACACCTTTGGGAGAAATCCTTGCTTTTGCGTTTATTAAGATGAATTTAGAATCCCGTATTAAACTTCAACCCTACCCAAAGCACATCGCCATTATCATGGATGGCAATGGCCGATGGGCAAAAAAACGTGGTAAAATACGTATTTTTGGTCATGAAAATGGAACAAAGGCTGTCCGCACAACTGTAGAAACTTGTGCAAAGCTTGGCATCAATCATCTTACCTTATATGCATTTTCAACAGAAAACTGGAGTAGGCCAAAGCTGGAGGTTAAAACACTTATGAGCCTTTTAATTTCTTCATTGAAAAATGAAATTGAAACCCTTCAAAAAAACGACATTCAGCTCAACTCCTTAGGAGATGTAGCTTCAATGCCTTTAAAAGTGGCCAATGAATTAAAACAAGTTATGGAAGCTACAAAATCTAATTCTAGAATGACACTTAATTTAGCTTTAAACTATGGCTCGAGATATGAGTTAACGAATTGTATGAAGATAATTGGAGATAAAATTAAAAAAAATATAATTTCTATAGAAAAAATTGATGAAACGGTTATAAATCAGCATCTTTACAGCCGAAATTTACCAGATGTTGATTTATTGATTAGAACAAGTGGTGAACAGCGAATAAGTAATTTTCTTTTATGGCAAATTGCCTATGCCGAATTGTATTTCACAGACGTTTTATGGCCAGATTTTACAGACCAACATTTGTACGAAGCAATCGAAAATTACCAAAAAAGAGAACGAAGATTTGGAAAAACAAGTGAACAACTTAACTAAAAATAGCCCCCGCCTAATAATCAATATAGCCTGCTTTTTAATGCTAAGCAGTACATTGTATGGACAAATTTTAGACAACTCCAAACGAAAAGACTACAACATAGCCGATATTTCGATTGAAGGGCAAACAGTATACAGCCCAGAAACAATCATTACATATTCTGGTTTAAAAAAAGGAGATGTTGTGACAATACCTGGTGGTCCTAAGATTAGTAACGCCATAAAAAAACTGTGGGATTCAAATTTATTTAACAACATTGACGTCTTTATTACTAAAATTGAAGGAGCTGAGATATATCTTCAAATTAAGTTAGACGATTTGCCAGAACTCAAAGAGGTTAAAATTAAAGGCGTTAAAAAGGGTAAAATTAGTGCAATCATTGAAGAAAATAAACTCAACCCTGGAGTGAAAGTTACTGAAAACTTAATCACTACAACCAAAAACTATCTTGAAAGTAAGTATAGAAAAGATGGATTTTTAAAAGCAAAAACAATTATCAGCACAAAAAAAGTCATTGATTCTGTAAAAAAATCAAGGGTAAATATGACCATTCATATAAACCGCGGAGATAAAGTTAAAATCAATAAGATTGAATTTTACGGCAATAATAAAGTAACTAAGAGGAAGTTGCTAAAAGCCATGAAAAAAACGAAAAAGAAAAACCCAATACGTTTTATCAAGCGGTCCAAATATATCGAAGCTAACTACAAAGAAGACCTCGCCAATGTAGTAGATAAATTAAAAGAAAAAGGATACCGTGATGCGCGAATTATCTCAGATTCCCTTAGTGTAGATAAAAATGGGGATATTAGCCTAAAAATACATGTAGAAGAAGGTGAAAAATATACTTATGGAACAATCAACTTTTTGGGCAACACGATTTATTCAGATCAACAATTAAATCAACTGCTTAAAATTAAAAAGGGAGACACTTATAATGGGGTCGAACTTGAAAAGAGAATTGCAGACACCTCTGACCCTGATGCTTTTGATCTGACAAATTTATACCAAAACAACGGTTACCTGTTTTCTACCATTACTCCAGTTGAAATAAGTGCAGATGGCAATGTGATTGACATGGAAATTCGTGTTACAGAAGGGAAGCCCGCATATTTCAAGAATGTTTCGGTTAAGGGAAATGACGCAACTAACGACCATGTGGTTTATAGAGAACTTAGAACACGCCCTGGTCAGCTTTATAGCAAAAGTAATGTTGTTAGAACAATAAGAGAACTCGGACAGCTTGGCTATTTTGATGCTCAAGAAATTTCGCCAGATTTAAAAAATGTAAAACCAAACGACGGAACCTTAGATGTTGAATACGTAGTGGTCGAAAAAGGAACAGGTCAATTTCAATTGCAAGGTGGTTATGGTGGGGGGGGCTTTATTGGAACTGTTGGGGCTTCTTTTGTTAATTTTTCAATCAAGAACCTCTTTAACAAGGAAGCGTGGAAACCTGTCCCAAGAGGTGATGGCCAAAGTTTATCTTTAAGACTACAAACTAGTCGATTTTTCTCCAGTTACAGTCTTTCTTTCTCCGAACCTTGGTTAGGCGGTGAGAAACCTGTACAATTTTCTACATCTATATCCCAAACCAAACAATATTTATATAATAGAGAAACGCGGTCTGCAGACAAAGATCGAAGTTTTAACATTACAGGCATCACGATTGGAATTGCAAAAAAATTAAATGTTCCTGATGATTATTTTGTGCTTTCACAAAGTTTTCAATTTCAATATTACGATTTAAACAATTACAACACAGGCCTTTTTTCCTTTGGAAATGGAAGCTCAAACAACTTGGCTTATACGATTGGATTGAGTAGGAATAATAGCTTTAATGACCCCATTTACCCTATTGGGGGTTCAAACTTTAGCCTTTCTGCAAAGGCAACATTTCCTTACTCTGCCGTCAATGGTGTAGATTACACAGCCCTGAAGGATGAGCGAGAACAAAAATCCCAACGAATTCAAGAACTTAGTACAAGTACAGATGACAATGATATTATTGAGAGGAACGAAGCTAGCGAAAGAATCGTTGAAATTGACCAAGAGCGTTACAAATGGTTAGAGTTTTATAAAATTAAGTTTTCTGGAGATTGGTATGCAAAAATTAAGGGCAACTTAGTGCTAAGACCTAGATTCGAGTTTGGATTTTTAGGCGCATACAATAACGACCTTGGCGTTATTCCTTTTGAGAGGTTCTTTGTTGGGGGAGACGGTATGCAACAATTCAGTCGTTTGGATGGACGGGAGGCGATTCCGCTGCGTGGATACCCCAACCAATCGCTTTCAGATAACGATGGGGGAAGTATTTACAATAAATTTTCTTTGGAACTTAGGCACCCAATAACTCTCAAAGGACAAACTAAAATCTTTGCGATGGCCTTCTTAGAAGGAGGATCTTCTTATAATAACTTCAAGGACTTTAATCCATTTTCGATTAAAAGATCTGCAGGCTTAGGAATTCGATTGTTTATGCCTGCTTTTGGGCTTTTGGGAATAGATTTTGGACACGGTTTTGATCCAATTCCGGGTCAAACCGGGAAAAGTGGATGGAATACCCACTTCGTTTTAGGGCAACAATTTTAATTTTTAAAATGCCAAATTAACTTGAGGCCATAAATTTATACGATTTTAAAATTTATTTCGTTATTTTGAAAACTTGTTTTTTTTAGATTTAATGCACTTGAAGATGAATCTTATTTTATTCCACATATTAAAATTCTGTAAAATCAAACCTTATGGAATCTTTATATTACTCTTATTTATCTCATTTTGTCATGGACAACGTGGGGTTAGAATCGGATACATTGACACAGAATACATTTTAGAAAATGTGGATGATTATCAAGCTTCTCAGGCACAACTGGAAGCCAAAGTGCAAAATTGGAAAACACAAGTAGATCAACAGTTAGCAAAATTGGAAACACAAAAAAAACAATTAGACAATGAACGTGTATTACTGACTGATGAACTCATCAAAGAAAGGGAAGAAGAACTTCAAATCATCCAAAGTGAAATTTTAGAATATCAACAAAAAAGATTTGGGCCAAACGGTGATTTAATGATTCAGAAAAAACAACTGGCCAAACCTGTACAGGACCAAATATTTACCGCCGTTCAAGAAATCGCAGCAGACAAAAAATATGATTTCATCTTTGACAAATCCGCAGATGTTGTTATGCTTTACTCAGCTGATCGTTATGATATTTCTGAACAAGTTTTACGAACTATCAATAGGACATCTAAGCGAGAACAACTAAAAAATAAAAAAGAGCGAAAGGATATTGATGAAGAAGAAGTTATCGTAGAAGTCGATAACAATCGTGATGAACGTCAAAAATTAATTGATGATCGCAATGCCGCACGTGCTGAAGCGCTCGCCAAACGCAAAGCTGATTTAGAAGCCAAAAGAGCTGCTAGAAAGAAAGAGGTCGAAGATAAAAAAAGACGGGTAAAAGAAGCACGAGAAAAAGCACGAGCAGAAAAAACAAAGAAATCTTCTCCTACTAAAGTCCGCCAAGAAAGTAACCCTGAAGCGCTAGACACAAAAGAGCAAAAGATAACTTTAAGCAACAGAGATGCTAGAAAAAAAGAACTGGAAGCGAAAAAATTGAAAATAGAAGCGGAAAGAGAAAAAGCCCGTTTGGAAAAAACTGCTGAATCTCTGCCAAAAGAAGACAAAGACAGTAAAGCTGAGAAAAATCAAGGCGAAGCTGAGGTAAAAGAGGATGAAGAAAAGTCAAAGAAAGAAAAAACAAAACCTATTAGTGATAGAGAAGCGCGAAAAAAGGCATTGGAAGAAAAGAAAAAACGTATTTTAGCCGAGCGAAAAGAAAAATTAGATTCGTTAAAACGTAAACGCGATAGTATTAAAAATAACAGAAAATAACTTTTAATTACAATTATAAAATGAAAAATTTAAGAAACGTATTCGCAGCAACACTTTTTATTGTTGGTAGCTTTTATGCACAGGCACAATCAAAGGTTGCTCATATCAATACCCAAGAATTAGTTGAATCCATGCCAGAGATGATAACTGCTAAGTCTGAACTTGAAAAATTGGCTAAGACTTATGAAACAGATATTCAAGCGATGGCAAATGAACTTCAAAATAAAATAAAACAATACGATGCCGAGTCTTCTACAAAAACGGATGAAGAAAACGGAAAGCGGTTGCAGGAAGTTCAAAGTATGGAACAAAGTATTCGACAATACCAAGGACAAGCTCAGCAAGATTTGCAGAAAAAAGAAATTGAGCTTTTAAAGCCTATAACTGAAAAGGCAAAAAATGCGATTTTAAAAGTAGGGAATGATCAGGGTTTTAATTACGTCCTAGATTCATCTCAAGGGCAAGGTGTAATCATGGCCAATGGTAAAGATCTTCTAGCAGATGTGAAATCAGAATTAGGTTTTTAGTCTCAACCAAATAAATTATTTTTATAAAAGCTACTCTATGCGAGTAGCTTTTATATTTTTGTATGAATATGAGTTCAAAGCCTATTGGTATTTTCGATTCTGGGGTTGGAGGCCTTTCCGTTTGGAAAGAAATCAATGCATTAATGCCACATGAATCAACGCTTTACATTTCAGATGCAAAATATGCGCCATACGGACCTAAAGGAGCTGATGCCATTATAAAAAGGTCCATAGTTAACACTGAAATTCTATTAGGTAAAGGCGCTAAAATTATTGTCGTTGCCTGCAATACAGCCACTACTAATGCGATTTCATTTTTGAGGAAGCATTATAAGATTCCTTTTATTGGTATAGAGCCTGCAATAAAACCTGCAGCACTTTACTCGATCACAGGTTCAATTGGAATTTTAGCAACCAAAGGAACTTTAAGCAGCGCTCTTTTTCATGAAACTTCAAAACTGTACAGTCGCGATAAAATGGTAATAGAACAGGAAGGAGAAGGAATTGTAGAGCTTATTGAATCAGGGCAGTTATATTCTTGTGAAATGAAAAAATTACTTGAGAAATATTTAACCCCAATGTTGAATAACAATATCGATTGTTTAGTTTTAGGTTGTACACATTACCACTTTTTAACGCCTATTTTAAAGCAACTAATTCCGAAAAATATAACTGTAATTGATTCTGGCCGAGCAATAGCACGCCAAACGAAAATAGTTCTTGAAAAATCCAAGCTCATAAAAAAAATTGAAACGAAAGCGAAACACGTCTTTTACACAAATGGATCTAGAGAAGTAATTTCCAAATTAATGGGGTGGGATAAGTCTATAGTTCAAAAACTTAAATAGCTTTTTTAATTAACGCTGGGACACTCACAGTCGTACTTTTCCTTGCGACATCCAAAATTGAATCCAAGTGTCAGCTGGTGGTAACCGCCATTGTTTAAAACAATAGTATTTGATTGATTTGAGTAAGTGTATGCAAACATAAAATTATTGTATTCCATACCAACTATTGGAGTTATGTACTGCAATTTTTGACTACTGATGGAGCCATTGTTAAGGGAGAAATCAGCTCCGTCAAAACTTCTTCTGTAAGAAATTCCGATAAAAACACTACCGAATTCAAAATCACGATAAGTCTTAAAATTATAGTCCATGAAAGATTCCTCCGTACCATCTTTGTAAGAGAACAAGAGCGATGGCTCAAAGCTCCAATCACTGCCATACTTAGAAAAAACATTCCCCAAAGAAATAAGATAATTTGTTAAATTATCAAATTTAGATACAGCTAATCCATTGGGTGTATCGTTTATATTGACACCGTCATTTTTTAAAAGATTTTTGATTGTTGCGTGCGCATAAAAATTTATAAAATGATAAGAAAACCCAAAGTCTACATTAAATTCAGAAGAGCTTTGAACAATCCCAGCTATGTATGGATCAAAATTTCCACCATTCAGTAAAAAAGAGGTTTCATCTAGTTTTCGTTGAATTAGACCAGCGCTCAACCCAAAAGATAACATGTTTAAATCAATTGTATTTCTTGAGAACATTAGGTGATGAGCGTATGTCAAATAAGCCCCAGTTTGCGAGTGATATCCATTTTGATCATTGTACAGGATGGCTCCAACTGCGGATTGCGAATCTCCAATTCGACCATTCACGCTAAATGTTTGAAGACTTGGCGCGTTTTCTAGGCCCATCCATTGTTCTCGCCCAGTAAGACGTGCTTTATTGCAATTAGCAACCCCAGCCATTGAAGGGTGTATCAGGTAGTAGTTGTCGGTCAAATAATCAGAGTATATTGGTAGAGCTTCCTGCGCATTAAGAATATAAAAAGGAAGGTACAATAATAAGAAGATGATTTTTCTGGTTAATTTCATTTTAGTCCTATCTTTTAAGAATAAAGTGGGCTTTAAATTGCTTTAATTCGTATTAGCCATGATATTGATATCCAATAGAAAACAAATAATCATTTTTTGATGTTTAGATGTTCTTAAAAGTGCTATATCAGTCATCAATCTAAGGTCGTATTTTTTATTGCAATTCAACTTATCTGCCAAATATATAAATTTTTGCGTTACTCTAGGGCTTTAAATTGCTAATATTCCTCGTATCAGGGCAACCATCACGATCAGTTGTGAAATATTTTGGATAGTCAATGGTCTTTATTATATTTTGTTATGCATTAGATATGACATAAGGCTTCAAAATTGGATTTTATTAAATTCACCAAAATTTTAAAATGAATAATAAGCTTAACGCTTCAATGTAAAATGTCCTTTAAGCTCTCTGGGGACTCCGTTAATAAAATCATTATACTGTAGTAAAAACCAATAATCAGAAGACGGCATTAGTTGACCATTATAAGTACCGTCCCAACCAATACCCGAGGGACTAATCTGTTTGATAAGCTTACCGAAATAATCAAAAATATAAATTTTAGAAGTAGGCTGTCCAGACAAGACATCTATATTCCAAAAGTCATTATAACCATCGCCATTGGGTGTGAAAAATGGAGGATAATCTAGAACAGTTAGATGATAGGAGTCTTTACCAAGACAATTTACACCACGGACATTTACTATGTGTTCTCCCGGTGTTACCCCATTGAAGGTGCCGCTAAATTGCCAAGGACCATTGTCTAAACTGTACTCGTAAATTCCTATACCACTAGCTGAAGCAATAATGACATGGGTGTCTGCAAAAGGTTCTGAGGACACCTCTGCAGTAAGTACTGGGGGATCTATATCTAATATTACAATTTGTTGAGTTTGTGTGCTGGAGTTACCAGTTAAATCCGTGTAAGTCCAAGTAATCGTAGTTGAGGTGGTAATTGGTAGCGTGGTTGTAGTTGAGCCTGTGATTGTTCCATCACAATTATCAGTCGCTGTAGGCGGAGTGAGCGCTGTTAATTCACACTGCGCTGTAAGCTGGGGTAGTGAAGCTGAATCTGCTAACGGTGGGTCGGTGTCCTGTATTACAACGTCTTGAGTTTGTGTGCTAAAGTTACCAGTTAAATCCGTGTAAGTCCAAGTAATCGTAGTTGAGGTGGTAATTGGTAGCGTGGTTGTAGTTGAGCCTGTGATTGTTCCATCACAATTATCAGTCGCTGTAGGCGGAGTGAGCGCTGTTAATTCACACTGCGCTGTAAGCTGGGGTAGTGAAGCTGAATCTGCTAACGGTGGGTCGGTGTCCTGTATTACAACGTCTTGAGTTTGTGTGCTAAAGTTATCAGTTAAATCCGTGTAAGTCCAAGTAATCGTAGTTGAGGTGGTAATTGGTAGCGTGGTTGTAGTTGAGCCTGTGATTGTTCCATCACAATTATCAGTCGCTGTAGGCGGAGTAAGTGCTGTTGTATATTCACACTGCGCTGTAAGCTGGGGTAGTGAAGCTGAATCTGCTAACGGTGGGTCGGTGTCCTGTATTACAACGTCTTGAGTTTGTGTGCTTGAGTTCCCAGTTGAATCCGTGTAAGTCCAAGTAATTGTGGTGGTTGTCGTAATTGGCAGTGTGGTTGTAGTTGAGCCTGTGATTGTTCCATCACAATTATCAGTCGCTGTAGGCGGAGTAAGTGCTGTTGTATATTCACACTGCGCTGTAAGCTGGGGTAGTGAAGCTGAATCTGCTAACG
>JBJKXC010000006.1:0-16551 GCA_045561735.1 Flavobacteriaceae bacterium | reverse complement strand
CCTCAAGTGTAGGGTCTGAAGAGAACGATAACTTAAATGCACTTCTTGAAAGTATCGATCAGAACGCTGTACAATTGGTTTCTGTTGAATATGTTAAGGGGCTTTACAATGGTCAAGTCACCCTTGTAGAATCCGACATAGCAGTCAAAGGTTATGTGTCTTCTTCAGATGCCACAGGAAATTTTTATAAAGAATTTTATCTTCAGGATGCTCCTGAGAATCCAACAGCAGGTATTGGAATTTATTTAAATCAAGTAGATAGCTACAACCAATTCAATATTGGACGAGAGGTTTATATCAACTTAAAAGGGTTATATGTAGGAGAAAATGCCTCTGAGGTTATTACCATTGGAGGTTCTGCAGACGGAAGCCGTGTGGGCATCATCAATGCATCTCAAGTTCAAAGCTATATTATGCGATCCGCAACCACAGAAACCATGGTTCCCTTAGTGGTTAATGCCTCTAGCGTTGATGACTCTCATATGGGATTATTGGTGTCTTTTGAAGACATGCAATTTCCATTGGGTTTGCAAGGACAATCTTATGTTGATCCTTACGATGATTATGATACGTTACATCCCCTAGTGAGTTGTCTAAATGGTGCTGAGTTTTTTCTAGAAACAAGTTCTTTTGCTTCATTCAATCAGGAGCCGTTACCAACTGATGGTAGGGGAACTATCACTGGCCTTATCTCCAAAAGTTATGGAGGCGATGATAAAGTTATGATGCTCAATTCAACAGATGACGTTCTTTTTAATGACGCCAGATGTGATCCTGTTTTTGAGGAGTCCTTTAATTCCGCTACTGACAACACAAATTTAAATATTACAAACTGGATTAATTATGCAGAGGCGGGAACCGAATTATGGACAGAACAGGTCTATGGAGGTAATGGTTATGCAGAGTTTAGTGCTTATGCTACCGGAGAATCCTCCAACATTGGTTGGCTTATATCACCTGGCATTGATATGGATGCTCAAGATGGAGAAGTTTTAAATTTCCAAACAGAGTACGCCTACCCAGACACAGGACATTATCCATTAGAGGTATTTGTTTCAACTGATTTTAACGGCGAAGAATCTGGAATTGCAACTGCAACATGGGAACCATTGACAGTAGTCATTGCCCATCCTGATGTTACCAGCAATTGGTTTTCTTGGGTAGATTCGGGTGTTGTTGATTTATCTCCTTACTCAGGAACTTTATATGTAGCCTTCAAATACACGGGGAGTGATACCTCTAATCAAAATTCAACAATTCATGTTGAAAATGTCATTGTATCGGTTCCATAGTTTAAAACACCAAATTTCAAAAACCTGTGAGTAATCACAGGTTTTTTTTATACTTTCATATAATGAACCTCTTTGATCAGTTTTATATTTCAGTTTATCAGAAAGTTAAAAAATATAAGCCAAAGCTAGCGGCTAAGGCAGCTCGTTTTTATGTTTCATTACTTCAAATAGGATTGTTCCTTTTGTTGGGTGTTTTTTTTATAAAGTTCTGTGAGCAAATGAAATTAACTTTTTTAACCATCCCCAATGCTTGGCTGCTCTTTGTAGGAATCTCGTTGTTTATTCTGTTTAAAAATTGGATGAGCTACAATGGTAAGAAACGTTCTATTCTGTTATCCAAAGCATCTAAGCGCGCTTCGCAACATTCTTTATTGACGCTTGTTGTTTTTCAATTCTTAGTTTACGGATTAACTTTCGTAGTTTCCGAAGCGGCATAACCCCCCAAATAGTGGAGGTTTTAAAAAATCAATTTTTTTATTCGTTGTTGTTTGGATTGCCTTCCAGAATAATGAATTCGGAACGGCGGTTCATTTGATGCTCGTCTTCATTACATCCTGAACCACAGTCATTAACCGGCATAGCTTCTCCCATTCCAATACCACTTATTCTGCTAGCATCAACTCCTTGAGCAATGACGTACTGGGCTGTTGTTAGCGCACGTCTTTCAGAAAGGCTTTGATTGTATTTGGCTGTCCCTCTAGCATCTGTGTGTGATTCTGCACGAATGACAATAGATTCATATTTATTCATCAACTCTACCAGTTTGTCCAATTCAAAGGCCCCTTTCGCAGTGATATTAGACTTGTCAAAATCGAAGTATATAGGGTTTAAAACAACTTTGTTTGCAAGAATTATTTCATCAATTGGATCTAATAAAATCTCTTCAGTTATTTCTTCCTCGCTGCTACCTTTAATATGAGTCGACCCACTTTCATATTCTTCCATTGAAGCCGTAAGGTAAAGGTCTGTATCGCATTCGACAATATAATTGACTTCCCCTTTTTCAGAGGTAGTTTTACTGCCAATGACATTACCTTCAGTATCGGTAACATTCACAGTAGCATTTGCCAAGACAAGCCCTGTTTCGCTGTCTTTGACCGTTACAGTAGCCATTACATCACAAATGGGTTGCAGCACTTTAACAACATATACATCATCACTGCCTGTACCCCCTTCACGATTGGAAGACACAAAACCTTCTCCAGTTTCATTGTTGATGCTAAAGGCAAAATCATCGGCATTGCCATTTACAGGAATTCCAATATTTCTTACAGGCCCTACTTTTCCATCGACTAGTTTTGCAAAAAACACATCCATACCCCCTAGGCCTAAATGCCCGTCGGATGAGAAGTACAGGGTGTTATTAGCACTTATATAAGGAAACATTTCTTGTCCTTCTGTATTTACTTTTTGTCCTAAATTAGTGGCTTTACCAATGGTACCGTCTCCTTCAATTGGCGCCATGTAAAGATCAAATTGACCCATGCCTCCAGCCATATCTGAGGCAAAGAATAGCAGTTTTCCATCTGGGCTGACTGCTGGATTTTTAACAGAGTAATTTTTTGAGTTCAAAGAAAGAGGCTCACCTTCAGACCAACGACCTAATTCCTGCGTTGATTTGTAGAGGTTTAATACACTGAATTTGTTTCTTGACAAAGAATCTCTTTCAAATATATTATCGTAATAACTTTCTCTTGAAAAATATAGGGTTTTCCCATCAGGTGAAAAAGAAACAAGCCCTTCGTGGTATTTGGTATTGATTGATTCAAAGGCTATAGCTGTTTGAAATGAGCCGTCTTTATTTTGAGTAGCTACATAAATATCAAGAAATGGTTCTTGGTTCCAACCATAACTTTTCCTTGTTTCGTTTCGTGCGGAAGCAATGTATAATTTTCCATTTTGAAGGGTGCCTCCGAAGTCAGAATATTCAGTATTTAAACCCGCGTCCTGGACATTAAACTTTTGACCTTTTTCAATAATCTTTGGTAAATAGTTTGGATTCTTCAAAAAGGCGATGGCTCTTTGGTCAGCAGGCCGCATGGCTGCAAATTTTGTCATTTGTGAATTGGAAGCCTCATACTTGCCATTGGCCTTTAACATCTGTGCATACTTGAAAATAGTTTCGGGTGCTTCCGATGTTTCCAGTGCTTTAGCAAACCATTTTTCGGCCTCAACAGATTTAAAAACATTGTAGTAAGACTCGGCTAGCCGCGCATATACATAAGCGTTTTTTTCCCCTTTAGAAATTAATTTCTCATACTCTTCTGCAGCTTTTACAAATTCAAATTTTGAAAATAGTTTGTCTGCTTTTTTTGTCGAGTTTGATTGCGCATTGGCAAATAAGCCAGTTGATAATATGATAACAAATATATAAGTGTATTTTTTCATGATAATTTACTTAGCTTAAATTTAAAAATAACGTGGTGATCTTGAAACTTTGGATGAGAAATTCAAGTCAAAATTGATAAAAATCTCATGCGATGCGTTTGTAACAATGTCTAAATCAGATTGTATAGCGTCGTAGGCGTAGCCAATGCGAATGTTGTCCATCACTTGAAAGTTAACCATGCCACTAAAGGAGTCATCCAGTCTGTAACCAATTCCTACTTCAACCAAGTCGTACATAAATACGTTGGCATTTAGATCGTAACTTACCGGTGCATCAAAAGCATACTTTAATAATGCGTGTGGTTTCAACTTAAAGTTTTCAGACAAATCAAACACATAGCCTGCGGCTGCAAATAAATGCTCTGACTCTGAACCTATTTTAGTGCCATTAGCATCCAAATGTACCCCATTGAGAATATTTGGAACAGAAACAGAAACATAATATTTATTTGGTTTGTAGAAATAAACCCCGGCTCCAACATTAGGCGTAGTCTCGTTGATTGCATTAGCAAAAAACGGATCGCCTAAGTCTACCAGACTTATTTGACTCTCTCCAATTGCAATGTCATGGAAAGTAAAACCGCCTTTCACCCCAAAAGCCAAGCGTGTTTCCATCCCAACAGGAATGGTATAAGATACATCCACGTAAGCATTGGTTTCTTCAACTGGACCAATTTTATCAGAAATCACAGACAAACCTAAAGCAAGTTGCTTTCCCACAGGGGAGTGTATGTTAAAGGTAAATGTTTCTGGTCCTCCATCAAGCCCTACCCATTGACTGCGGTACAAAGCACCTACGGAGAGCCCTTCAGATATTCCGGCGTAAGCAGGGTTGATAACATTCATGTTGTACATGTATTGGGTATACTGCGGATCCTGTTGCGCATGGTTTTGTTGGGCAATTAGTAGGATAAAAAATATTAAAATTAACTTTTTCATTGCTTTTAAATTAGTTGTAATGGTTAGTAGTTAAGATAAATCCAGCTGATGGTTGGTTCACGGTCCGAGGCATATTGAATGACATAAAAATAGGTGCCAACAGGCAACAGCCCATTAGAATTGATATTTCCGTCGCTTGCATCTTGACCACACCATTGGTCAATATAATCATTTAACTCAAATACTTTAACACCATATCTGTTGTATACTTCTGCTTTGATAATGTCTTCTTGTGCCTCGAGATGATCTAAAACCAAACAGTCGTTCAAACCATCGCCATTAGGAGAGATACCTTGCGGTATGTCTACACAATTTTCGTTCATAAAGGGATTTACTGTTATAGTTGTTTCAGAAGAACAATTAGAATTAATATCTGTAACAACAACCAAAACCGAATCATAACCATGTACTTCACCATGAGTAAAAGTTCCAGTGGTATCGCCTTCCGATACCAACACACCATTTATAGACCAATCATATACGTAAGTGTTGTCCATATTTGGATCATTAGTGATATTGACGTATAAGTCAACCTCGCCATCTGAACATTTATAAAATGAGGTGTCATCTTCAAGTTCGGGATAAGTTCCTCGAGTAATGGAGATCACTGTATCGGAAGCACAATCTGTTACAGTGTTGTATGCGGTTACAATGTAATCACCTGTTAGAAGATCAAACTCACCTGCACCTAAGGTTAAAATATTACCACCATCAGCTTCAGAAACTTCTGACACATACAACACATCATTATAACTCCAAGAATAAACTATATTTTCAGGTACTTGCTGTGCATCGTCAACATAAACCTCTAATACTGCTTGTTCCTCACCATCACAAAGTGCAATTTGGTCTTCAACAGCGACGGGGACTGGATTTTGTGCTACTTCAACAATAACTGAATCGGTTACTGTGGCAGTGCCACCGGTACATAAATCGTAAGTTATTGCAGCAGTGTAGGTCGTGGTTGCTTCAGGAGAAACAGTTATGGTTTGCTCAGTACCTACTACATTACTACCATCATACCACTCAAACAAATAGTTCGGCGTTCCAACTGAGGGGCTGAAGCGCCAAGATTCGTTATTGGCTTCCCAAGCACCAGTATTTCTATCAGTTGGTGTATATGCGATAGTATCGTCCATGTTCTGAATGCCAACTACAGCCAATCCATCATTCCAAGTTGCACAGATCGGCTTGTCAATAATATTAATATCGATGACGTTGGACGATTCGTAAAGGATGATTTGAGACGTTGAAGTAAGTATATTACAATCGGCGCTAAAATGTGGGACATCAGTATAATTAACAACAAATTGTCTTTGGGGTGAAGAACCTAAAATCATAAAATTAATTTCACCACCTACTGATGGATCTATATCATGAGCTACACCAAAAATATTCGCATCTGATAACGATGTATTTGATGAATTAGGAAGGATATCAACTGGGTCATAACTCCACCCATTATAACCATTTGCATTACTTAAATCGAATGAAACAACACCATTAGAACCAATTAATAATTGATTGTAGGTCCCGCCAAAGAAGCAGAAGTCAAAACCAATGTCAATGACATCAGACCACTCATCATCCGTTTCAACACTTGTAGGGGTACCCCCAAGAAAAGATGGAAATTCACAATTGTTAACGGAAGTAATTTCATATGCTGAGGTGTCTTGTCCCAGAATATGATAGGTTGCCGTTAGTGTTGTTGATGCATCATCATCGGCACAAAGACTGCTGTCTTCACCTGCATATACAATGGAACATTCATTTGGAGGCGGAGGGCAAATAAATGTTAAGGGATCACTTTCAACAGAACAGCTAGCGTCATTGCTATTGACTGCAGTGATAATAATTTCTTCATTGGCCGCATATGGACCAAAGCTTACAATGCCTGTTGATGAAGCTATTTGGGTCGTACCAAAATTATCTATCAGGTCAATACTAGTAGCATCCCCCATATCAGAAATATTTGCGTCAACATAGAACTCGTAATATGGACTGCAAATACCATTTATAGAAAAGTCAACAGTTTGTGTTACACATGTAGCACAAGAAACAGAGAAATCCCAAGGGCTATAAGTTGTTGAACTCTCGCAGCTGACAGATCCATCGGAATCTACTTCTATATACATTGACGTTGACGTTGATTGAAATTCAAGACCAGTCAAATCATGAATATCAGCATCATTGTTATTGAACAGAACGGTTCCTGTGTTATCAGATCCATCGTAAATGGTAATATCATCAAAAGTAGCTTCAATATTTCCAGAATTGAAAACAATTTTTATGGGAAATGTAGTAGAAGAGGTAAACAACCATGCAATGGTATCGTTGCTAGTGTAACAATAATTTAAATCCAGAACCTGTCCTGCATCGCAATCAATGACATAATTTGTTTGTACAGGCGTGGAAAAAAATACAGGGCTAGTCCATGTGCTAAAGTCCCCTTCGCCGCAGTCCGCTCGCAAATAAACTTCATAGTCCGTTTCCCAGTCCAAATCAGAGAGTGTAAGTGGGTTTGTAGTTATTGGGGTACCTGCTGCAGTTGGAATTCCAGTCCCTTGCGGCTGAAGCACATATTCCCATTGTGTTTCTCCATTATTTGCATCCCAACTTATTGTTACAGTAGTGGCAAGCGCATCTAATGTTGCGGTCAGATTTGTTGGAACTAAACAGCTAGGCGGAGGGCCGCAACTTACAAGAATTTCATATCCAGCTGATGTAACCGATCCGTCACTGTCAAAGACAAAAGTCAATGCGCCTGAGGGGTCTGTTGATGTAATTGGATCGGGGATTTCTGTACCGCGAAACTCAGGATCTCCATCATTATCAGAATCAACCGGGTCAAAGCTTGTGTCTGGGCCATTGTAAACTGTTAATCCATCGCAACAAGATTCTGTTGCAAAGCTTAAGAAAGTAAAAGTCACAACATCGCCAGGGTTATCTGGAAAAACAGTGGTGGTTATTAATTCATTATTTGAGTAGTCACCAGTTAGACCTCCAGAATCGTATATTGTATCTCCACATGCAGGGCCTGTTGCAAAGTTTGCAGGTCCTGTCCATGCACTAAATTCTCCTTCGCCACAATCAGCCCGTAGGTATACTTCATAGGCAGTTCCCGAATTCAATCCTGAAAGGGTAAAGGGATTTTCGTTTATTGGCGTTCCTGTAGCAGTAGGCGCGCCCGTACCTTGTGGCTGAAGCACATATTCCCAAGCGGTTTCAGATTCACCAGCATTCCAGGAGATAATAGCCGAATCTGAAGCACTCAATGTTGCAATTAAATCTGTCGGAGCTAAACAAGTGGGTGGTGGTCCACAGCTTGTTAAAATTTCATATCCGGCACGTACAACCGATCCGTCACTATCGAATACAAAAGTTAGTGCCCCTGAGGGATCTGTTGAACTGATTGGATCTGGTATTACAGTTCCAGTAAAAACACCAATTTCAGGAAATGTGTTGTCTGGCCCATCATATACATATAAAAAATCCCAATTGTTCTCAAGATTAAAAGAGTTAAAAGTAAAAGTAACTATATCTCCTGTAGTTTCAGGGAAAATAGTCGTAGTTATTAATTCATTGTTAGAGTAGTCACCCGATGCACCTCCGGAGTCGTAAATTGTATCTCCACAAGCAGGGCTGGTTGTAAAGTTCACAGGGCTAGACCATGAACTTAAAACCCCTGAGCCGCAATCTGCACGCAAATAAACTTCGTAAGCAGTGCCCGAGCTTAATCCAGTGAGGGTTAAAGGATTTGAAGATGTTACCGTACCTGTAGTTGTGGGTGTACCAGTTCCTGCAGCTTGAACTACGATCTCATAACCAGCTGCAGCACCAGTATCAGTCCAACTTATGACCGCTTCAGTAGATGAGATTACAGATGCTTGAATTTCTCCAGGGGATGGGCAACTGGGGCAAACAGCTGTAATGGTTCCAGAAACAATATCTGTAGTTGAATTTCCAGAGCCCACAACCGTTCCGTCGGTATCAAGAATTTCATATGTTATTTCATTAGCCCATGAACCACCCCCATTCCATAGTGTAGTAACATCGGCGCCTTCAAAAACAGCAAAAGTCTCAGTGCCTTGGGAGCCAGCAGCTAAGGTTACATCGTCTAGAACTATTGCGCCGTCTACAAGAACATCAATAGAGTTTCCATTCCAACCATCTCCCCAAGAGTCCAATAAATTCAAAGTGTAACTACATGATATAACGGGGCAGACTGCAATACACTGCCCACTTTCAACATTTGCGGCCGAATTACCAGTAGCTGCAAGATTTCCGTCATTATCTAAAATTTCGTAGCTAATTTCATTAGCAAAACTACCTCCACCATTCCAAATTGTTGTGACCTCAGCACCCGTATTTACTGGAAAAGTAACAAGCTCTTCTGATCCATTAGCCATAGTTACATCATCCAAAACAACAACGCCGTCAACAAGAACGTCTATAGAATTCCCATTCCATCCATCTCCCCATGAGTCTATCATCTTTAATGAGTAATCGCATTGGCCAAATGAGTAAACGGAGAAAAGTAGGCACAATAGTGCAGTAGTAATATTTTTCATCTTTAAATTGGTTAATTTATTATCTAAATCTAACAAAATACTAACAAATTGTTTCCTACTCTTAATTAAAATTGATAAAATACCTTTATTTTCGATGAAATGCATAGATTGTCGGTATTACATTATGGAAACACCAAATTTATATCTATTTATGTGTAATTTTGATCCAGCATGTTAGAAAAAAAGGATTTAGATTTAGAAAAAGCGGTACTTGTGGGCATCATTACAAAGGCACAAAATGACGCCCAATCTAAAGAGTATTTGGATGAGTTGGAATTTCTAACTTACACGGCTGGGGGTGTTGTGGTCAAACGCTTTACTCAAAAAATGGAAATGCCAAATGCTAAAACTTTTATTGGCTCTGGGAAAATGCAACAACTGCAAGAATACGTTAAGGAATTCAATATAGGTACCGCCATTTTTGATGACGAACTTTCTGCAGCCCAAGAAAGAAACATCAGTAAAATTTTAAATTGTAAAGTCTTAGACCGCACCATTTAATCCTTGATATTTTTGCACAGCGCGCTAAAACTAGCTATGCACGCACCCAAGTAGAGTTGGCACAATGTCAATACTTACTACCACGCCTAAAAGGGATGTGGACCCACCTTGAACGTCAAAAAGGAGGGATTGGGATGCGAGGTCCAGGAGAAACTGAAATTGAAACTGACCGCAGAATTGTTAGAGAAAAAATAGCCTTGTTAAATTCTAAAATCAAAAAAATTGACAAACAAATGACTGTTCAAAGAGGCAATAGGGGGGCTTTGGTAAGAGTCGCTTTGGTTGGATATACCAATGTTGGAAAGTCAACTTTGATGAATGTTATTAGTAAATCTGATGTTTTTGCTGAAAATAAGCTCTTCGCCACTTTAGACACTACTGTTCGAAAGGTTGTTGTCAAAAATTTACCATTTTTAATGAGCGATACGGTAGGCTTTATCAGAAAACTCCCCACCCAACTGGTGGATTCTTTTAAAAGTACATTGGATGAGGTTCGCGAGTCCGATTTGTTACTCCATGTGGTCGATATTTCACACCCGAGTTTTGAAGAACACATTACTTCTGTTAATAAAATTTTAGAAGAGATTCACGCGCTTGATAAGCCAACCCTTATGGTTTTTAACAAAATTGATGCCTACATTCCAAAGCCTTTTGACGAAACGGATTTAATGGTGTCAAGAACCCAAGCCCATTACTCAATTGATGAATGGAAAGCGACTTGGATGTCTAAAATCGGAGACCAGTCCTTATTTATTTCAGCGATAACCAAAGAAAATTTAGAAGAATTCCGAAAAAGAGTGTACGATGAGGTACGTAAAATACACATCCAGCGCTTTCCTTATAATCATTTCTTATACCCTGATTACGAAGCCGATATTTAAGCGATTCTTTTTTTCTTGTAAAGTGGCACTGAAGAACAAGCTTCACCATATAAAACAGAAAGTGCAATTGGTTGGAGCTTTTCAATAAGCATTAAATATGCATTTTGAGGTACAGGTTTTTGAGAACAACCTTTGACAATTACAGGTTTGTCTTTGCAAAATTCTAAATCTATTTTTTCTATAATTGAAATGTAAAGTACTGTTTCTAATGTTTCTAAGGATCCAAAAACAGTTTTTTTTGCAATTCCGTTAAGATACGTTTGGATGAGCATGTATGCCCAGCCCGGGATAATGGCATCTGTGCTGCAGTGAATGGCCACATATTGGTTTTTAAATTCTTCCCAATTGTGATTTTTGAGTGTATCTCTGAAGGCTTTTTCCCTTAAAATTAAGCCTTCAAAAAGCCAGTCTTTGATATCCAAGATTGTACGTTTACCCGCAGGGTAGTAGTCCTCAAGATCCAACGTAACGAGTTTACTATTGGCAACACGATTTATAATTTCTTTAGACATTTTAAAGCATTCCAAGTTCGAGTTTGGCTTCATCACTCATTAGATCTTGAGACCATGGGGGGTCAAATGTAATTTCCACCATAGCATCTTTAACATCATCTAATGATTTAACTTTTTCTTCAACCTCTAACGGGAGTGTTTCAGCTACCGGACAATTGGGTGTAGTCAGGGTCATAAGAATTTTTACTTCGTATTCTTCATTCACAAAAACATCATAAATTAGTCCCAATTCGTAAATATCGACAGGTATTTCCGGATCAAATATACTTTTTAAAACGCGTATAATTTTTTCTCCTAGCGCATTGACGTCAATGTTTGATTCACTCATGATTGCAGCTGTGTTTGGTACGCTATTGCATACATTTTTATTTGTTTAATCATGCTCACCAAACCATTGGCTCTGGTCGGTGATAGGTGTTCTTTTAGACCTAAAGCATCAATAAATTCCGTATTGGCCTCCAAAATCTCATTTGGCGATTGATGTGAGAATATCCGAATTAAAATTGCGATAATTCCCTTGGTAATGATGGCCTCACTGTCTGCAGTGAATACAACTTTTCTGTTCTCTAACTGTGCATGAAGCCAAACTTTACTTTGACATCCTTTTATGATATTTTTTTCTGTTTTGAGCTTTGAATCAATAAGCGGGAGTGATTTCCCCAATTCAATCATATATTCATAGCGTTCCATCCAATCTTCAAACATGGAGAATTCTTCAATAATATCACGCTGTATCGCAGTTATACTCATACTACAAAAATACAAATCATAATTAATTTAATGGGATTCAGCACCACTTATATGCAATAGGTGTTCAACCAAAGCTTTAATTTTTTTCGGAGGATTTCCATGGTCAAAATGACATGAGCCTGTAAAATCTTTTTCGTGTACTTCTAAGCTCAAAGTTCCGTGAAGCACACGATCGGTTTTACGTAAATTAGAGGGTGCTTCTAAATCTGAAAAGCCCTTTAGGTCAATATCTTTAAGAAGCTTTAAGCACATTTCCCAATTTTTTTTACCCGTTTTTTTTTCCGAAAATTTGGTTTTTTGATAATTAAGATAACTTGTAATTTTTTCTTCTCCAATTTGAAACTCGTTGTAGAAACCTCGGCTGTATTTTTTATATATAAAGATAGTATTTTTAGCTTTCGATAGGGCTTCAAGTCTTAATTTATTTGAAGTGCAATCTGTATTTAAGAGAGTCAAACAAAAAAAAGTGATGAGATACTTCATAGGGAATATTAAAAATTAACATAGCATCGCTTTTGCTCTTTTTATTGCGGTTACCAATTGGTCAATTTCGTCTTTAGTATTATAGAAAGCAAATGAGGCTCTAGCGGTTCCTGAAATACCATAAAAATCCATAATAGGTTGGGCGCAGTGTTGTCCAGTTCTTATGGCAATTCCAAGCTTGTCAATGATTGTACCCAAATCATAGGCATGAATACTTTCAATATTAAAAGAAATCACCGATGTTTTTTCTTTTGCAGTTCCATAGATTTTCAAACCCTCAATAGCCAACAGTTCTTTGGTTGCGTATGTTAAAAGGTCGTTTTCATGGGCTGCAATTTTATCAAAACCAATTTCATTCATATAGTCGATAGCTGCTCCAAAAGCAATACCACCACAGACGTTGGGTGTCCCAGCTTCAAATTTATATGGCAAACCTGCATAAGATGTTTTTTCAAAAGTAACATCATCAATCATTTCACCGCCGCCTTGGTGGGGCGGTAATTTTTTTAGCCATTTCTCTTTGGCATACAACATACCAATACCAGTTGGTCCACACATTTTATGCGCGGATGTGACATAAAAATCAACATCCAAGGCTTGAACATCTGATTTGATGTGGGGGCAGGCTTGAGCGCCATCAATCAGTACAGCAGCACCCACAGAGTGGGCTTTATTTATAATTTTATCAATTGGATTTATGGTTCCCAATGCATTCGAAATGTGGTTTACAAAAACGAGTTTTGGCTTTAATTCTAATAACATTTCATAAGAATGCATGTCGAGTTCACCTTGCTTATTCATGGGAATTACCTTCATTGTAGCTCCAGTTTTATCACAGAGCATTTGCCAGGGTACAATATTACTGTGGTGTTCCATAGCAGATACCAAAACAACATCTTCTTTTTGCAAAAATGCTTCGAAACCGTGTGCAACTATATTGATACTGTGTGTGGTTCCAGAGGTAAAAATAATTTCGTGTGAATGTTTGGCGTTGAAATGTTTTTGAATGGTTTGCCGTGCGCCTTCATATTTGTCAGTCGCCTCTTGGCTAAGTTGATGCACTCCTCTGTGTATGTTGGCATTGTAAATACTGTAATAATCGCTGATGACGTCAATCACTTGCTGCGGCGTTTGTGAGGTTGCAGCGTTGTCAAAATAAACAAGTTGTTTGCCGTTTATTTTCCTTTCAAGAATTGGAAAGTCTTTTCGAATTTCTAAAACATTCAGGGTGTTATTTGGATTGTTTTTTTTCATTACAAATCAAAACCAATATTTACTCCAAGCTTTTTAGCTACCAATTTATTGATGTTTTTTTTGAGTTGTGGAATTTTAACACTTTCTAAGACGTTGTTGGCGAAAGCATACATAAGTAAAGCTTTCGCTTCTTTTTCTGGAATGCCGCGGGTTTGTAAATAGAACATTGCATTCTCATCTAATTGTCCAATCGTACAACCATGAGAGCACTTGACATCATCTGCAAAAATTTCTAATTGGGGTTTGGTATTAATCGTTGCTTTGTCATTGACCAGCAGGTTATTATTGGCCTGAAAGGCGTTGGTTTTTTGCGCTTCTTTTTCTACGACCACTTTACCGTTAAAAACCCCGACAGCATTGTCGCTGAAAACACCTTTGTAGTCTTGATGACTTTCACAATTAGGAGCAATGTGATGCACTAATGTGTTGTGATCCACATGTTGTTTTTGCCCAATGATTGTTAGCCCTTTTAGCGTAGATTCTATGCGCACTCCATTTTGATAAAAATTCAAATTGTTACGCGTTAGTCTTCCCCCAAAACTAAAGGTGTGAACGGCCACATGACTTTCTTGATTTTGGTCGATAAAAGTATTGTCAATTAGAGAGGCTTCTAGTTTATCGTCTTGTATTTTATAGTAATCAACCTGGGCTCTTTTAGCAGCAAAAATTTCAGTGACGCTGTTGGTGAGTGTTGGGTTTTTTGTCAAACTTTGATGCCGTTCCAATATTTGAACTTGCGCGTTCTCATCCACAACAATAAGATTGCGAGGCTGTAAAAGTAGAGCAGGTTCTTTTCCCGTTGAAAAGTGAATGATTTGTATGGGCCTTTTAGAAACTTTATTCTTTTTAATGTGAATGTAAGCACCCTCACTGCAAAAGGCTGTGTTCAGTGCGTTCAACCCATGTTTTGCAGCGATTTTGTTAAAATAGTTTTCGATAACCACTTGGTATTTGGATTGACTCAGTGCCGCAGACATCAAACAAACATCAATTCCTTCATGCGTAGTTTGAGAAAGATGGGCTGCGTATTTGCCATCAATAAATACGATTTTATAAGTATCAATATCATCAACAAAGAAAGATTGCACATCTCTGTATTCGATGCTGTGTTCCGATTTCGGGAAGAGGCTATAGTCTTGCTTTAACACACTTCTCAAAGAAGTGTATTTCCAAGCTTCATCTTTTTTGGAAGGAAAGCCTGAGGTCTCAAAATTTTTAATGGCTTCGCCACGCAATTCGTTCAGGAATAGGCTGTCTAAAGAATCTTGATTCTCAAAAGCAATGAAAGAAGATAAAAGCTTTTCTTTTAGTTTCATAGAATACTCTTGGTTTAGACGTTTTGATTTGCTTCTTTTTTGATCCAATCGTAACCTTCTTCTTCAAGTTTGAAGGCCAATTCTTTGCCACCTGATTTGACAATTTTTCCATCATATAGAACATGAACAAAGTCAGGAATAATATAGTCCAAAAGGCGTTGGTAATGGGTGATGACAAGTGTTGCATTATCTTTGCTTTTGAGTTTGTTGACTCCATTGGCAACAATTCTAAGGGCGTCAATATCGAGACCCGAATCGGTTTCGTCTAATATGGCGAGTTTGGGCTCTAACATGGCCATTTGAAAAATTTCATTTCGTTTTTTTTCACCTCCTGAAAAGCCTTCATTTAATGAGCGGGATAAGAATTTTCTATCAATTTCTAACATTTCCGACTTTTCTCGAATGCGTTTCAACATTTCGTTAGCCGGCATGTCTTTCTCCCCTTTTGCTTTTTGCATTTGATTGAGTGCGGTTTTTATAAAGTTGGTGACGGTCACGCCTGGTATTTCGACAGGATATTGAAAGGACAGAAAAATGCCTTTGTGTGCCCGTTCGTCGGCACTTAATTCAGCAATATCTTCACTTTCAAATACGATTTGGCCTTGTCTGATTTCGTATTCTTCCTTTCCAGCAATAACGGATGCAAGGGTGCTTTTACCTGAGCCGTTGGGCCCCATAATGGCATGAACTTCTCCTGGATTTATTTCTAAATCAATTCCATTTAGAATAGATTTTTTTCCGATGCGTGCGTGTAAGTTATTTATTTTTAACATATTATTCTGAGCCTAATATTAATGTATTGTTCGTTTCTTTTTTTGAACTGATACTTATAATTTCAATAATTTCAAATTTCTTTTCCCAAAGAATTTTTTCATGTTTTTCTGTCGAAACAACTCCTTTAACTTCTGCAATTACGACATCCGTAGGCGTGCTTTTAAGCTTTTTTGAAGCTTCATTTAACGCGATGGCTTTGTCATTTATGTAAACCCCATAAATTTCGTTTGAAGCTTGTAATACAGCCGCATCCTCAAAAAACATATAGCTTCCTTTTAGGGTTGTAAGCTTTTCCGATGTGTTTTTGCATCCAAAACTTAAAATTAACAATGCCAATGCCAGTATTTTTTTCATTTATACAGAATTTATCCAACGGAGCCTTCAAGGCTAATTTCTAATAATTTTTGTGCCTCTACCGCAAATTCCATTGGTAATTTATTCAGAACATCTTTACTGAATCCATTTACAATTAGCGCAATGGCTTTTTCAGTTTCAATTCCTCTTTGATTGCAGTAAAAAATTTGGTCTTCACCTATTTTACTTGTAGTGGCCTCGTGTTCTATTTGTGCTGTTTTGTTTTTAACTTCAATGTATGGAAACGTATGTGCCCCACATTGATTGCCCATGAGCAAACTGTCACATTGAGAAAAATTTCTAGCATTTTCTGCCCTGGAACTCACATGAACAAGGCCTCTGTAGCTGTTTTGAGATTTTCCTGCAGAAATCCCCTTGCTGATGATGGTAGATTTTGTGTTTTTGCCCAAGTGAATCATTTTAGTGCCAGTATCAGCTTGTTGGTAATTGTTTGTTACCGCAATCGAATAAAATTCTCCAACAGAGTTATCGCCTTTTAAAATACAAGACGGGTACTTCCAAGTAACGGCACTTCC
>JBJKXC010000005.1:0-18241 GCA_045561735.1 Flavobacteriaceae bacterium | reverse complement strand
CATTGATAAGTACTGGCACTAATCCTTGATAGTTTACCGACTTAACACCATTGCTTTCTGATACAAGTTCTGGAAACACTTTCTCTATGTCTTGTGCAAGTACACCTATCTTCTGTTTCTTGTTCTCATCCTTTTTCATAGTGTATGACTTACCATCTATTTGTAATACTTTGGCTAAAGTGCTACCGAGAGAAATGATATTAGCTTTTAGTCTTGCATCAGAGTTAATGCTTAAATCTCCCGCTATTGTAGTAGTACCATCAAATAGTACTGTTAAAGCATCTGAGCGGTTAATTTGTCCGATGCTGGTAACAAGTTCTCCATTTCCAATTACAAAAGCTGTATTTTCTGTACTAAACTGTATAGCATTATTAGTAACTGTTGAGCCTAAAAGGTTGTATTGACCAATCACTAAAGAGCCTCTATCACTTGCTATTGTGCCATATCCCATTGCTGTAGAATAATCTCCACTTGCTGTTGTGTTAAATCCCATTGCTGTAGAAGCATATCCACTTGCTGTTGTTTCATCTCCCATTGCTGTAGAATGATTTCCACTTGCTGTAGTATAATATCCCATTGCTGTAGAACCACCTCCACTTGCTGTTGTGTAACCTCCCATTGCTGTAGAAATAGCTCCACTTGCTGTTGTTCCTACTGTACTTACTTGTGCATTCATACTGAATGATATAGTTAATGCTAAAAGTGTATATAGTTTTTTCATAGTTTTTTAATTGTTTTATAAAACTAATGAATTTATATCAATCTTAGCTCAGATGAGGTCTTTTGTAATAAGCTGTCTTAGAAAGCTCAGTAGCTTTGGTACAAAGCCTGTTGGGAAAACAACTAAAAGCCAATGTCTGTCAAAAGTCTGTCAGTTTTTAGTAGATTTGAAGTGTTCTTTTAAATTGTTTGAAAATTAAGTGTTTCAAACCCTAAGAAGATATATCAAGTAATGGGGATGTAGCTCAGTTGGCTAGAGCGCTTGACTGGCAGTCAAGAGGTCGTCGGTTCGAATCCGATCTTCTCCACTAGTGTCGCCGCTACACTGCATAAGTTTAATCAAAGCCCACCAACAGGTGGGTTTCTTTTTATATAGTACTCTATGCCAGTTGTGAAAAGCACCTAAAAGCACTTTTTCCTAAATACTTAAGAACAATTTAAATTTACTAAAAACTGACAGACTTTTGACAGACATTGGCTTTTAGTTGTTTTCCCAACAGGCTTTGTACCAAAGCTACTGAACTAATAAAAACTTTTCTTAGTTTTGTTAAACAACTAATACTATTAACTTATTTTTTAAACTAAATGAAAAAACTGCTCTTACTATCCGCTTTATTAATATTCGCTTGTTCAAGTGATGATGGTTCGAATAATAATGACAATAATTCCAACGACCCAATTATAGGCACTTGGGAAATATTTTATTCTGAAGCTACTGACGCTTCCAATAATTGGCAAGGAAGTTTTGAAATTCCTATTGGCGATTTTACTTTTATATTTAATTCTGATGGTAGCTTCGATGCAATTGATAGTGGGTTTTTAGAACAAAATATAGGTACTTGGACTAATTTAGGAAATAATGTTTATCAATTTACTGATGACGAAGCCGAATATATGGATATCCTTACTTTTAATTGCTCAAATAATATTCTTATTTATGATTATAATGGAGTTGGTGATATTTTAGAATATTTTCAAAAACAAGGATACAATTACCAAAACTGTAATGAAATAGAGTACAACGCTAACTAAATGAAAGAGATTCTCCACTTAGTCAACTTCTTAAATTACTACGGATTGTACTTTGATGTGAAAATTAGCAGAACTAATTATATTAGAGTTAGATTTTTTTAGACTATTTTAACTTTACTAACAGGTAAAGCCAAGTCAGTAGCTTATACTTTATCGCTTCCGTCCTTTCTTAATTTATCATATAATTACTATATTAGTTGCTCTTTAAAATTAATTTAATCAAATATTACTTTATGAAAATCAAATTAACATTAGCAGCTTTTACACTTTGCTTGGTACTGTCTGCTCAAAAAAAGAAAAATGGTACTATGTACATCGAGCATCCAGCAATTGATGTGATTAATCAAATGTATGCGGCTGTTAATGCAAAAGATTCTTTAAAATTAGCGAGTCTGATTTCGGATGACTTTAAGGGTTATAGTGGCGAGAACATGGACAAAGATGCGGACGCAACGACCAAAGCAGAGTTTCTTCAAAATATTGCAAATTGGCAAACTTATAACCGATACTTTACGTTGAATCACACAGAAAATGGTTACCCAGATGCTGTGGAATATAAAGACGATACCTTTAGCGCGGTAACTTGGGTGTATGCCTGGGAAAAAATTACCGGAATTGGGGGCACCACAGGTGTGAAATTTTCACAACCAAGACATGCACAATATGGCGTTACCTCTGACGGTAAAATTGTTTTCTTGCGTATTTATCAAAATCAAATGCCTTTTGCTGAAAGTTGGAGAAGCCAAAGAGAATTGAAAGATGGTCAAATTTATTCCCATCATCCAAATATCAACACCGTTAGAAAAGCCCTGCACGCAATTGAGTTTAACGATATGGATGCTTTTTATGAAGCCTTTGCAGACAACGCACAATTTGATGGTTTGTTTAATGACTGGGGCAATGATCCTTTGTCAAAAGCAGATTTTATGGCCCTTCAAATGGAATTTTTAGAGTCTTATTCTGTAAATAGCTTTGACTGTGTTTGGATTAAATATTATGAATTTGATTTACAGCGTAATTATGTTCAATCTTGGTGGCGTGTATCTTTGACACGTAAGTCTGATAATAAGGTATCTGTAATTCCAGTTATGTTTAACCATGGATTTAACGAAGATGGAAAAATCTTTAGACACAATGAACTTTGGAATCAATCAAAGTTAGATTAAAAAATCAACCATATTATTTCTAACTAACTCAGCAAACCCGCCTTTTGGCGGGTTTTTGGTTTTTTTAAGCACTTTATAAGTTTCTGTTCCTTTTATAAATCCAATACCCAGTATATGCCACGGCTAAAAAAAGCAAGGCATATACAAAAAGTGCAATTCCGTTGCCATCTACCAAAAGGAGTTCTGAGATAGACAAGGTTTTAGCAACCGAGGCTCTTAAAAAAAAGGCAGCGGCTAAACAACTTGCTAGAATTACGATATGTACTTTTAAACGCATCCTTGTAAACCTACAATATTTTTTCTGATATATCTAAATATAATTTTTTTAAGAATCATATTTATCGTATTATTACAATTAAATAAATTACCAATTATGGGGCTTGCCAAAACAGAGATTTTTACCCTAGAGCAAAACGCAGTTTCACGTTTTGCAAAAGCCCTTGGGCATCCTGCAAGAGTGGCTATTTTACAACATCTGTTCAAAACAAAACAATGCATTTGTGGAGATTTGGTTTTGGAAATCGGACTTGCACAGGCTACAATTTCTCAACACCTCAAGACTCTCAAATCCCTTGGTTTGATTCAAGGCAATGTGGAGGGGACCACGGTTTGTTATTGTATTGATTTTAAAAATTGGGGAAAAATGAAACAGGTGCTTTCAGTTTTTTTGGCCCCGGATTTCTATGCTTATCAATGTTGTTAAAAATTTAAAAGAGACCAATTCATGCTTTTTGAAACATTGCAAACTCAAATCAAATCTCTCGACATAAGTTCAATTTCTGTGGTACGGCAAAATTTATTACAGCCCTTGATAGATTTTATCCAGTTTAAAGTGAATGCAGATCAAGCCATTAAATTGAATTTTATTTGCACTCATAATTCCCGGCGTAGCCATTTGTCTCAGGCCTGGGCTCAAGCCCTGGGCTATTTCTACAATATTAAAAATCTTTTTTGTTACTCTGGGGGAACAGAAAGCACGGCATTATTTCCCGCTGCTGCTATGGCTTTAGAAGCCAGTGGATTTATGATTCATTCTGAAATACAAACGAAAAACCCATTATATACCATTAGGTTTGCAGTGAATCAACCCCCTGTTAAGGGTTTTTCGAAAACCTATGATCATGCCGAAAATCCACAGACTACATTTGCAGCCATTCTCACTTGTTCTCAGGCAGATCAACACTGCCCTTATATATCCGGGGCTGAAGTCCGAATCCCATTGCCTTTTGAAGATCCTAAAGTTTTTGATAACACTTCGTATCAAGCGGAAAAATACAGGGAACGAAGCCTTCAGATAGCTACAGAATTAAAATACGTATTTTCAAATATTAAGCAATAAATTATGAATCAAAAAAAATTAAGTTTTCTTGACAAAAATCTCACATTGTGGATTTTTGTAGCCATGGGTATTGGGGTCAGTTTGGGCTATTTTATGCCTAGTATTTCTGAAGCCATCAACGGAATGAGTCGTGGTACAACCAACATTCCCATTGCCATTGGTCTTGTTTTGATGATGTACCCACCTCTGGCAAAAGTTAATTATGCATTATTGCCCAAAGTATTTAAAAACACTAAGATATTATCCATTTCACTTCTACTCAATTGGGTGATTGGTCCTATCCTTATGTTTGCACTGGCCTTGATCTTTTTAAAAGACCACCCTGGGTACATGGTAGGTTTGATTTTAATCGGGCTGGCCCGTTGCATTGCTATGGTTTTAGTTTGGAACGATTTGGCTGGTGGCAGTACTGAATATGGAGCCGCTTTGGTGGCGCTTAACAGCATCTTTCAGGTATTTGCCTACAGTTTCTATGCCTGGATTTTTATAACTGTCTTGCCTCCATATTTAGGCTATGAAGGCGCGATTGTAGATATTTCCATTGGCCTCATTGCCGAAAGCGTCCTTATTTACTTGGGAATTCCTTTTTTATTGGGGATTTTAAGCCGCTTTATTTTGGTCAAGTTAAAAGGCGAAAGCTGGTATACAGAAACCTTTATTCCTAAAGTTTCCCCGCTTACGCTGATTGCTCTATTGTTTACCATTGTTGTGATGTTTTCCCTAAAAGGTGAACTTATCGTTGAAATACCAATGGATATTTTAATCATCGCGATTCCATTGTTAATATACTTTGTATTGATGTTTATCATTGGTTTTTTCTTCACTAAGGCCATGGGCGCAGACTACGACAAAACAGCCTCAGTTGCCTTTACTGCGGCCGGCAATAATTTTGAATTGGCCATTGCAGTAGCTATTGGCGTTTTTGGATTGAATTCAGATCAGGCTTTTGCCGGTGTTATTGGGCCTTTGGTAGAAGTTCCAGCTTTAATATTACTAGTCAAGTCGTCTTTTTGGCTCAGAAAAAGATACTTTACAAACATCAAAAATTGAAACCAACAATTAAACAGTGACTATTTTTAGTTTTTTTTAGAGAAATTCACATAAAATAGATAGATTTGCAGCTCTTAAAACGGGATGTGGCGCAGTCCGGTTAGCGTACACGGCTGGGGGTCGTGTGGTCGCAGGTTCAAATCCTGTCATCCCGACTAAATTAAAGCTTTAGTTCTTGTAGAAAGTGTGCTTTCTCATGAGGTCCAAAGCTTTCCCCTATGTAATTTTTTAGGTTTTCATTTACAGATTATAAAAGTCGATTTACCCCATTAAGTAGTTTTAAATAAAATTATGGTAAATGTTAAATAAAGCTATTGTATGCTTAATATTAGTAGATTTGTAAGACAAACAAAACTTAATGTAATGAAAAAAGCCAGATCCAATTGCCCGCTTACAAGTGCACTTGACATCATTGGTGACAAGTGGTCTCTCATTATAATAAGAGATATTTTCTTGGGGAAAAAAACTTTTACGGAATTTATGAAATCTTCTGAAAAAATTGCTACCAATATTTTGGCAAATCGCCTAGAGTTATTGACCTCAAATGGTTTGATAAAGGTGACAAAGTTGCCAAATGATAGAAAAACAAAACTGTACTACCTAACAGATCAAGGAATTGATATGTATCCCATCATATATGAAATGATGCAATGGAGCGATAGAAATTTAAACAAAAAATTTGGTCCTGTTGGTACAGAATTACTCAAGAGCTCTGATGGTCAACCGCCAAAGAAAGTTATCTCTAAGATGACCTTATCTTACCTTAGTAAACGAGATGAAATCTTAGCTAAAGTCCAGTAATTTTTAATCCCTATATTTTTTCATTAATTGCTGGTCAAACATCCCAAAATCATGAAAAAAAACCTTGTTTTAATCCTAACCTTAGTTGCATGCTACTCGTTTGCGCAAATTCTAAATCCTGTAAAATGGGAGTTGAGCGTAGTCCCCGTAGAACCGCTTGAGTACGAGTTAGTATTCACGGCAAATATTGACAAAAACTGGGCTATTTATTCTCAGTTTCTTGAAGAGGGTGGACCACTGCCTACAGTTATTTCTTTTGAAGCATCATCCTCATGTGAAATTTTTGGGCCAACTTTTGAAAAGCCCCTAAATAAAATCACAAAACTCGATTCTGTTTTTGAAATGGTAGTTTCAAAATTTTACAACCGTGCAGTCTTTGTGCAGCGGATTAAAATTCTTGATAATACAGCCTTCGATCTTATTGGTAATATTGAATACATGACTTGTGACGACTCACGTTGTACTTACAAGCCAGACAACCCTTTTAGGTTTAATTACACCCGTGAAAAAGGCTTGGCTGTAGCTGCCACATCAGAAATCGAATCTAAAATTGATCCAGAAAACTCAAATGCAATACTTTACGGCATGCAGCCGGATCAAATCAAGCATTACAGCGAAACATCTAAAGGTGCTAATTCGCTTTGGCGCATTTTCGCACTTGGTCTTTTAGGTGGATTTCTTGCGCTATTAACTCCATGTGTTTTTCCAATGATTCCCTTGACCGTTAGTTTTTTTACCAAAAAAACAGCGGAAAACTCTACTAATTCAGGCTTTATAAAAGCCCTTCTTTACGGCTTATTTATTGTCTTAGTTTACTTGATCTTAAGTATTCCTTTTCACCTATTGAATTCGGTTAATCCTGATATATTGAACGAAATTTCAACTAATGTATGGCTAAACGTTATTTTCTTTTTAATTTTTATAATTTTTGCTTTTTCATTTTTTGGGTATTACGAATTGACGTTGCCTTCTAGATGGACTACCTTTACAAGTAAGGGTGAGCGTGTTGGTGGTATTTTTGGGGTCTTTTTTATGGCACTCACACTTTCCATAGTTTCTTTTTCTTGTACAGGGCCCATTTTAGGCTCGCTTTTGGCAGGATCTTTATCTGTTGATGGTGGGGCATGGCAGCTGACGGCAGGAATGGGTGGTTTTGGTGTGGCCCTTGGCTTACCCTTTGCCATTTTTGCAATGTTTCCAAATATGCTCAAGGCCTTGCCTAAATCTGGTGGCTGGCTCAATACAACAAAGGTGGTTTTAGGCTTTTTAGAGTTGGCACTGGCTTTTAAATTTTTATCAAATGCCGATCTTGTTCAGCACTGGGGATTGTTAAAAATTGAGGTTTTTCTAGTCATTTGGATTCTTATTTTTTTGGCCTTAGCTCTTTATATTTTTGGAGTTATAAAATTTCCCCACGACAGCTCTACAAAAGGACTTTCTTTTATAAGGATTAGTTCTGGTATCTTGGTATTTGCTTTTGTATTGTATTTAGGCTCGGGATTTAAGTTCAATGAAGCCACAAAAACATTTACACCATTGACGCTTTTAAGTGGTCTTGCCCCTCCCGTTGGGCACAGTATTTTTTATCCCAATGACACTCCCAACAATTTCAAGTCCTTTAAAGATTTTAAAAAGGGTGTTGCCTATGCCAAAAAGGTAAACAAACCTATAATTTTAGATTTTACGGGCTATGCTTGTGTAAACTGCCGTAAAATGGAGGAAATTATTTGGTCAAAACCATCAATTGCTCCTTATTTTAAAAATGATTATGTACTCATTTCTTTGTACGTTGATGATAAAAGAGAATTGCCAGACTCTCAAAAAATTAAAGTAGAACGCTTGGGGGGCGGATCTCGAACTCTCATTAATTTTGGTCATAAATGGGCCCATTTTCAAACGGAATTTTTTCAGTCAAATTCACAACCTTTTTATGTTTTATTGAGTCCAGATGCAAAAATTGAGTTAGCTCCAAAAGTTGGGTATACTCCTGATGCAAAAGATTATGAATCTTTTTTAAAGTTTGGTTTAGAGAGCTTTAATGCTTTATAACTATTTTATATTCAAGCGGTTTTAGCATAATTATTTTACTAAATTTGGTACAATAAACACCGACTATGCTTAAAAGTTTTCTTGAGTTCCTTGAACTGGGATTTTATCATATCCTAAATTTTGACAGCTACGATCATATTTTATTTGTGATTGTTATTTCCATTCCCTTTCTATTTAAGGACTGGAAACCCCTTTTGATACTCATTTCACTTTTTACAATAGGTCATACCATTAGCTTAACTTTGGGCATTTACGACATCATTAATTTAAATGTTGTGGTCACAGAATGGCTGATTCCCATGACTATTTTCTTTACTGCTCTTTACAATATTTTAACTTCAGGGAAGCGTAAACAAAGACGCCCCTATTTAATGTACGGGGTTGTCTTGTTCTTTGGCCTTGTTCATGGCTTGGGCTTTGCTAATGCCTTTGAATCATTGGTAAACTCTAAAGATAATACCATTTTATCAATTTTAGAGTTCTCTATTGGAATTGAAATAGGACAATTAATCATTGTTTTTTGCACCCTTGTTTTAAGTTTTATCTTTCAGACTATTTTCAGATTTTCAAATAGAGATTGGGTTTTGGTGATCTCTTCCATTATACTTGGATTTATTTTGCCTTTGATTTTTATGAGCCCAATGTTTTCCTAATTTAAAAATTGCAATTGCGCCCTAAAGGGCCTATATTCGACAGATATTTTTAGCATCAAATGTCTAACACCAAACAATTAAAATACGATAAGGCATACCTTAGAATGGCCAGCGAGTGGGCTAAACTATCCTATTGCGAACGAAGACAGGTCGGAGCCATAATTGTCAAGGATCGCATGATTATTTCGGACGGCTATAATGGCACTCCAACAGGGTTTGAAAATATTTGTGAAGACGACGAAGGTTATACAAAATGGTATGTGCTACATGCCGAGGCCAATGCCATTTTAAAAGTTGCTGCGTCTACCCAGTCTTGTAAAGGATCTACTCTCTACATTACTTTATCACCATGTAAGAATTGTAGTAAATTGATTTTTCAAGCTGGTATCACAAGAGTGGTTTATAGTACAGCCTATAAAGATTTATCGGGTGTGGAGTTCTTAGAAAAGTCTGGGATTGAAGTTTCTCATATAAAGGTTTAAATTTTTATATTAAAAAAAAGCTCATCATTTGATGAGCTTTTTAAATTTATAAGATTTATTTAATTATTAATAAAGCGTATTGTATTTGCACCATTTTCAGATAATACTTTAACAAGATAAACGCCCTTACCAAAACCTGACATATTAATACTATCCGAATTGCTGTTACTGCTTTTTTGAGTTACAACTTGACCCAACATGTTGTAGACGATTAAATCAGACAATAAGCTGTTTGGAGAATTAATTGTAACCACCTTCGTTATTTTGTTGTAAGTGTAATTAACTTCTATTTCATTAATATTATTAACCCCTAAAGATTCACTAGTCACAGCTAGGTTGTCAATATTTAATACAAATTCATTGGAGACATCGTGGTGTCTAAATCCAATGTAAACTTGTGTTCCTACAGCAGCAGATATATCAAGTGATCTCTCGCCCCATGTACCACATGCATCGCCACCTGAAACAATCCTTTCGTTATATGAAATAGATGAAGCTGAAAGATTTGCAACAGTCGCCTCAGTACCAACATACACAGTGTAATTTTCAGCACACCATGAAGCATCTGCCCCTCTAGCATTCCAACTCATTGTGGCGTCAGATACTGATGTCAGGTCAATAGGACCCACAATAAACCAGTTATCAGGAGTTAATACACCTAGATTATTGTCGTAAGAAAAAGAAGCTGCACATCGGTCATCTCCAACTCCGTCCCCATCTGTATCATAGATAGCATTTACCCAAAAATTTCCATCTCCATCGTAGTCAAAGTAAGTATTACATGATTGCCAAGAATTAAAATCTTCAAAATCATTAGCATAAGGAAGTGAATAAACTTCTTGACAATTTGTAGTTGCATATGCATCTGGAGCACCAATCCAGCTACTAAAACTGTTATCTCCACAATTTGAACGCATTGCAAAATAATATGTTGTACTTGGTTCTAAACCAGTCATTGAATGAGGGAAAGTATCAAATTCATAAAACGTAGCTGTCCCATCACCAGGAGTAAATGTAGCTGTGCTATATTCAAGTTGATAACCAGAAACTTCATTATTATTATTTCCATCAAAATTTACACCGTCATTGGTCATTGTCCATCCAGTGATGTCAGGGGTTGGACAGAAATCAGAACCTTCAATAATACTAACATCATCAATGAACCAATTATCTGCCCATTCACCAGAAAACCTGAAGGTGACAGCTGTTGCTGTGGTAGGTATTGAAAATGTTTTTGTAGTAGGAGTGGTTGTAGCGGCTCCCTGAGTCAGTTCAATCCATGTACCATTTGGTGTAGCAGCTCCGATTCCACCATCGTTTTCAGGGCTGTAATCTTCTGAGTAATAAACACCATGAAAGACGTAATACTGTGCGCCATAAGTTTGAAACTCAACATAACTAAATAAAGGCTCTGTTAATTGTGAACAGTCAAGATGAAGTACAAACCAATCATCAACTCCACTTGTGCCAGTCTGATCGTCAGCATGATAGAGCGTGTAAGCAGTGCTACCTGGTGCAAGCCCTGGGTTTAATGACCATCCGTTCCAAATGTCAGTATCAGTAGTTGGAGCACCAAAAGAATATTGTTGCCAATTAGCAACTATTGAGCTATTATCTCCTCCAGCAACAATACCATTAAAGTCCTGTGAGTAAGGAGCAACGGCTTGAGACATGGTAATTTGTGTGGAAAATAAAAATAAAATAAATAGAGTAATTTTTTTCATAAGCAAAATTTGATTAAATAATTAACACAAAAATAAGAAATTTAAGATCTTTTGTTTGTTAAAAGTGAGATTTAATCTGTTTTTGTGAAATAATCAAAATAATTACAAAGAATTAATAAATCACAAAAATTATAGATTATTTATTTAGCAATTTTAATTTCTTAGCGAAGTTTGCAAGAATTATTTCACTAGAGCTTTTATTTTGAGTGAAATTCTAATTATAGAAACTATTAAAATTGCACATCCTGCACTTATACTTGTGATCAAGGCAGGGAAGCTGCTTTTGGATAGCGGAGCCACGAAGTCAATTTTAGTAACATTAAAAACCCCAATAGCCAAGGCAATGACCGAGATGATGTAAGTTGCGATTTTCATAAACTACATTAAAAATTTAATATTAGACGTGAACAATTTTACGGCAATGGCTAATAGTACCACGCCAAATATCTTTCGAGTGATGTTGATGCCATTTTGACCAATGATACGCTCAATTTTAACAGAGGTCTTTAAAACCAAAAAAATAACCAGAACATTAATAATGATTGCCATAATGATGTTTTCTGTATTAAACTCAGATTTTAGCGACAACAAAGTTGTGAGGCTACCGGGGCCAGCAATCAATGGGAATGCCAAGGGGAACACGGTCGCATTTAATGACGACTCTTCGTCTTGCTTGTATAGTGTAATGCCCAAAATCATCTCCAGTGCTATAAAAAACAATATAAAGGCTCCCGCCACTGCAAATGAATGCACGTCAATACCCACCAAGGTCAGAATACTATTTCCAACAAACAAGAAAACTATCATGATGGCCCCTGCGATAATGGCGGCTTTTTCACTTTGAATATGTCCTGCTTTTTTTCTCAAATCAATAATGATAGGGATATTTCCAACCACATCAATAACCGCAAAAAGCACCATAAACACTGTAAAAATTTCTTTGACATTAAAATTCATTTCGCATAATTTTTTCAATTCAAAGTTCGCTAAATTATTTAAATATAAATTTAAAAACCCATTTTTTTTTGGGTTAGTATATGCTTTAAAATCAGTATCTTCGTTTTATGTTTCAACTGGGAAAAACAATAGTTTCCGAAGCTATTTTAGACAATGACTTTGCATGCAATTTATCGGCCTGCAAAGGGGCCTGTTGTGTCGATGGGGATGCCGGGGCACCTCTAGAAGCACACGAACTCAAAACCCTGCAAGACATTTACCCAAAATTAAAACCTTATTTGACAGCTGAGGGGATAAATGCTATCGAAAACCAAGGTTTATATGTAACTACTAAAGATGGGGAGTTCGAGACACCACTTGTTAATGGGGCAGATTGTGCTTACGTTACCTATGATGAAAATCAAACCGCTTTGTGCGGTATTGAACAAGCCTATAATCAAGGAGATGTTTCTTGGAAAAAACCAGTTTCCTGCCACTTGTACCCCATTCGTGTTAAGGATTACAGCGAATTTTCGGCCGTTAATTACCATAAATGGCAAATTTGTGACACGGCCTGCAGTTTGGGCCAAGCGCTAAAAATTCCAATTTATAAGTTTGTTAAAGAGGCACTGATTCGAAAATTTGGGAGCGCATGGTACCAAGCCCTTGAAGCGCATGTGGATAGGCGTAAGTCTTAACATTTTTTAAATTCCAAAAATATTTTTCTGTATTTTTAGTTTTCTGACTCTGGAATTATTTACGAGAGAAGTCCTTTTTAAAGTATTGATTATCAGATTATTATAATACAATGAGCCCTAATATTTTGTAAGAAAAAACCTACTTGTTGTTAAAAACTTGGGTGCAATGTTTATAAAAATGACTTTTATATAATCCAACAATTTTCGTTTCTTTGTGAAGCTTGAGTATGTAGCTTTTTAACCAAAACCATAACCATAACCAAAAATTAAGACCAGAACAACCAAATTAACTATGCTACAAAAAGAGTCCAATTTACATCAAAACATAGACCAGTTTATCACAAAATCAATGCACGATAGTGCCTTTTGGGCGTGATAGAAACGTTACAACACATTTTCTGGATAGATCAAATGATATGTCCGGAGCATAACAGACTGTTCAGCAGGTTCAGTTTGGGAGTAACCCAATGATTTAAAAGTTATGAAAATAGAACACATAATTAAAAGAGATTTCACTACTAGCCCTTTTCATCTAGATAAGATTACTAATGCTATTCAAAAGGGAATGGATTCAGTAGGAGTTGGTAATTCACAAAACGCACAAGATGTGGCGTTGTCAGTTTATAAAAAATTACTCAACCGAAAAAGCAAGGACCTGGAATATACCCCAACAATTGAGGAAGTACAAGACATTGTAGAAACACAACTAATGGAAAGTAATTTCCCGGAGGTTGCCAAAGCTTACATTCTTTACAGAAATAAAAGAACCCAAGACAGGCAGCCAGATATTTTTGAAAAGCGTATTAATCTGAAGCCTTACGAATACCCACAGCTGTATGAATATGTTCCCGCGATAAGACATTCCTATTGGATTCATTCTGAATTTAATTTTACAAGTGACATTCAAGATTTTAAATCACGTTTGTCCGCTACTGAAAAAAGTGCCATCAAAAATACAATGTTGGCTATTTCTCAAATAGAAGTGGCTGTAAAATCTTTTTGGGGTGATCTATACCATAGAGTGCCAAAACCAGAGATTGGATCAGTTGGTTCCACATTTGCAGAAAGTGAAGTGCGCCACGCAGATGCATACTCACACTTACTAGAAATATTAGGCTTGAATTCGGAGTTTAAGGAGCTCAAAAAGAAACCAGCCATCATGAAACGAGTTCAGTATTTAGAAACGGCACTTAAAAACTCAAAAAGTGACGACAATAAAGAATATGCTGAGGCTATTCTATTGTTTTCATTATTTATCGAACATGTGTCTTTGTTTTCACAGTTTTTAATCATCATGGCCTTTAACAAGCACAAAAACATGCTCAAAGGAATTTCAAATGTTGTGGAGGCCACTTCAAAAGAAGAGCAAATTCATGGAGATTTTGGCATCGATTTGATTAAAATTCTTCAAAATGAACACCCAGAGTGGTTTTCATCAGAATATAAAGCTCATATCCAAAATGTTTGTAAAGAAGCCTACGAAGCTGAACAGCATGTAGTTGATTGGATTTTTGAAAACGGAGAGTTGGACTTTTTACCCAAGGCCGTAGTTAATGAGTTTTTGAAAAACAGATTCAACAAATCATTGGAAAGCATTGGGATTGATAAAGTATTTGAAATAGATGAAACATTAGTATCAGAAACCGAATGGTTTGACGATGAGATTATAGGCACCAAGCATGGGGACTTCTTTGTGAAACGATCCATCAATTATAGTAAAAGAGCCCAAAGTATAACCAGCGACGACCTATTTTAGCACATGGAGAAAAAACTAACCACCAAAGTAGACCAAAAAAGGCCATACGAAGATTTAATTCAAGCTAGAAAAGAATCAAAGCAAAATGCAAACCCAACCACCGAAAAAGCATTCGAGTGGCTCAATGAAAACAGCAGAAAATTTTTAGCTGCTGGATATTTGGGAGAGGGTGTTAGTGCAGAAGAACGAATTGCTAATATCGCAAAGCGAGCAGAAGACATACTGCAAATGCCTGGCTTTGCAGATAAGTTCTATTATTATATGTCTGAGGGCTATTACTCATTGGCATCGCCTGTCTGGTCAAATTTTGGAAAAAAACGCGGCCTGCCTATCAGCTGTTTCGGTTCTCACATAGACGATGATATCGGAAACATTTTGTACACTCAATCTGAAGTGGGAATGATGTCTAAATTAGGCGGTGGAACCTCTGGTTATTTTGGAAAAATTAGAGGCCGTGGTGCAGCCATAAAAAATAATGGCGAAGCTTCTGGAGCGGTTCATATTATGAGATTATTTGAATCTATGGTAGACGTCGTTAGTCAAGGATCTGTAAGACGCGGGCGTTTTTCCCCGTACCTTCCAATTGATCACCCCGATGTTATGGAGTTCTTAGAAATAGGAACGGAAGGGAACCCTATTCAGGAATTAACTCATGGTGTCACGGTCACCGATAATTGGATGCAAGAAATGATTGATGGTGATTCAGAAAAGAGGACCGTCTGGGCCAAAGTTTTGCAGAGTCGTGGCGAGATGGGTTATCCGTATATTTTCTTTACAGACAATGCAAACAATGGTGCTGCGGATGTATACAAGGACAAAGCGCTGCCGATTTATGCCAGCAATTTATGTACTGAAATAATGCTACCCTCAGATCACAACTGGTCTTTTGTTTGTGTATTGTCAAGTATTAATTTATTGCATTATGACAAATGGAAAGATACCGATGCCGTTGAAACTATGGTTTATTTTTTGGACGCCGTTATTACTGAGTTTCTAGAAAAGTTAGAGTCCTATAAAGACTCCCCTAATTTAGACGACAGACAAACTTTTCTATTTATGGAACGTGCCTATAACTTTGCAAAAGAAAATAGAGCCCTGGGTATGGGTACCTTAGGCTGGCACTCTTTGTTACAGTCCAAAATGCTGCCTTTTGACAGCCAAGAAGCCTTCAATTTAAATACAGAAGTTTTTAAAACTTTAAAAGACAACTCATATAAAGCCTCCGAAGAATTGGCTGAAAAGTTTGGAGAACCCGCAGTACTCAAAGGCTACGGCAGAAGGAACGCCACTTTAAATGCGATTGCACCAACCACTTCATCGGCTTTTATACTAGGACAAGTATCTCAAGGCATAGAGCCCATATGGTCTAATATATATGTAAAAGATATTGCCAAAATAAAGACCACCATTAAAAATCCTTTCTTGGTGACACTTTTAAAAGAAAAAGGCATGGATACCCAAGAGGTATGGAGAGACATTAGAGACAGAGATGGTTCTGTTCAGCACCTTGATTTCTTATCTGAAAATGAAAAAGAAGTTTTCAAAACCTATTCTGAAATTGATCAATTGGCAATCATCTATCAGGCCGCTAATCGACAAAATCACATAGATCAAGGCCAGTCGCTTAACATCATTGTACACCCAGACATGCCTACCAAGGATGTCAATAAGATTCATGTGACTGCATGGAAACTTGGGCTGAAGTCACTATACTACCAGCACAGTATGAACGCCGCCCAAAAGTTTAAGCAAAAGAAAGAGTGTACAAGCTGCGAAGGCTAATTAAACATTTGTAATAATAAATAAAAAAACCCTTTCATTTGAAAGGGTTTTTTATGGGTTGTGGGCATGTTTTAATCCAATGACTGGTTGTATTTAGTATTGTATTCTTCAACTAAGCCAGCTATCGCATTCATTAAGTCTTTGGTCTCTATGAGCAAACTGAAATAGAGGGTTGTATTCTTTGGGCTGGAATCTTCGTTTCTGGTTCGTAATACTTGACTGTCTATATTTCTCTTAAGTGAAACATCAATCGCTGTCTTTTGTTCCACAACACTACTGCTTTTATCAAAGGCTTGGATTTCAAAAATTTGCTTGGTCTCTTCAAAAAAGCGCTTAACCGTTTGACTGATTTCATTCAACTCTTTTATCTGATTAAATTTTAATTTTTTGTGATTGTTGTTTACGTGCTTATGACTCAATTTGGTAATATAATTCAAAGACTGTGTCATATCTTGAAGCGATCCCAAAATTTGAATGTAGAAATTACTTGCACCGACACTCGCGTCATCTAAACTTCTAATAAAGTAAAAGATGTCATCTCTAAGCGCGTCAATTTCATCCGACAACTTGACCACTTGTTTTTTATTTTTTTTCAGTGTGACTAAGTCTTGTTGAGCAAGCGCAAAAATAGTAGTGCTGTAAATCCTAGCTCCACGGTTTAATACTTTAGCAATGGTATTCGCGCTTTCGTTGATAACGCCCTGAAGCGATCGACTCTCAGATTTTTGTTGGGCAGCAGCGCTTTGTTTTAGTTGGTTTTTTTTCTTGTAGCGTATCGAGCTGTTTATCAATAAGCCTAAGGACGTGAATAACAGTACAGGAAACATAATCTGTACATTTAAATGCATTAAAAAAGCAACAAGGGCAGCGACAGTAAAGGCCACTAAAGCTGTAAAAAACCAGCCCGCAATGACATTAAGGACACCTGCAACTCTGTATACTGCACTTTCAGCACCCCAAGCCCGGTCAGCCAAAGAAGTTCCCATTGCCACCATAAAAGTGACATAAGTCGTGGACAACGGTAATTTCATGGAGGTAGCGATTGAGATCAAAACACTCGCGACCATTAAATTAACAGCAGCACGAACCATATCAAACGCCGGACGGTCTCTAAGCGCAATTTTAGTTAAAGGACCTTTGGCTTGATAAAATTGTTTGTCAATTTTAGTCCTGATATTTTTAGGGATTGATTCAGAAACCATATCCAAAATACCAATGCTCAGCCTCACAACAACTCTAGAAACAGCATTGGGTTGAAAGCGTTCTTTGGTGGTGTTTTGACTTGAAAGATCTATTGAAGTTTGGACAACGCTTTTGGATTTTGACGAAAGCCATAATGTAAGTACCATGACTAAACCTGCACCAAGAAGAAGCCAGTTGTTTGTTGGAACCTTTGAAGCAAGAACATCCATCGGAAAAGCTGAAGCCGCAACTCCTGAAACAGACCATTCTAAAAAGGAGTTATAGGCGGCCACAGGCACCCCAATAAAATTTACTAAATCATTACCGGCAAAGGCCAAGGCCAAGGCAAAAGTACCAACCACAATAATTAGTTTGTAAATATTTGTTTTGGCAAAGGCAATAAGAATGTAAGATATTACTGCCCAAAACACAAAACTTACCAAAATAATACCCACTACTTTTGATTCTAGAAAATCTTTTATCGTATACCCATTAATAATATCAAAAGTGACATTGGCATAGGATGTACCTTTGAGACCCTTCATAAAAATGAAATAGGTGATTGATGTTAGGGCAACACCACTAAACACTGCCCCGACCCAGTTTGCTTTTTGATCAAATTTAAAAGAAATTAGAAGCCTTGAAATCCACTGAACAATCGCTCCAATACTAAAGGCGATAATGACAGACAAAATTATCCCAAAGATAATTTGTGATGCTTTGGAGGTATTGATGTAAATCAAAAAATCTTCAAATCCACCGCCACTTGCAGTTATTTTTAATAGCGCCATGGCCACAGCAGCCCCCAAAAGTTCAAATACAATAGAAACCGTTGTGGAAGTGGGCAGGCCCAGGGTATTAAAAAAATCTA
>JBJKXC010000004.1:0-58783 GCA_045561735.1 Flavobacteriaceae bacterium | reverse complement strand
CAGCGAAATATGTTTTGCGCGCATTGGCTTTGCATTTAGACTTAGAGGAAACCTATTTCGATGCCTTTATTCACAATGGCAACAGTATTTTAAGACCCATCCACTACCCTCCCATTACTGAAGCTCCAGAAAAGGCAGAACGCGCAGCAGCCCATGGGGATATCAACCTAATAACCCTATTAATGGGAGCGCAAGGACGTGGACTTCAGGTTCAAAACCACCAAGGGGAATGGATTGACGCCATCGCAGAAGCAAATGAACTTATGATTAATGTTGGAGACATGCTTTCGCGACATACCAACAACAAATTAAAATCAACCATACACAGAGTAAAAAACCCCCCAAAAGAAGCTTGGGGCCAATCGCGTTATTCAATTCCTTTTTTTATGCATCCAATCAGCGCTATGAAATTGGATGTTTTAGAAAGCTGTATTGATGCGGACAATCCCAAACAGTTTGAAGACATCACAGCAGGTGATTTTCTTAACGAACGTCTAAAAGAACTGGGGTTAACCAAAAAATAATGGATTTAAGAGACCAACTTAAAGACTTATTTCCCGAACATAAAACATCGGAACACCAACCCCCAGCATCCAAGCCTGACTTTTGGCTACAAGACGACCCTCTGATTTGCAAATATGAAAAACGAAAAGGGAAGCCGATTACAATTGTAGAAGGTTATACCGGTGCAGACACAGATTTTAAGAAACTGACTTCAAAACTAAAAAAGAACTTTAGTGTGGGCGGTAGCTATAAAAATGAAACCATTATTATTCAAGGCGACTACAGAGATCAAATTATGGTTTTACTCAAAAAAATGGGATTTAATGTCAAACGTGTAGGAGGTTAATTGAATCATTATGAGCATTAAAGATTCTGAACTTATTTTAAATTCTGATGGCAGCGTTTACCACCTGCATCTCAAACCTAAGGACTTAGCATCCACGGTGATCACAGTGGGTGATCCAGACCGCGTGGATCAAGTTTCTGCCCACTTTGATACCATTGATTTTAGACAGCACAAAAGAGAGTTTAAAACCCATACTGGTACTTTGAGAAACCAACGCATTACTGTGATTTCCACTGGCATCGGGGCAGACAATATAGATATTGTATTAAACGAGTTGGATGCGCTGGTTAATATTGATTTTAAATCCCGCCAAGTGAAATCGGAACTAACTTCGCTTAGAATTGTTCGCATTGGTACATCAGGAGCTTTGCAAAATGAAATTCCAGTGGATTCTTTTTTATTGAGTACCCATGGCTTAGACTTGAATGGTATGCTTCAAGCTTATAAAACTCAAAGCATTCAAAATAAAGCTTTTGAGCAGGCTTTTGTCAAGCACAGTAATTGGAAAAAAGAACGCGCACAACCTGTTTTAGTAGAGGGTGATAAATCAATAGAAAATCAATTAATTAGCAAAAATATTTTAAAGGGAATTACCGCTACTTGCGGTGGCTTTTACGCGCCTCAGGGACGGAAATTGCGACTGACACCTAGGGATTCTAAATTCTTGAAAAATCTCCAAAATTTTACTTTTGAAGGCTTTAAAATCACCAATTTTGAAATGGAAACCTCTGCCATTTTTGGGCTTTCGAAATTATTGGGACACCAAGCCTGTTCCATGAACGCAATCTTGGCTAACAGGACCAATGGCACCTTTAGCAACTCGCCTGAAAAAACAATTGATGCACTCATTCAATACACCCTGGATAAATTAATAGATTGATGAAAACAGTACGCATTGGCGGGGTTCCAGAACACTTTAATTATGCTTGGTATATTGGCTTAAAAAGCAATGCTTTTAAAGCTCAAGGCATTGATTTACGTTGGGTGGACTGCCCGGGAGGAACTGGACAAATGACCGAAGCGCTAAAACAGAATTCTATAGACATGGGCGTGGTTTTAACTGATGGCATTGTCAAAGCAATCTCGGATGGCATTTCCAGTAAAATTGTACAAACTTTTGTTGAATCGTCTTTGATATGGGGGGTTCATGTCGCTACTGGATCAAACTACACCAAAGCTTCTGAGTTAAAAAACACTCAAGCAGCCATAAGCCGCATGGGTTCAGGCTCACATCTCATGGCGTATTTACAGGCACAAAAACTGGGTTGGAATACAACAAGGGAATTACATTTTAAAATCATTAAAAATTTAGAGGGTGGTGTCAAGGCACTTAGAGAAAGTGAAGCCGATTACTTTCTGTGGGAAAAATACACAACCAAGCCCTTGGTTGACAGTGGTGTTTTTAGACGCATTGGTGAGTGCCCTACCCCCTGGCCGTGTTTTGTAATTGGAGCTACAGATTCATTCATTGAAAATGAAACTTTCACACTGAAATCGATTCTTGAAACCATCAATTCCATCACCAAAGAATTCAAAAATATTGCAGGCATTGATAAAATCCTCTCCAAACGCTATGGTCAAAAGCGCGAAGATGTCCAAGCATGGCTTGCACAAACCGAATGGTCTCAGAAAAACATCCAAAAAGAGACCCTCGAAAATGTACAAAACAAACTCTTAGAATTAAAGCTGATTTCTCAAAAATTAGACATTAATCAACTAAGAGCACTGCTTTAAACAGCACACCAAAAAGAGCAGAAAAAGCGTTATCTAACGGTTTAATAATTTAAAATTTCAACCATAATACGTGACCAATAAAATATTTGGTGTCTAATTCGAATACGGTATTCGATTGTAAGCCATTAAAACAATAATAAAAATCCAAAAACTACATAAAATGAAACTGACACAAATTATCACAATTGGAATTATATCACTTCACAGCTTCTAAATGATCGTCCCAGTCTTTAGGCTTAGGGTCGTGCAGTTTACCTTCAAGTTTGGCAATGAGGGTAGAAACTGTAGCATCTCCAGTGACATTAATAACCGTCCTGCACATATCTAGAGGTCGGTCTACCGCAAAAATCAAGGCCAATCCAATGGCTAGCTTGTCTGCTGGAAAGCCCACAGATTCTAAAACAATGACCAACATCACCATGCCAGCACCGGGCACAGCCGCACTCCCTATGGAGGCCAAAAGAGCGGTAAGTACAATCATCAATTGGTCTGCAAATGTCAGATCAAAATTAAGCGCTTGTGCGATAAAAACAGCGGCAACCGCTTGGTAAAGGCTGGTTCCATCCATATTGATTGTCGCACCAACTGGCAACACAAAACTAGACACCTCCTTGTCTACACCAACATGCTCCTCAACCCGTTCCATGGTCACTGGAAGCGTGGCAGCACTGCTGCTGGTCGAAAAGGCTAGCAATTGCGCCGGACTAATTTGCTTTAAAAACCAAAAGGGATTCTTTTTGACCACAAAAGCCAAAACAAGAAGATAAAAACAGACTATTAAAAGTAAACCGCCCACAACGATAGAAGCGTAAAACAAAAGTGCATATAAAAGTTCCGGATCACCTGATGAAACAACAACGTTGGCCAAAAGCGCAAACACAGCATAAGGAGCTGTTAACATGATCAAGTCTACCATTTTTAAAACCAGATCATTCAGAGAATCAAATACATCTTTTAACGGTTTGGCACGTTTGTCGCCAATAAGCAATAAAGAAATTCCCAAGAAAATAGATAGAAAAATAACTTGCAACATCAATTTGTTGTTGCTAAGGGCAGAAAACGCATTTTCTGGAACCATATCTACTACAAAATCAAGTGGACCGCTGTCTTGCTGGCGGCCAGCCTCTGCAATCTTGCCTTGCACACTACTGTTGTTGGCATAGGTTGCCGTTAATTTAGAAATAGTGGCGTCTGAAACCCCATCACCAGGATTAAAAATATTAACCAAAGTCAAGCCAATGCTGATGGCCACTACGGTAGTCAAAACGTAAATAACAATGGTCTTTAAACCAATAGAAGCAAATTTTGAAATGTCTTTTAAGTCTGAGATTCCTTTTATGAGAGATGCTAAAATCAAAGGCACTGCAATTAACTTGAGCAGCTTTACAAAAATAGTCCCCAAAGGCTTGATCCATGCTGCAATAAAAGCAGCACCCCATTCAATTTGAAGCATCAAAAAACCAAAAATCACGCCCAAAAGCATGCCAATTAATATTTTCCAATGCAAGGCCATAGATTTCATAATATTATTTTTTTGAAAGACGATTAAGCAGCGTAAAATCTGCTAAGACCAATGCTGCCATGGCTTCTACAATAGGTACGGCACGTGGCACCACACAAGGGTCGTGACGGCCCTTACCGTGCATTTTTACCGAATTACCAGCTTTATCAACAGTGTCCTGAGATTGCATCACAGTAGCAACAGGTTTAAAAGCCACATTAAAATATATATCCATTCCATTGCTAATACCCCCTTGAATACCACCCGAATGGTTGGTCTTGGTAGTGCCATCAGCATTGAAAGCATCATTATGGGCGCTGCCTTTCATTTTAACACCTTCAAAACCAGAGCCATACTCAAACCCTTTGACAGCATTAATAGACAACATGGCTTTTCCCAATTGGGCGTGCAATCGGTCGTAGACTGGCTCTCCGAGCCCAACAGGGACATTTTTTAGGACACAGGAAACGGTACCACCAATAGTATCGCCTTCTTTACGAATGGTATTTATTTTGGCAATCATGGCTTCAGCAACCGCCATATCTGGACAGCGGACGATATTGCTTTCGGTCTTGGATAAATCCAAATTGTGATGGTTCTCCCCCAATGATATGGTTCCAACGGAAGAAGTATAAGCCGTTATGGAGATACCACTTAAAAATTGTTTTGCAATGGCACCTGCAACCACACGACAAGCGGTTTCTCTGGCCGAGCTGCGGCCGCCGCCTCTGTAGTCTCTTTGCCCGTATTTTTCGTTGTAAGTAAAATCGGCGTGGCTGGGACGAAATACATCTTTGATGTGGCTGTAATCCTTTGATTTTTGATCGGTATTTTTAATGATAAATCCTATAGGCATTCCGGTGGTCACGCCTTCAAAAATTCCGGATTGAAATGCAACTGTGTCAGGTTCTTTACGCTGGGTTACAATCTTGGATTGGCCAGGCTTGCGGCGGTCCATCTCTTGTTGAATTTTATCAAAATCAATAGAAACTCCTGCAGGGCACCCATCAATCACCCCGCCAATGGCAGGACCGTGGGATTCCCCAAAAGTTGTTAATTTAAAAACATTTCCAAATGAATTTCCACCCATAATGACAAAGCCTTTTGATTAATATTAAGATGTAAAATTAAGAAATTAAGCGCTAGCAGCCACTAAATTGAGATACAATTTTTTAGAGCAGTTTCATAAATCACTTCGTAACTGGAGACGATTTGATGAATGCCAAATTTTGAAGCGACAGTTTTTGCAGCCGTTTTAAAGTTTTGAAGCGTATCAGAATCTTTTAAAATATGAAGAGCATTTTTGGACATACTTTCTATATCTCCCACTGGACTTAAAAACCCGGAGAGACCATCAATGTTGACTTCTGGCAAACCACCAGTATCACTTGAAATGACAGGAACGCCTGACGCCATGGCTTCCAAGGCAGACAGTCCAAAACTTTCAGTTTCTGAAGGCAAAAGAAATAAATCACTGAAACACAAAATTTTATTAACCTCGTTGCTGTTACCCAAAAACACCACGCGGTCTTGAATTCCAAGTTGTGCGCAGAGACGTTCGGCAGAAGAACGCTCGGGTCCCTCTCCAACCATCATCAATTTAGATGGGATTTCTTTTTGAATGTTGTTGAAAACATGAATCACATCTGGAATGCGTTTTACGGGTCTAAAATTACTCACATGGGTAATCACGCGCTCTTCAGCGCTTGCCAAAAGTCCTCTCGGACATAAATTCACAGTCTCCTTATACTTATTCAAGTCTATAAAATTTGGAATAACGTTGATCTCTTTTTGGGTCTGAAATAACCTTTGAGTTGCGTCTTTTAAACTTTGAGATACTGATGTAACGGCATCGGAATTATTAATGCTAAAAGTCACCGCAGTTTTGTAAAAAGGGTGGCTTCCTACAAGGGTGATGTCCGTACCGTGTAAAGTGGTAACAATTGGCAATACAATACCTTCTTGATGTAACATTTGTTTAGCCATGTAGCCCGCATAGGCGTGTGGGATGGCATAATGCACATGTAACACATCTATTTTGTAAATTTTGACCATGTCCACAATCTTACTAGACAATGCCAATTCATAGGGCTGGTAATGAAATAATGGGTAATCAGGCACATTAACTTCGTGAAAATGAACATTTTCGCTGATCAGTTCAAGCCTTACGGGCTGTCGGTATGTAATAAAATGGACTTCATGCCCTTTTCGGGACAACTCTAAGCCGAGTTCTGTGGCAATCACGCCACTGCCGCCAAAGGTTGGGTAACAAACAATTCCTATTTTCATTTTAATCTGTAATGGCTTCTTGAATATTCCGTTGGATTTTAGTCCGAATATTTTCCTCAAGCAAGCGGTTATTCTTGGAATCAGGATATGTTCGGTTGGACAAAAATACATAAATAATCTCTTCCTCAGGATCGGCCCAAGCAAAGGTGCCTGTAAATCCCGAATGCCCAAAACTTTGCATGGACACACAACCACAGGTAGGGCCATCTTCCACCAGTTGGGGTTTGTCAAAGCCCACACCTCTTCTATTATCGTCATCACAATAATAACAGGTGTTAAAAGCAGTAACGGTTTGAGCTTTGATGAAGTTTTCTCCACCATAAGCCCCATTTTGCAAATACATTTGCATCAGCTTGGCTACATCATTTGCTGTACTGAATAAACCGGCATGTCCCCCCACTCCATTTTGCATAGCAGCGCCCATATCGTGCACATGACCATGAACCTTTTCAAAGCGAAAATAATTGTCCTGTTCTGTAGGAATAATTTGAGTTTTGTCGAAGCGATTTAAAGGTAGATAGGTGGAAAAATTGGCGCCTAAGGAACTGTAAAAGTGTTGTTGAATCAAATCATTTAATGGAAGTTCGTAATGATTCTCAATAAATTCTTTTAGAACATAGTAAGGCAAGTCACTGTAGCGGTATTTTCGCTTTTCCAAAAGCTCAGATGCAAAAATGTTTTCATAAATAGTATCGGTAAAATCAGCGCGAAGAAATTTATTTTCCGAAATTTGAATCGGAAAATCGAAGGATTTTTTGGGTCTGAAAAAATCTGGATGAGGTTTTTGGGTTACGGAATCTAAAGTAGCGGAGTAAAACGGAATCCAAGGTTTTAGTTGAGCAAAATGGGACAACATTTCTTTGAGGGTGATATGGGCTTTATTAGAATTTTTGTAGCTTGGCAGTAAAGTTTCCAATCGGTCGTCTAAAGCAAGTACTCCAGCATCGACCAACTCCATAAGTAGAGGCAGTGTAACTAAAATTTTAGTTAGTGAAGCCACATCGTACAAGTCGTTGGGGGAAACCTTTATCTTATTCTCATAAGTATGGTGACCAAAACTTTTGTGGTAAACGACCTTGCCTTTGCGTGCCACAAGAAGTTGCAAACCAGGAGTCATTTTTTTGTCGATTGCTAAATGGGCAATAGAGTCTAACTTTAAGAGCCGCTTGGAACTAATGCCTACACTTTCAGGAATACCATAAGCCAATCTTCCCAATGCTTGAGTTTGGATCCCCTGACCAAACTTGAAAGATGTATTGGAAATGCTTACAGGCAATTTTCCTTTTGCGGGCAAAGCACCAAAAATAATTTGAGCTGCAACTTGTTGAGAAATTTCACTGTTTTGATAAGCCAACAAAATACTTTCTATGTTTGAAGATAATTTTAAAGTATTTAAAGCATAGGGTTTAGCAAAAATCGTTAAAATTACCTTGTTATGGCGTGCGATTTCTTGCAACCAAACCAATTCCTTATTTGAAAATTGATAAGCTTTCCATGGGCTTAAATTGGATTTATGGAATCCAATTATCACAGAATTGTAAGATTTTAAAGAAGCCACCACCACATCAAGGTTTTGAGATTCAATTTTATCCACCTTCGTATATTGTTGCAATGAATTGTAAAATGTATCGCCTGAAACGTCCCCCATCGGAAGGTAGGCAACGTTCTGTAATTTCAAATCTTTTATTGGGATAGATGAGTTTTTATTTTTAACAATTGTGTGTGCATTTTGCATCAAACGCTCATACAAAACATCGTCTATTGGGCGGTTCAAGTCTTCAATAAGATTTTCAATCGCTACAGGCTGATACATATGCAAACCTACTTTGTATTTAGCGCGTAAAATCTTTTTAACAGAATGGGCTAAACGGACCTCTGTAATTTCTCCAGAATCATATGCAGCTGTTATTTTTTCAATGCCTTGTCTTACATCTTTAGACATTAATAATACATCGTTACCCGCCATAAAAGCCTGTAAGTCAATTGCACCAGCCGAACTGTAATTTGAAACGCCTTTCATGTCCAGTGCATCTGTAAAAATCAAACCCTTAAAATCGAGCTTTGATTTTAAAATTTTACTAACTATACGTTTGGACAATGAAGAGGGGTATTGACTTTTAGGTTCCAGTGCAGGCACATTTAAATGAGCCACCATGACACTGGAAAGTCCATTTTTAATCAAAATTTTGTAGGGATATAATTCTACGTTTTGAAGGCGTTTTTTTCCAAAGCTAACCACGGGTAAGGCTTTATGAGAATCTTCATCGGTGTCACCATGACCTGGAAAGTGTTTGGCATTAGCCAAAACACCCTTGCTTTGAAGACCTTGCATAAAAGCTAAGGCCTTATCAGTAACATTTTGCTTGTCTTCACCAAAAGAGCGGTTTCCAATGATTGGATTAATGGGATTTGTATTGATATCGACAACTGGTGCAAAATTAAAGTGTACACCTAATCGTTTACAATGTGCTCCAATGTGCTGACCTGTTTGTCGCACCAGTTCCAAATCTGTTATAGCCCCTAAAGTCATGTTCCAGGGAAATGCATAAGTTGAGTCAAGCCGCATGCTTAAACCCCATTCGGCATCCATACCCACCAATAAAGGAAGCTTGGAAACAGCTTGTAGTTCATTGTTTAAATGCGCTTGGCGAACAGGACCTCCCTTTGAATAAATCAAACCTCCAATCTGATGCTGCTTGATAAGGTTGATGAGTTTGGCCTTGTTGAGATTCTTTTTATCAGAAAAAACTTGAACCATAAAAAGTTGACCTATTTTTTGCTTTGTACTCAAAGTGCTGTAAACACTGTCAACCCATTGGTTTTGTGCTAATGAATCTGGTGCAGTTAGGGGCGATTGTGCAACCAATAAACACATGTTGAGGCCTAAAAAAAGAGGAAGAATAGAACGCATAAATAAGTTTTCAGTATGGTTGATAATACCATACCAAATTACTGTTTTTTGCTTAAAATTTAACAACTATGAACCGTATAATTTTTTAAAAAAAATGGTTTAATTAAATAAAAGCCTTTTGGTGTGTATATTAAATGTATGATTTCAAAAATTAAACTGAAATGTCAAATAAGTGTAAAGTTTTCTCAACTAAAAAAACGGGCATGCCAACTATCAATTGCAGGAACTTCCCAGTGGTCTAAGTATTCTGCTTTTGTTTGAACCAAATGGTTAAAGACAATGGTGTTTTTAGAAACTGCTTTATCTTTAGCCATTTTTTTAAAGTCTTTAAGTGTTTTATATGCGACATAATCCCCTTGTTTGTAGGAGACGTTTAATTTATCCAAAAGGTCTACTTTATATGTTGTTTCCAACTGCTTTATAAAATGAACAGAGGCATCTATAGAACAACCTGTTGCCTTTTGCCTTTCTTGATCCAATCCAATGATTATAAAGCGCTTGTACTTGAATTCAAAGGCGGCCTTTAAATCGGTACCATGGGCGGTCCAGCCCTCTAAAAAAGTGTATAATTTTTTGGAGATGTCCAGGATTTCCTCTTCAGAAAAGGAGCGGTTGCATTGGTATATCCAAATGCGTGCAGTTTCTGGCAATGTTTGAAAGTCAACAGTCATGCTACAAATCTTTTGCTTCAGCAATCATTTCTGCAATATCTTTAACCTTCACTTGAACTTCAGCCTTGTTTTTAACCCCGTCTGTCATCATGGTATTACAAAAAGGACAGCCAGCGGCGATAATATCGGGCTTTGTCTCTAATGCTTGCTCTGTGCGTTCTATATTAATTTCTTTATTGCCCGGTTCCGCATCCTTAAACATTTGAGCACCACCCGCACCACAGCACAGACCATTTCTACGAGATTTTTTCATTTCTACTAGCTGGGCATCCAATTTTTTAATCAATTCTCTAGGGGCTTCATAAATATTATTAGCACGCCCCAAATAACAAGGATCATGGAAAGTAATTCGTTTGCCTCTAAATTGACCACCCTCTATAGTGAGCCTACCATTCTCTAAAAGGCTTTTCAAAAACTGGGTGTGGTGTACGACCTCGTAACGCCCACCCAAGGAGGGATATTCATTTTTAATGGTATTGAAACAATGTGGACAAGCAGTAACTATTTTTTTTACTTTATATAAATTCATCACTTCAATGTTAGTGACCGCTTGCATTTGAAATAAAAACTCGTTGCCGGCACGTTTTGCAGGGTCTCCGGTACAACTTTCTTCTGTTCCTAAAACTGCAAATGATACCTTTGCACTGTGCATAATCTTAACAAGTGCCTTGGTAATTTTTTTGGCTCTGTCATCAAAACTTCCAGCACAACCTACCCAAAACAAAACTTCGGGGGAAATCCCCTGCGCGTGCAATTCTGCAATGGTTGGTACTTTAAGTGCTTCTTTCATTTTTATTCGTTTTTTCCGTCGTCAAAAACTTGAATGGTAACTTCTTTTTCTACTAATTCTGTAAACTTACCTCTGTATCGAGTGGCCTTTACCAAATGATTATCAATCCAGTGGTAATTACCTCCTCTAGGTTTGCCCATTAATAAGGTGTGGTAATTAAAACCATATTTTTTCAACCAAGTTTCAGTCACAGTTCTGTGCTCTTCCGTTCGCGATGTGAAAAAACAAATCATGTGACCTTCGGCATACCAATTGTTACAGGTTATTTTTGCATCTTCAAAAGGAAGGCAAGTAGCCATGCGTTCAGGCTCCTCATTAGGAACGTCCTCAGTTATGGTTCCATCAATGTCAATTAAATAATTTTTTACACCTTTTGGTAAAACAGGACTTATAAGCTCTCCTTGTTCGTCTATATGATGTAATAATGCGTCTGCTTCTTGTCGTTTCATTATTTTAATTTAATTTTTTATTCATTATTCCAATTTAATCGGTCCATTTGGTTATACGGCCATGGTGCACCGTTATTTTCTATATTGGTCATCATGTTGTTGAGCTCCACTGGAGCTGCACTTTGTTCCATAACAAGATAACGGCGTAAGTCCAAGATAATGGACAATGGATTTATGCTTACAGGGCATGCCTCAACACAGGCATTGCAGCTCGTACAAGCCCAAATTTCTTCATTACTTACATAATTACCGAGGAGTTGCTTACCATCAGAAATAAACTTCCCCTTGTTAGTTTCAATGTTTTTTGCTACTTCCTGTAAACGGTCTCGCGTATCCATCATGATTTTTCGTGGCGATAATTTCTTGCCTGTTTGGTTTGCTGGACATTCGCTAGTGCAGCGACCACACTCGGTACAAGTATAGGCATTGAGCAATTGAATTCTATTCAAATCAAAAACATCACTGACACCAAATTTTTCTGGGACCTCAGCGCCATCTTCTGAAACTGCATAAGGATCAGCATCGGGATCCATCATCAGCTTGACCTCATTGGTCACAGATTCAATGTTGTTTAAATGACCGTTAGGTTTTAAACTCCCAAAATAGGTGTTAGGGAAAGCCAAAAGAATGTGCAAATGTTTTGAATAGTACAAATAATTCAGGAAAATTAAAATCCCAATAATGTGAAGCCACCAAGCGGTTCTTTCGATAGCATGTAATGGTAATCCGTCAAACAAAGGAGCTATAAATCCACTAATAACATTTCCTGAGTCCATGGCTTGAAACTGTACATCTGCGGTATTCATAGTTATGAAGAGACCCATTAGGATAATTTCAAAATATATAATAAGATTTGCGTCTTGTTTGGGCCAACCTTTCATTTCGGGGCTCATAAATCGTTTCAGCCGCATGACATTTCTACGTGTCCAAAAGAAAATAACAGATATAAAAACAAGAAGGGCTAAAATTTCAAAAGTTCCAATCAAGATTCCGTAAAGGAGCCCTAGGGAAGAAAAAATACGATGTGTACCAAAAAGACCATCAATTACAATTTCTAAAACTTCAATATTAATTATGATAAAGCCGATATACACAATAATATGCAAAAGCCCTGATATGGGACGCCTAACCATCTTACTTTGACCCAAAGCAATGCGTGCCATGTTGGCCCAGCGTTGTTTACTAGGCCCCTCTATTGGAATATCGACCCCCAATTTAATATTACGCCTGAGCCTCTGAATATTTCGCACAAAAAAACCAATGCCAGCAACCAAGATGATCCCAAAAATAATATTTGGCAAAAAAGTCATAGATAGTGGTTAGTTTTTTGATTCCTCGATTGATTCCTTAGCTAATTTTTGGGAACCATAGGGTTTGTTCTTTTTTCCAAACAATGAAAAATGTACATAGCGTTTAGGGTTTAATTTCATGTCTTCTAATAAAGCCTCCAATTGGCCTAAAGCACCTTCTAAGTTATTGTACAATCCCTCATCTTTCATGAGTTTACCAACAGAGCCCTCGCCTTGTTCAATGTTTGATAAAAGCGTGTCAAAGTTTGTAATTGTTGATTGTAATCCTGTAATTGTATCTGCTAAGTTTGCTTCAGAAAGTGAGGCACTAACTTCGGATAAATCTTCAGAAATTGTACTGAAATTCCCCAAAGTAGTTGAAACAGACTCCTCATTATCCGCCAAGAGGGTTTGTAATGTATTAGAAGTTTTTTCAAAAGAACTTATTGTCTTTTCCAACTGAGAAAAACTGCCTTTTATATTTGATTTTGTTTGTTCGTCAAAAATACTGTTAATGTTTTTTAGTAGTGCGTCAGCACTTAACATAACAGACTCAATTTTTTCTTGAAGGGGGGTTAAACGTTGATTAACAAGTTCTGTCAAACCTGGCTTTATTTCAGAGCTCAAAATATCCCCTGAAACTGCGTCTTCACCCCCATCATTTGAAGGCAAGATGGCAATGGCCTTACCGCCTATCAATCCAGATTCATACAATTGCGCACTGCTGTTTTTGGAAAATTTAAAATCACTATCTATAATCATTGAAACAATTAACATTCCGCTACCATCTTCAGCAAACTTAATGTCTTTAACTTTTCCTACTTTATGACCATTAATTGTAACTGCGGATGATGTTGCCAAGCCTTCAACATTTGAGTAAACAGCCATAATTTTACGAGAACTGCTAAAAATGTTTTCTCCTTTTAGATAGTTGAAAATAAAAATGAACAGCATGATTCCTGAAAGGACCAAAAATGCAGTTTTAATTTCTTTTGATTTTTTCAATGATTTAATTTTAGAAGCTATACAAATCTAATGATTAATTTACAAAATTAAGACCTAATTATTTTTAGTTTTAAGGGCATTTTCAATCGAAATTCTGTCACCATCAAGATAGGCAACTAGAAAAGCCGATTTATAACCACGTGCAACAACTTCCTCTCTCATTTGAATTGCCTGATTGTAATCTTTTGTTTGCCCATAAAAATAGCGCCAAATCTTACCATTTTTTTGACGGCTTAATTCATCAAGTCCATTAAAATTATAAGGTTTTAAAGCCAATTTCTTTGAGCTGGCAGCTATTTGAACTTTAAAGATTATGTTTGAATTTTCAATAGGGATTGAAATTGGAGGCTTCTGAATGTCAATATCTGGGTTAATGATTGACTTGTATCTTAAAATTGCATCCGAAATACTTTTTGAAACTTCATTTTTACCTCGTTTAGAATTGAGATAATCACCTTCTTTTTTATTAGTTATAAAACCGGTTTCAACCAAAACACTGGGCATATAGGTGTTGTGGAGTACCCAAAAACCAGCTTGTTTAACACCTCTATTTTTTCGTTTTAATATTTCTGTGAAATTCTTTTGAATGGTACTGGCCAATAAAATACTCTGGTCTAAATAATCCTCTTGTAATAAGGTTAAACCAATAAAAGATTCTGGAGAAGAGGGATCAAAGCCTTCGTAGTTTATTTCAAAGTCTTGTTCAAGGAAAATAACTTCATTTTCTTTTTGGGCTACTTTAAAGTTGGAATCGTTTCTGTGAAGGCCGAGTACAAACGTTTCAGTACCGTGGGCTTGAGAATCATGCGCATTACAATGCACGGAAACAAATAAATCTGCGTCGGCTTTATTGGCAATTGCTGCACGTTCCCTCAATTCTAAAAAAATATCAGTCGTACGTGTGTATATAACTGAGACCCCTTTAACAGCTTCAAGGTTGTTGCCAACTTTTAAAACAATGTCTAGAACAATGTCTTTTTCTTTATAGCCATGAGAAGTTGGCCGACCAGGGTCTTTACCACCGTGACCTGCATCTAATACTACTACAAAAGATTTGGTATCGTTTTTGAATTGTGCATTGGTAATCAATCCAAAAAAACACAATAAGATTGTGAAAAAAGATTTAATTTGCATGAGAATCAATTACTTTTAACGTTTGGTCAATTTAGATATTAAATCATAGAAAAATATATGTAATTTTGATTTTTCAAAAACCGAGCCAAACAAAAATACACCTAAAAGCATTGAAAACAACTCTGTTCAAAACACTTTTTTATGCAAGTTTTACAATGCTTACAAACATTTTTGGGTATGCACAAGACCTCTCGATTAAAGAAAATACAGTTCGGTTAGATGCAAAAAAATCGAACATAGATTCATTGCAATCATCAACTATAAAAAATAACAATGCTGCAATGAAACCTGCTCCAGTTGTAGCTGATTCCATTGTCAATGATAGCATTTCAAAACCCAAGGGTTTTTTAGAATCGATTGTTAATTATAAAGCCAAAGACTACACTTCTGTCAATCAAAAAACGAAACAAATATACCTTTACAACGAAGCCCAAATTAAATACCAAGATATGGACATTCAATCTGGAGTAATTGTGATTGATTATGCCAATGACCTTGTTTATGCTGGGCGCTTAAAAGACAGTGCCGGTGTTTATTACCAAAAACCCATATTTAAACAAGGTACCGATGTCGTTGAGCCAGATTCGATTGTTTTTAATATGAAAACAAAAAAAGCATTGATATGGAATTCTAAAACAGAACAGCAAGGAGGTCGTATTATTTCTGAGTTGAGTAAGAAAGAAAACGATTCTGTATACTTTGTAAGGCGAGCGAAGTTTACAACCTCCCAAAACGAAGAAAATCCTGAATATTACTTTTTACTAAGAAAGGCCAAGGTAGTGCCAGGAAAAAAAATTGTTACAGGTTTGACTAATATGTTTATCGCTGATGTGCCCACGCCTATTGGACTACCTTTTGCCTTTTTCCCACTGACCAACAAACGGACTTCAGGAATTATTTTTCCTTCATTTGGACAACAAAACGAACGGGGCTATTTTTTACAAAATGGTGGCTATTATTTTCCAATAAGTGATTATGCCGATTTGGCCATTTTAGGGGATTATTACACAAACGGAAGTTCTGGGTTACGTATAGAAAGTAATTATGCTGTGCGTTATAAATATAGAGGCGGAATCAGTTTTCGATATGAAAATTTAATCAATAGTGAACGTGGCTTTCCAGATTACTCCAAAAGTATTATTTATAACCTAAGGTGGAATCAAAGTCAGGACAGTAAATCAAATCCCAATTCTCGGTTTTCAGCCTCTGTTAATTTGGGCAGCAGTACTTATTTCCGACAATCTGTCAACCAACTGAACAATTCCAGTTTTTTGAACAATACGCTGGCATCCTCAGTTTCTTACTCAAAAACATTCCGCGGTGAACCCCAGGTGAATATGAGTGTAACTGCCACACATTCTCAAAATACAAATACCAAAGCTATTAATATGACGCTCCCTACATTCCAAGCTAGTGTCGATCGTATTTTTCCTTTAGCGCCAAAAACGGGAAGTAAAAAAGGAATCATTCAGAATATTAATTTTCAGTACAACATTCGTGGCGAAAACCGCATTCAAACAACTGACTCCTTGTTTTTTAAGCCAGAAATGTTTGAAAATGCAAAAACAGGTGTTCAACATACAATTCCAATTAGTACAAATTTTAAATTATTTAAGTATTTCAGCATGAGTGCGAGTACCAACTTAAACCACATTTGGTCCTTTAATACCGTTGAAAAAAATTATGATATCTCTAATCAAGAAGTTGTGACAACTGAGTTGAAAGAATTTGATTCGTATACCACCTATAACTTTAGCACCAGTTTGGGAACCACGATTTATGGCATGTTTGATTTTGGAGAAGATAAAAAAATACAAGCCATTCGGCATGTTATACGACCCTCGGTAAGCTATAATATCAACCCTGAATTTGAACAGTATTACGATACTTACGAAGTAGTAAGCGCCGATGGAATTACATCGGAGGAAGTCGAATATACACGATTTGAACAATCGCTTTTTGGTGCACCTGGCAATCGTTTTTCAAGTAATATTGGACTTTCACTCAGTAATAACATTGAGGCTAAAATTAGAGACAAAGACAGTACGGCAACAGAACCTAAGAAGATTTTTTTATTGAACTCTCTTAACTTTTCCACCAATTATAATATCGCAGCAGATTCTTTAAATTGGAGCCCCCTAAGAATGACAGGAGGCACTCAAATTTTCGATAATAAAATGAGCGTCAATTTTGGAGCGACTCTTGATCCCTATGCGTTAAATAACAACAATCAAAAAATAAATACGCTGAACATTAGTAATGGTGGGAGCTTGTTTCGTGTAACAAGTGCAAATTTGACTATGGGTTACAGCATTTCCAGTGATTCATTTGATAATAAAGATTCAAACGCAAATGATGCCAGCTCAAAAGAATCCATTAGAAGTGGCGGACGAGCGGATGATTTATTTGGAAAGCCGCAAGATTTTGCAAATCAACAGTTCAGTGGAACTACTGATGGTAAAGACAAACCACCCCCTACAGATTTATACAAATACAAACTTCCTTGGAGTCTTCGACTAGCTTATGCCTTAAATTACAATAATTCTAGACGACAAAGCGAAATTTCATCTCACTCTTTAATGTTTTCTGGGGATATCGAGCTATCTCCGCGCTGGAGTGTAGGTGTATCATCTGGATATGACTTCAAAAATAATGGCGTAACCTATACCCAACTACGCTTTGAGCGTGACTTAGAAAGTTGGCGAATGAATTTCTCTTGGATACCGTTTAGCAACAGAAGATCCTGGAACTTTTTTATTGGAATCAGATCGAGTATATTAAGTGATCTTAAGTACGATAAACAGCGTCAAAGAGACAAAAGACTTTAAAAAAACAGAACCATGAAAAAAATTATTTCTACAGAAAAAGCGCCCACACCCATCGGGCCATACAATCAAGGAGTCATGCTGGGGGATATCCTTTACACTTCAGGTCAAATTGCAATTGACCCTAATAATGGAAATTTAGTTACTAATAATATCGAAGCTGAAACAAATTTAGTAATGCAGAATTTAAAGGCTATCTTGGAAGCCGCAAACATGGGCTTTGAAAATGTTATTAAATCATCTATTTTTGTTTCTAATATGAATGACTTTTCAAAAATTAATAAGGTTTATGGCCAATATTTTAGTACTGAAACAGCTCCTGCCAGAGAGACGATTGAAGTGGCCAATTTACCTAAATTTGTAAATGTAGAAATCAGTATGATTGCAGCAGTTTAAAACTACTTTTCAAGCGCTCTAACTTGTTTTAAGTGGAATGCAGTCAGGCCCTCTATTGGACGCCTTTGAAAATTACCAACCTTAAATCCAAATTCCTTAGCAACTACTTTTATTTCGTCCTGAAGAAAAAATGAAATGGAGCCTGCAAAATGAACTGGAACGGATTTAATTTCTTCTTCATATTGTAAAATCATCGTTTTCACAAAAGCTCGTAATCCTTTTATTATAATGCCTTGAATATAAGCTGATTCTTTATTTAAAATTAAAAATTCTGCAAATTTGGCTAAATAAGCATTTGGATTTGGTTTTTTATAAAGATTTGACTTTATATGGTCATCGTCTAAATTGTAACGCGTTTTGAACATCAATTTAAAATCGTGGGGCATAAAATCAAAATAGTAATCTCTTAGCAATTGCCGTCCAAAATAATTACCAGAAGCATCATCCATAATGGAATAACCAAGGGAGATAACGCGCTGCTGAACTTTCTGGCCATCAAAATAAGTGCAATTTGAACCAGTACCTAAAATACAGACCAGTGCTGCATTTTTTTCAAAGCCTATAGTTGAATATATTGCAGCGTAGGTATCTTCATTGACAGTAATTTTAGCATTTATAAAAATACTTTTTAAAACTCTTTCTAGCATTTTTGGAGCCTCAATGGTGCCACAACCAGCGCCATAAAAAAAGACGTATTCAACAAGATTCATGTGATCAACAAGGGTTTCATTTTCATTTATAATATCATGGGCCTCTTGTTCAGAAATAATGGCAGGGTTGAGTCCTTTAGTTCGTTGTTTCTCAAATAAATGAGTGCCCTTAATAGAGTCAATTGCTATCCAATCGCTCTTTGTAGATCCACTATCGGCTATAAGAATCATATCAAAAATTTTTGTGCAAAAATACCGCCAAAAAGGGTGTTTTTTTAATTATTATAGCGCATTAATAAACTGCGCTAAATCTACTAACTTTGAGGAGTATCCATATTCGTTATCGTACCAAGAAATTAATTTTACAAAATTATCATTCAGTCCAATACTGGCATTAGCATCAAAAGTACTTGTTTTGGGCTCTGAAACAAAGTCTTGTGAAACCACACCTTCTTCAGTGTAACCTAAAATTCCATTAAGCTCGTTTTCAGAAGCTATTTTAAGCGCCGATTTTACTTCTTCAAAAGTTGCACTTTTTTCTAATCTGCATGTTAAATCTACAACCGAAACATCCACTGTAGGAACTCTAAATGCCATTCCTGTTAACTTTCCATTCAGTTCAGGGATCACTTTACCAACGGCTTTGGCAGCGCCGGTTGTGGCAGGAACAATGTTATTTAAAGAAGCACGCCCTAAGCGGTAATTTTTTGGGGAAGGCCCATCAACAGTGAATTGGGTGGCTGTTGCTGCGTGAACGGTAGTCATAAGGCCTTCGGCTAATCCAAAATTATCATGAATTACTTTGGCCAATGGAGCCAAACAATTGGTAGTGCAAGACGCATTCGAAACAATAGTATGATCAGAAGTAATATTTTGGTGGTTTACGCCCATAACAAACATTGGTGCGTCGGCTGAAGGTGCTGAGATCGCTACTTTTTTAGCGCCGGCATTGATATGCTTTTGAGCACCTTCAAGTGTGGTAAAAATTCCTGTGCAATCCATAACAACATCGACGCCAATAACATCCCAATTTAGGTCTTCTGGGTTGCGCTCAGCTGTCACTCTAATTTCATTGCCATTAACGACTAAATTTCCATTCTTGACGCTAATGCTTCCTTTAAATTGGCCATGAACTGAGTCGTACTTTAAAAGGTACGCGAGATGTTCAACACCTAATAGATCATTAATTCCTACGATTTGAACATCGGGTCTTTCAGATGCAATTCTAAAAGCTATTCTTCCAATTCTTCCGAAACCGTTGATACCAATTTTAGTACTTGTCATTTTTTATATGTTTGATTAATTAATTTTAAATATTTAAAATGTCAGAAACTCTGAGAAGTTCCTCATCGATTTTGGTGTGGCCTTTCACTGCTTTATCAATAGGATACAATTCAATTATGTTATTTATGGTTCCCACCATTACGTTGAGTTTGCCATCCATCAAAGATTCTACAGCCTTGACTCCCATTTTGGAGGCAAGAACCCTATCAAAACAACTAGGAGCTCCGCCACGTTGCATATGTCCTAATACGGATACTCGAACATCATAACCAGTCAAGTTTTCTTCAACATAATCTCGGAGTTCAAATACATTATTTCCTGTTTTATCCCCTTCAGCAACCAATACAATGGTAGATGATTTGCCAGTTTTTTTGCTTTTGCGTAGAGATTCTAATAAGCGCTCCAAACCTAAATTTTCTTCAGGAACTAAAATTTCCTCAGCACCAGAACCAACACCAGCATTAAGGGCTATGTGCCCAACATCTCGACCCATGACTTCTACAAAAAACAAACGCTTGTGGGAGCTTGCAGTATCTCTAATTTTATCAATGGCTTCTACAGCAGTGTTGAGTGCAGTATCATATCCAAGGGTGAAATTTGTTCCTAAAATATCGTTGTCAATTGTACCAGGAATACCAATAATTGGGAAATTATATTCTTTGTTAAAAATCATGCCCCCAGTGAAAGTACCGTCCCCTCCAATAAGTACCAAAGCATCAATGTTTTTTTTGACTAAATGGTCGTATGCTAATTTTCTGCCTTCTTTTGTTTTGAACTCTTCGGATCTGGCGGTTTTTAAAAATGTACCTCCCTTATTTATGATGTTATTAACACTTCGTGCATTTAAGTCCTTAAAATCTCCTTCAATCATACCTTGATAGCCTCTATATATTCCCACACACGCAATATTGTAGAAGGAGCAGGTCCTAACAACAGCCCGTATGGCAGCATTCATTCCAGGGGAATCACCCCCTGAAGTTAATACCCCAATTGTTTTGATGGTTTTAGGCATTGATTTATTATTAAGTAACAAAATTACTAAACTTATAACTCAATAATACAACTCTTCGCTACAAATTTTTAGCAATTGACAAAAATCAAACGATTTAGTTAATAACTAGCTATCGATTTTTAGCTAAATATTGTAATTTAAATAACATTTCATATGAAATTATTTAAATTCAATGTAGTTAGGTAATTGATCATCTATCTTATTTTTATTAAATTCATCAATAATCTTTTCATCTTTATCTAAAAATAATTCATTGAACAATTCCCTCAAATTATCAAACTCAATATTGTAGGATAATCCTAAACCCTGTGTATATCCAATTTGTTCGCCAAAATTTTGGATGCTGTTCTCTCTGTTAAAAAACTTTAATGACAAAGTACGGTCTTCATTAAGTAAAACCTCAACTTCAAAATCTCCGGCAACAGTAGATTGGCTTACGCCGCCAACAGGACACCTACTTTCCCATTAATTAAGACATTGTCACTAATTTTAGTTGAAACAGTGACCCCCACTCTGCTGGAAGTTTCGTATTCAGGAGTATTTTTTCCAATATCCAAATCTAAACCTAATTTTACTTTATTGTCATCGTCAGAAAAAATATCGTTTAGAACATTAGCAACACCATCAGAGAATAATTCAAATGCGTCTTGTGAATCCAAAGCAATTTTACTTCTAAAAGAACCCGTTGCCAAAAGCGATAGTGCCTGAAATTGTCTTTTGTCTTTGTCACGAAGACGGTCCCTTAGCTCGTTGTTAAGTGTAGAATTAATTTTTGGAAATCGAATATCAAAATCCAATTCTGGCTTTTCCAATGCCCCTGTTAAATGAACTTTGACCTCTGCAGGAATGCTTTGATTGATTGGATTGTCCAATAAAGTCGAGGGATTGACATTGATACCATCATAAATTGCTTCGATATTAATTTCAGCTTTAAGTGGATTTCCTTCCCAAAGCAAAGACCCATCTTTAACTAACTTAAATTTTTTCTGAATAATTTTACCCAAATTGTAATTGTAGTAACCTGAGAGTAATAAAAAATCCCCAAACATTTGAAACTTATCATTGGTGTTTATTTGTGCTAGGATACTGCCATTTCCACGACCTAGGATAGAGCTACCAGTTTCACGGTCTATAATAATTTCAATCTCAGCATCGTCAGTCACGTCCATATTGAACTCCATTTCAAGTCCCTTAATATCATCTAACTTTACAGATCTAACACTGTTTTCTCGATTTTTATCTTCTGGACTGAAAAATTTCATGTAAGAATTTTCACTGATCATTTCACTATCATTTAAAGGGATTTTAAATATTGTTCCTTCTGAGGTTACAACATTTGCTTCAATATTTAATTGATTCATAGGGCCAGATATATCAATATTACCTGCCACAAAACCAGTTCCATAATACAAGGACTCTTCTGTTTCGTTCGTGTTTAAGACAAGTAATCGTTCAGAGTCAATTGTTGTGTCCAAAGACCAGTTAGTAAAATTATTGTGACTCATTTTTCCTCTTAAAATACCTTTTGAAGAAAAAGCGGTATCTGTGAAATTTGCGGCCTCAAAAATAAAACTTTGGGCTGATAAATTAATTTTTGTTTTGTCCTCAAATGCATAATCTATATTTAGGTAAGGCACAGAAATACCACCTTTATTTAATGTTAGAGCGCCATTGATTTGGGGTTTTTTAAGGCGGCCAGTTATTTTTGAGCTACCAGTTACAAGTCCTCTAATATTTGTAATTGCACCACCGCCAAAGGGATTTAATGGATCCAAAATAAAATCCTTAAACTTTAAATCTAAATCTAAATTTGATTTTTCACCAGAGACATCTAAATTACCTTTAGCTGAAAAGGACGCTGTTGTATCATTCTTAATTAGGACCTCAACATCGTAATTGGTGAGAGATGAATTCCCTTTAATATCTGCCTTAAATGCTCCTAAATTAAATCCATTTATAGTAAAATTGTCTATGTTAAGCTTTGATTTAGGAAGATAGATGTCATTATATTTAGAGACATTGAGTCCCCCATTGACAGTCCCACCTAAATTTAAGCTGTCAATTTCAGGTGTCACTTTATACAAATCTACATTTTTAAATTCAAGATCAATATTTGTCGACAAGGAATCTTTGGCATTGGCAAGAAGTGTTATTTTTTCATCTTCAAAGGTCATATCAATTGCATCCATTTCGAATGCTTTTGACTTTGGATTGTAAACAAGTTCAGTTTTATATGCTTCACTGTCATTTAATTTCCACAATGTATTTTTAAAATTTGCTATTGAAGGTTTTAAACCTAAAACATAATTTTCACTATCATTCGTATAGTATAAATTAAAATCATAAATATCTTGTTTTCGCTTTCCGCCCTTAAATTGAGATTTTATGTACAATGTATCTTTTAAACGAAAATTAATCAAACTAAATTCATTGGCCTTTAAATAGGGCGTACTAAGGCTATCTAATTCAATGTAAGAATTAAATATTGGGTTGTTATTATCAAACTTAATCTCAACCTTCCTAGCAAAATAGGACTCCATTCGAATGTCTGGTGATTTGAATGTCAAAACAAATTTCTTTGGATTACTGTCTAGAACCCCTTTAAAGAATGTATTGGCACCAAATTCTAACTCGGGATAAAAAACTTCTATTATTTTGTTGTAAACTTTAAAGTTGAATTTTAAAGATTGTCCAGGACTGATTAGACTTGAGGAAGATTGTACATAAAGATTGCCCAAAGCATTTTCTAGCATTAAAGGGATTTGTTTAATTATAAAAACGCCTCGAAAGGTGCCCTGAATAATTTCTGGAGAATCAAAAGTGATGGTCCGAATTTGATTCAAATCAAAATTGGAAGTGATTTGAAAATCATCAAAATAATAACTGTCATTTTGATTTTCATAGCGGGTTTCTGTAAACTGAATATTTCCATACAAATCATCTAAATTGGTGCCTCTCATGTCCATATCTACCTGCCCTGTAAATACGGAAATAGTGTCTCTAGATATAAAATTTAAAGCATTCAGATTTGCCTGTTCCACACGGGCTGAAAAATCATAGATATTTTCTAATCCTGAAAAGTCTACCAAACCTGCAAAATCCAATTTGAGATTGTCATCATCAGTTTTAAGTTCTCCACTAAAAATTCGATTTTCAATTAATCCCTTAACTTCAACATCCTTGTAACTGTAGGAATTGTACTCCAAATCGCTGAAAATTCCAGCAACATTGGAACGAATGCTTTCCATTGAAAATCCCTGACCTTGAATATTCAAATTGGTGTTCACAAGACCAAAGTTTGTGTCTTGAATTAGCGCACCTAAATCAAAATTAAAAAGTTCAAGCTGCCCATTATAAATAGCAGTACTGATATCATTGATAATATTAAGACTCAAGTCTGTGGAAATTTGACCAAGCGCTGTGTCAACTTCACAATTGAGACTAATTATTGGTTCTGAAATAGTGAGTAAACCTGTAGCTGAAAAGGTTCCCAAAAACTCTAAACTAGGGGGTAAATTTTTACCCAAAATCCTTGGTAGAATTCCTTTTAAATCTTTATATGTTGAAGAGAGCTGATTCAATTTTGCAGTCATTTCAAAAGGCTGAAAATCAGAAGTTTTTAAATTTTTAAAATTAAAATCTCCTTTAATTTTTGTACCTCCATTGGATTTAAGATCCAAATTTAGAGCGCTTAATGCATTGATTGTTCCTGTGAGTTCTGAATTGAAAATAACTGTTTTGGCATTTCCAAATTCAGGATAAAATACATTTAACTCTCCAAGATCAATGCGACTGTCCTTGAAATTTGCTTTCAACTGGACTTTATCTGCAAACATTTTTAAATCTTCTCTATTGTATGAAAAAACCAGATTACCCTCTAAATATGAGCCGTTTGTTGCTATTTTTAGATGCTCAAAAAACATCCCATTGGAAGTATATTTGAATTCGGTTTCTAAGTTTTGCATTTCGACGCCACGAGCATCTTTAAAGCGCAACGCATTAATTTGAGTTTGGACATCAGGACCTAAAATCAAAAAATCATCTGCATTGATGTAAAGTTTTTGAAAATCTAAAATTTCTTGGACTGTTTTGTTTTCATCAGTTAATTTAAAATAGCTATCTCGTACACGAAAATTTGTAGCAGACAATTCAAATAAGCTTGAAGTCTCCTTAGTATTTTTAAATTTTCTTGTAAAAATATCCAAATTAGAAGCTTGTTCGCCACTGTAGGTTTTGATATGAAAAAAAAGGCCATAAATATCAATACCACCAAAGATCAACTTGTTGTCATTCATATTTGCAAAACTCAAAATAGAACTGTTGAGTTCTTTTATAGAAATTAGGGAATCGTTTTTATGGTCCTTTATTAGAATGTTTTTCAATTCAATGTCTCCATTAAATTGAAGTCCAACCTTTTCAACCTTGATGTTGGTATTAAATTTTTCATTGAGTTGCTGGGTTGCGTAAGTTCCAAAATAAGTTTGAACACTTGGAAGAGAGACCACCAATAGAAACAAAATAAACAGCACTACTAATAGTACTAAACCCTTGACAAATATGTTTATACGTGCTCTAATGATTTCTAAGATAAGCTAAAATTATAAAATCCAAAACAAATGAAATTAAACCAAATTTATGGGTGAGATATGAAACATTTATTTATTACTTTGTAATATTGCAATATTACACCGCAATAGTTCTGCCAAACTGATACAAAGAAAACGAATAAAAAGAGGATATCCTTAAATGGTGAAAGAAAAAATATACATTTTGGGCATTGAATCGTCATGTGACGACACTGCAGCATCTGTTTTATGCGATGGTAAAATATTAAGCAATGTCATTGCCAATCAGTCCATACACAAAGCATATGGTGGGGTTGTTCCTGAACTCGCATCAAGAGCCCACCAACAAAATATCATACCAGTTGTTGACCAAGCTTTGAAAGAAGCTGGAGTATCCAAAACAGCACTTTCAGCAGTTGCTTTTACAAGAGGACCTGGCTTGATGGGGTCACTATTGGTAGGGACTTCATTTGCAAAATCATTGGCCCTTAGCCTTGAAATACCGCTGATTGAGGTCAATCATATGCAAGCGCATATATTGGCCCATTTCATTGAAAAATCCGGTTATGAAAAGCCCAAATTTCCATTTTTAGCCATGACTGTTTCTGGTGGACATACACAAATTGTTCAGGTCAAAGATTATTTTGATATGACCGTTATTGGTGAAACTATTGACGATGCCGCTGGGGAGGCTTTTGATAAAAGTGGAAAACTATTAGGGCTTGGATATCCAGCAGGACCTGAAATTGACAAACGCGCTAAATTGGGGGATCCAAAGGCATTTCATTTTACAAAACCCAAAGTAAAAGGTTTAAATTTTAGCTTTTCAGGGCTAAAAACTGCAATTTTATATTTTGTTAAAAATAAAAGCATAGAAAATCCAAATTTTATCGAGAATAACCTCAATGACATATGCGCCTCCATTCAGTATACGATTGTAGGCATATTGTTGGATAAACTAAAATTGGCAGTTAGTCAAACCGGCATTAAACGCATCGCTATCGGAGGTGGTGTTTCAGCAAATTCTGGATTGAGAGAAGCCTTAAAAAAAGGCCAACAAAAGCACGGTTGGATTCCTCACATACCAGCTTTTGAATTTACAACTGACAACGCTGCAATGATTGCTATTGTTGGATTTTTAAAGTATATAAAAAACGATTTTACAACACAGGATATTACCGCCCAATCAAATTTAAAAATATAATAGTAAAAATGCAATTATTTTACAATTCTAAAATTAAGGCCAATGATAAAACATTTTCTTTTGATAGGAATGAAAGCCGACATATTATAAAAGTATTGCGCAAGAAAATTCATGATAAAATATTTATCTCCAACGGCTTAGGATATATATTTGAAGCAGAAATTAATAGTGAAAATCAAAACAAATGCGAAGTTTCAATTTTAAATACATCTTTTGAAAAGCCTAAAGATTTTAGAATTCACTTGGCAGTAGCACCGACCAAATTAAATGATCGCTATGAATGGTTCATAGAGAAGGCGACCGAAATTGGTGTAGATATTATTACTCCAATTTTTTGTACCAATAGCGAACGAAAAATCATAAAAGAAGGACGCTTTCAAAAAATACTTGAATCCGCTGCAAAACAATCCTTAAGAGCGTATTTTCCGGTACTTAAAAAGGCCATTTCTTTTAAAGAATTTATTGCGCTTACACCCAAGGAAAACTGTTTTATAGCCCATTGTCACGAGGGAACAAAAAAGCCTTTAAAAGAACTTGCACGGTATAAGAAAAATACAGTAGTTTTGATTGGCCCAGAAGGTGATTTTAGTCTTGAAGAAATTCAAATTGCTCAGAATGCAGGTTTTCGTTCTGTAAGTCTGGGCAAAGCGAGACTGCGAACCGAGACGGCTGCGATTGTCGCATGTCATACACTCCTGCTTTGCAATGAATAAAATAAATTATATATCGTTTTTTCTATTGATAACTCTAGGAAACCTGAATGCTCAAAATTTAGCTGTTCTACAGTATGAAGGCGGTGGAGATTGGTACAGTAATCCAACGGCGCTCAAAAATTTAATTCAATTTTGCAATGCAGAGATCAATACTAAAATGAATGTAGAACCTCTAACGGTATCTCCGGATGATCCTGAAATTTTTGAGTATCCGATGCTACATATGACAGGACACGGCAATGTATTTTTCTCTAAAGAAGCACTTCAAAACTTAAGAACCTACCTATTGGGTGGTGGATTTTTACACATTGATGATAATTACGGGATGAAGCCCTTTATATTGCCCCAGATAAAAAATCTGTTTCCAAACATGAAGCTTTCAGAGATCCCATTGAATCATCCCATTTATAATATTCATTTTAAATTCCCTAAAGGACTCCCAAAAATACACGAGCACGACGGATTAGCACCCAAAGCCATGGGAATATTTCATAAAAATAATTTGATTTTACTTTTCACCTATGAAAGTGATTTGGGAGATGGATGGGAAGATTCAGAGGTGCATAATGATCCTGAAGCAGTCCGAGAGAAAGCACTTAAAATGGGTGCTAATATTGTCAAATATGCCTTTGAGAAATCTCTTTAAACATGCAATTGAATCACTACAACTCAAAATTCAATAAAAATATATTTCCGATTGTACTCATTACAGATAGTGTCATGCGGCCTTTCAACGTAGGAAGTTTAATAAGAACAGCTGACGCCTTTGGAGTGAAAAAAGTAATTTTTGGAAGCGGCCCAGTTAAAATGAATAAACAAACCTGGAATGCCTCCAGAGCCACAGAAAAAGTAGTTGATTTCAAGCAAGTTGAAAATACGTTATGCGAAATCAAAAATTACAAACAGGCGGGATATAGAATCATAGCACTTGAAATTACAGATGAAAGTATCCCCATTAAAAATCTAAAAAATAATACTAATCAACATACTGTTCTTATTGTAGGCAGTGAGCGTTATGGAATCACAAAAGAATTATTAGATATTTCAGATGAAGTATATCACATTGAAATGTATGGACAAAACAGCAGCATGAATGTCGTCCAAGCAACGTCCATTGCACTCTATGAAATTACCAACAAATTGAAGCATGCTTAATTTAAAAATTTTAGAGACTGAGGTTCAAAATTTTATTCAAGAACATCTTAACCACAATTTAGCAGAGCTGAGCTTGAAGGGCAGCCCTTTTGAAGGCATCAAAACTTCGGAGTTAATTAACCAAATTCAGGGAAAATTAAAATGTAAGAAAAAACTGCCCAAATGGTTCAAAACCATGCAAATTTTATACCCCTATAAATTAAATATTGAACAAAGTTCTTCAGAACTAACCGCTAACTACAAGAGTAAATTGATTAATGGGGAATCACTTGTTGATATAACTGGCGGGTTTGGTGTGGATAGCTATTATTTTTCCAAAAATATTAAACGCATAATCCATTGTGAAATTGACGGAGGCTTGTCAAAAATTGCATCACACAACTTTAAAAATTTAAAAGCCACAAACATTGAGACTTTTGAAAAGGATGGCATTTTATTTTTATTCGAATCAACGCATATTTTTGATTGGATCTACATTGATCCTTCCAGACGAGATGAGGATAAAAACAAAAGTTTTTTTATTGAAGATTGCCATCCAAATGTAGCCCAGCATTTAGATTTATTTTTTAAACGAAGTAATAACATTCTGATTAAGTTGTCACCAATGTTAGACATCAAAGCAGCCTTAAGAGCACTTCCAAATACTAAGGAAATTCATGTGGTAGCAATCAAAAATGAGGTAAAGGAATTGTTATTTGTATTGGAAAAAGGATTCTCTGAAGAAGTCAGCATTGAAGCTATAAACCTAAACACATTACAACCGAATTTTAAATTTAAATTCAGTGAAGAGAATAATACACAAATAATTTATCAAAATCCTATTAAATATCTTTACGAACCCAATCTTGCCATACTCAAATCTGGTGCTTTCAAAACTGTTGCATTACGATTTGAACTTGAAAAACTCGGACCAAACACCCATTTATATACTTCAATAAAAAAAATCGAAAATTTTCCTGGAAAAATATATTGCATCAATGAAATCCTTCCCAACAAAAAAGCAGATATTAGAAAGAAGTTAAAAGGGATTAAAGCAAACATAAAAACAAGAAATTATCCTCAAACTGTTGCACAAATAAAAAAGGACTTCAATACAATTGATGGTGGTAATCAATATATTTTTTTTACATCAACTGAATCAGAGAAAAAAGTGCTAATGTGTTCAAAATTAATTACATCTGAAATATAATACATCTACTTTCTTTATTATTGGGAAAAAATAATCTCCGATATATGAAAATACTTGCAAAAAAAAATTAACTTGCTTTACAAATATCAATTTAAAAATGAAAAAATGAAAAAAAGTATTTTAGTGTTAACACTTTTCTTTAGCTACTTGATAACAGCTCAAATCACAGAAGCGGGAAAGTGGCTTGGAAATAATGAGCTCAAAGATAACCCTTATGAGCTGGCCTCAGATGAGTATATGAAATTAACCTTGGAATCTGTCGCGGCATATAACCAAAACGACGTTGATAAAGAATTGTCATTCTACGAAAAAGAATATGCTGAAAACGCGCGTGAATTCATGACAAAATATCACGGGGAATTAAAAAGTGTGAGTATGCAGCCCTGGGCCATGGTACCGGTGCGTGTCAAAGGATCAGACAATGTGAATATGCTTGTGTGGTCAACAGAAAATAGAGAATGGAACAATGGTAGTAAACAAAAAGTTTATTTGATGGAGGTATTTACATTCAACAAAGACAAAAAAATTAATAATTTTAATCAATGGAGACGTTACGATCCCAAAAACGAATTTGGACTTCCATATGGAGGTAAATTCTATGGGAAAAAAGACAACGAGTATACGGGCAGAAACCTCGTATTTTCCAATCGTGGAGAAGTAGAAGCCATTGAATCTTTGATTGAAAATTACAATAAAATGGATGGAGCAGCCTGCCAAGCATTATTTGCAGAAAATGCTATTTTTGATGCATATGACGGCGTAAGACATACCATGAGTGATGGTTTTTTTGAGTCTTATTTTGAAAATTATGAATCCGTGACTTGGAAAGCCTATGGCATTGTGCCTTTAAAAATTCAAAATACCGATCCTGCGTCTGGTGTATTGGTATCAGCAACAGAAAAGCGTGTAGCTAAAGATGGGACTGTTTGGGACAAAGAGTTAATGGAACAATTTTATTTTAACGTGGATGGCAAAATTGAATATGTAGAACAATGGATTCGTGATAAAAAAGAGTAAACTTCATCCCAAAACAATAAAAAAGCGCTCTAAAGGGCGCTTTTTTGTTTTTTAAATTTGGTACCAAAAGGTATGATTTTAATTCACTTTACGAGCAATCATAACGCCATTTGGACTAGCACAATTACCTAAAAAAGGTTCTCCCCCCCATGAGTCAAAATTAAAACCCATTACATAAGGTTGATAACCGATTTTTGTTGATGACCAGTAGATGATATTTTGATTGAAATTTCCAAAACCTAATGAATGTACATTACTGTAGATAGCAGCCATTGAATCCCTACTAGGTACGAACCAATCATTGAATCCATTGAATTCTAAATCGCTAACTATTTTAAAAACATAGTTGTCATTCCCATGTTCAAAACCATTGGAACTATTGTCATTCAGATTTCCTTCTACAATCTGTTGAGTATTCAAATCTCCTGAACCAATTTCTATTGATGTATCAAGTTCAAAGGTATCTCCCCAAGCCACATTACCGATTTGAGAATAATCTGTAGCAACGATTAAACTACCATCATTTTCATCGAAGTGAAATATATAGCCGCCTTTATATTCTAAACCATAAAGTGCTTCAGTTCCGAGAAGCGAAATAATTTCAAGTGAGAGGTAAACACTAACATTTAATATATTTTCAACTGAAATACCGTTATCTAATAATTCTTCAATTGAAACACCATTGTCAATATTTTCTAAAATACTGAGTTCTGAATTGTAAATTGTTAAGTCTATTCCTTGGCTGTTATCGTCATTACATGAAACAAAAGTAACAAGGAAAGCGAATAAATAAAATGATTTTTTCATTTGTATTGTTTTCTAACAATTTAATAAAAATGTTTAAAAATACTAATATTTAGCAGCTATTCTTTAATGATTTTTTTTGATATTGAGTGAGCGCCTATATCAATTTTGATTGAATAGATCCCAGCTGAAAGACTCCTGAGATCTAAAATCTGATTTTCAATCACAGTTTTGAGCACCACCGCGCCTAGTACATCGTAAACAGTCACTGAAACGGGTGACTGCAATGGATGATTGAATCTAATATAATTTGAAGAAACTGGATTAGGATAAAATTTGAGAGCGCTTAACGTTGATGGATTTTGACTTGAGAGTGGACTGTTTAAAATGAATTGTAAAGCATCGTTGGCCATGACCTGCTCTTGGTGTGAGGCACCAGAAACATCGTGTCTTTGCCAATTAAACTCAGTGTTTAAACCTTCCGCCTCCGAGTGACTGGTACTAAAAAAATACTGGCCTCTCACATAGCGATTTAATCCCTGCTGATTGTCAACTTCCGTGTTGTGTCTAAGCCCTGAGGAATTTGGATCGGTATCATCTGTACCAAGGTGTATGATCAGCGATTTATTAAAAAATTGCTCCAAATTAATATTCAAATCATTTACAGGAGATTGTAAAAAATCGAATAAATCCTGATTGGAAGGTCCAAAAGGCAATGAAATTCCATAAGGATAATCTACGCCAGTTTCTGGAACCGTATACCATCCAGCATTGGAACATACTCCCACACCAAGTTTACTGTTTGGAACAAACAAGGCAAAGCGATGTAAAAATTGGGCACCTCCCGAATGTCCCCACGCATTATAAAAAGTTTGTGTACCTGAAACATTGGCCTTTATATACTCAAACAAGGGGTCGATTGTAGAAAACGTCCATTCGCTAGGATGGTTAAATTCAGATTGCTCGGGATTATCACCATCTTCAAAAACATTTCCCATCAAATAGTTATCACCAAATCCTGGATAATTAGAACTTGAAAATCTCGGTGCAAACACCATAAAGCCATGCTGATTGGCCATGTCAATCCAGAAGTCTCTATAATCATCACCATTTCTCCCAGCGCCATGAAAAGAAAATAAAATGGGCATGACAGACATATCCCCTTGTGGAATGTGATAAAAAACCCTTAGAGAAGGTCTGTTTAATGGAAATTGGGGATTAAAAGTAAAAGCGCCAGTTGAGTTGGGGTTTAGATTTTGACAGTAGCTAAAACTTGTGAAAATTAAAAATACGATTAATTTGAGTGTATATTTCAATTAAAATACAATTTGAATTAAAAATTCGCCAAAACTTTGGTGGGTACCAATGCTTGGCTCAATTTTTGAAAAAGAGGCCTGCATCTTAAGATTATTATTATCAAAATATTTAGTCACACCAAAAGTATAACTGTTAGCATCCCCCAAAATTGAGGCGGTGTTTGAACCAAACTCTGGGGTAACCGATTCGTATCTAAGGTCAAAGCTCAATCCTTTTTTAGTTACATAACCCGTTTGAATGCTGTAGCTTTCTCCTAAGGCCAAAAATTCACTGATTTGCGTTGGAATTAAAATTGTAGAAGCATTTTCGTCTGTATACGCAAGACCGAGTTGCTTGGCGCTGGTATCAACATATTCAGCCAACATTGAAAAGCCTTTATATTTTAACAATAAATCGAGATACAGTTGTGAATAATCTGGTAGACTTTCGTTACCGTCTGCATCGTACAAAAAGAAATCTCCATGACCTTCACCTGTTGAACTGCTGGCGCCTTCATTGGTACTAAAGGCTACACCTATAACAAACTTTGGGTTTTCTTCATGTGCTAAATCTGCACTAAATAAATCATTACCTTCAGAAAAATATCCCGCAGGGTAAAGGTCCAATCGCCCTCCAATTTTTAAGCCTCCAATATCGCTGTCACGTGAGTCAGATCCAAACGAATTCCTTCCATCCCCAGAAGTTACTGCAAGCATCGGGACAATACCAATTCTGTCTCCAAATTTAGTTTCTATAAACAGACCAAATTCACGTCCAGTATTGCTGAAAGTTTGACTAAGCATACTGCGGTCGGTAAGTTGAAGTCGGTCTTCTCTGTAGGTCATGGCTCTGTTGTTCACAAAACTCTGTTTTTGACCTACGGTAATGACCGTATTTTTAAAAGGATGGTAGGCCACCCAAGCGTCTAATAAGGGCTCTGATCTACTGTAATCCGTTTGAATTAAAAAGCTTACTTTTTCATTGACGGCTTTTCCGCTAATAATTAAAAAGGCACTTTTTGAATTGAACTCATTTTCAGAATCTGTTTCAGCTACTCTAGAATAATTGTAAGCAGGTTGAATAAACCCACCCAAGTTGAATTGATAATCTCCTTCGTTAAAGGAAAAATTCAAACCACTTCCCAATTCAAAGCTGGCTGTATTTTTGTCGGCTTTTTCTTGAGCAGTTGCAATTACGGCAATGCTTAAAAATACTTGTAGTAATGCTATTTTTTTCATGTGTTTATCTTTTACTTATTTAATTTGATATTCTATAAATTGGCAATCTTTGATTTTTTTCAGTTTTTAACACCCCAAAAGAAACGAAACTGTTTGGAGCTTCAGGTTCTAAAACCTCGGCTACAATATTGCTGCGTTTTTGTTTCATTGAAATTTTAAAAGTTCCTTTTGGAAATTGAATATTTTGGGATGAAATTTCAGTTTTTATTGTTTGTAGGTTCATTTTTTCATATTTTTTATTCGCTCGTTTGTATTCAGAAACCGTGTAAGTTTCAACAAAAAATTCTTGGTTATGTGTCAAAGTATCAATTTCGACGCCTAAAATTTTCAACTTATCTATGAGAAGGGTTTCATTATAATCAATAAGATAAGCCTTTGGTCTATCGCGGACGATATTTGGCTTTGCTTTTAAGCCATCACGAATGGTGACTTCTAAATCAATGAGTGTATTGGTATCCAAATCAATGGCTTGTATACTGTCTTTATAAATCGATTTTAAACTGGTAACGACCACATCACTTCTGTTAGCTGTTGCCTTTCTAATTTCATCTTTAATGAGCTCAACATTGTTGAAGCTAGTTTCCATGTAGGATATTGCCATTAAATAAGTAATGTAAACCCGGCGTTTAAAGGCAGTTTTTCCAATACCAACCCCTCTTATTTCAAATAAAGTTGAAATCGTATTGGTTAACGCAAAATTGGTAGCACTAGATCTGGCGTTTGTTGATCCCTGGTTAAAATGAATTTCACCACCATATTTTTTAGTGGATACATAAGGGCGATGGTTGAAATTATTTTCATCCAATAATTTCTCCGCATTTTTAATAAATAAATTTTGAGTGAGCAGTCTTAAGTTTTCAGGAACATTTAAATTTCCACTGTTTAGAAACATAGCATCATAAAAGGCTGTGATACCAAAATTACTGAGCTGTGCAAAATCTTTTCGATAGGGTCTGTACTCATGAAAATCCAGAGCAACTTCGGGACTGAAATCTGAAAATGCTTGTTTTATAACAATACTTTCTGGAGCCATTAACTTTGTTTGATCCCTATTTAGATCCAAACCGTTGGCCGCATAGCGACTTTGTTTTAAATAGCCGTCAATATTGGCCATTGGAACCACTGCCAATTCAATTTTATCCAACAAATATGAAACTTCTAGATCATTTAAAATTTTATCCAGGAAATACAACATGCCCTCTGTACTAGCAGGTTCATTTCCGTGAAGCCCCCCCATCATCCAAACTTTTATTTTAGGAGTACTGCTTGTTTTGTTCAAACTTAACAAAGGAATTTTTTTTCCTTTTTGACTTTCACCTATGTAGCGCAACTGAACAATATCTGGGTGTTTATCTACTAAATTATTTAAAAAGGTCATCAACTCACTGTAATTGGTATAGCCTTTCTTTTTTTGGAGTGCTGGCGTGGTGTTATCTAGGGCTTCATAATCTGGGAAAAAGGTTTTTGTCACCTTTTTTGATTGCGGACTTATCTGCGACCATAGCGTCGCAGATATCATGAAAGCAGATATAAAAACCAGTCTTTTCATCCTTTTTAAAATGCAAACGTTAACATGACTCTAGTGAGGGTTTCGTTACCAGTGATGGCATCTCCGTTCTGGTTATTAATACCATCACTCCCATCAATATAGGTCCAAGAGGCTTGAATCTTAGCACCATAATTACGAGACAGGTATTTACTAAGCCCTATAGAATAATAATTAGGTCTATTATAAAAAGTGGCGTTGTTTAAAAACGAGTGTTCATCGGCAATCAAATGTGTATAGCGCCCATCAATCGAAAAACCATTCTTAAATAAATAACCCATTTGAATGTTGTAGGCCTCCCCTAACATCATGCGGCCTTTGACATAGTTTTCTACATCTTGAACGCCATTGACATCAAAAGTAGATGAATATGTGCCATTATTTCTGACGCGCTGCGTTATGTCATCTGGAACAGTAGCGGCTGTTTTTATATACTCAGCCAATACAGAAAACCCATTGTATTTAAGTAACAAATCAACACCAAATTTTGTGTAATCAGGCAAAGATTCCTCTTCCAGTTCATTTAAATAAATGATATCTCCACTGCCACGACCGCGGCGGCTGCTCATACCATTATTTTGACTGAAATGGGCTCCAATAACCAATTTTGGAGCAGTTTCTCGCATCACGTCGGCTTGTCTAAACTGCCCTTTGTTGGTAAATAATCCAAAGGGTAAGAAATCAATTCGGCCTCCAATTTTTAAACCGCCATGGTCTTTTCCTAAAACATTACCTCCGTCTCCATTGGTCAATACAAAATATGGGCGTAAGTAAGAACCACGTCCTGTTCTAAAATTCCCTTGGACAAACAGCCCAAATTCTCGAATACTTGCAAAAGCAGATGTTACACGGCTGCGCTCCACCAATTGCAAGGTGTTTGAAGTCATAAAAAGCTCTCTGTTATCGGTATAGGTTGATCGCTGCCCAAAAGTGGCTTTGATTCTACTTGTAACATCATAAGAAACAAAAGCGTCCAACAAATAATTGGAGGTTACATCTCCAGCTTCTGAGGTTCCACTCAAATCAAAGGCAAATCTGTACTTGAAGCGTTCATTTTTTAAATTTCCATCTAAACGGAATCTTGCTCGGCGCAATCTAAAACGGTTCTGGGTGCTATTCTCATCCAGATCTGTATAATGTTTACTATCCATGTAGGGCTGTAGATAACCAGTAAATCTGATTTTTGTCCCATTTTCATGAGAGAAATTTAAGCCTTCACCTAGTTTATATGTTTCGAGTTGGGTGTTTTGTCCATAGACATTAGAGCTTAATATTATAGCGCTCAAAATAACTGTTAGCTTAAAAAGCTTCATATTTTTATAATTCGTTTTAATTTTCATAATTTCCTTCTGCAATGATGTTTCCATCAGCCATCATTCTTTGGCCATTGGCAAAAACATCCGTTAGTTTTAAATCGTTTGTAAAACAGCAAAAATCTGCATCGCTCCCCACTTCAATACGGCCTTTGTGTTGCAATCCTAAATTATTTGCAGGATTGAGCGTAATGAGTTTAAAAGCATCCGCAATAGCAACACCTCCATTTTGTATCAGGGCGACTGTTTGAGCAAGATTTTGATCAATTGGGGCTTTTGTTATTCCAATAGGATTTCCCTTAGAATCAAATTTTGTCAAACCCGCATTTCCGTCTGAGCTGAAGGTTATTCGGTCTATTTTAACCCCTTTTTTCATTGCATACAAAACAGATTTATAGGGATCTGTGTATTTTGAAGCCCCAGTGGTGATGTCAATCATACCCCCTAATTTGGCAAAGTCTATGGCCTGGTCAAAAAGCGCTTTTGTTCGACCTACATGTGTTGGCGATATGTGCTTAATTGGAAATTGATATTCGTTGACCAATTTAAAAAGCACATCCATTTTTGTTTCAAGATTGCCTAAGTGTATGTGCAAAATTCCTTTTTTCTTGGCGATAAATCCACCCACCATAATATCCTTGAGCTTGCGCACCAAATCTAAAGGCGTTGGATATGAAGAACGGACGTCACTGATAGCTATTTTACAACCCAGCACCTTGTCAATAAAAATCATATCACTTTGTACATTATTAGTTAGGGTTAAAGAATCCAATCCGTAATAGCCACACAACATATAGGTAGAAATTCCTTCTTCTTCTAAAGATTTAGCTTTGGCATAAAGTGTTTGAATCGACCTAGCAGTTCCATCGGTTCCCATAAGCCCAACCACTGTGGTAGTGCCGCAACCAATGAGTTCACTGAGCATAATTTCTGGCGTCATAGATGAAAATCCATGCTTACCCCCTGCACCAGTAATGTGAATGTGCTGATCTATGAGTCCAGGTGTCACAATTTTTCCTTTGGCATCAAAAACAGCAGCTTCATTTTCAAAAGTTTTCAGATTATCAGCAATTTTCACAATTTTACCCCCAGCGACAAGTAGGTCTTTTTGGCCCAAAGAAGCAGGGGCATATAAATTTGTATTCTTTATAAGTGTAAGCATATTCTTAAATGAAATGATAAATTAGCATAACCAACAAGGCCATTCCCAATGGAATGATATTTCTTTTTACAATGGCAAGGGTTGAAACCTTTGCAATTTCAGCGGTTGCAATCATCACTCCTGAAATAGGCGAAACCGTACGTCCCATTGAGGCCGATAATTGCATAGGTAAAATAATTTCTGCCGTCTCAACACCCAATTTGTCTGCGATTTTAGGGACCAAAGGACCAAAGGCAAAAAAGGAGGCGTTTCCACTGCCCATAAGCATAGAGGCTAAAAATATCATAACAGTCATTACCACGCCAATCCCTACAACTCCAAACCCAAAGTTTTGGGAGACATCAAGCAGGCCTTCAATAAATCCAAGACTGATCAAACCTTTGGCAAAAATATCAGCAGCTATGATGAGCGTCACTACAGTTTTAAAAATATTACCCATGCCATTCCAAAATGTCTTCAGCGATTCTAAAACTGTTTTCATATTTTGGGTACGAGCAAACTCAAATAATAAAGCGACAAAAGCACTTATAAACATGGCAGTGGTGGTGTCTAAAACAATCGCTGTATTGAAAAGGTTAAAGATTTTTGAAAACACAATCAAAAGGACAATAGGTAGTATGGGAATAAATGCATAAACAAGTGGCACTTTGATTTCTTTTTTCTCATTGACTAAAACTTCTGTATCCGATGCTATTTTTTTATCAAAATGACGGTTCACAAAATAATAAGTAACCATCATAACGATGCTTAAAGGAATGACCATTGGAATTTGAGACTTTAAAAAAAAGCTGATGGTATCTACTTCAGCAATATCCGTGGCGCTAGCCGTAATTGCTGACGCTGGTCCAATTCCAAAAGCAGTAGTGGCCGTAATGACAGAAACAGCAGATAAACGACTCACTCCTAAATTGACGAGGATTGGAAACATAGAAGCCATCAATAACAAACCCAAGCCTGCAGCAGATGGAATAGCAACAAATAAAAGTTGACCAATTGGAATGACCAAAGAGGCAGCTATGTAAGGATATTTTTTGAATAGTTTTAATGGTTTCATTGCCACAAATACCAGGGCATCAGAAGCCTCAATTTTATCAATGTAGGCTACAAAACCACCTATAGCCATGATCATTAAGCCAACTCCCGCATTTGTTTTACTAAAAGATTCTTTGATATATCGAAATAAATCAAAACCTAAAAACCCTGTTGGTTCTTTCAGTGTTGGCAAATTATAATTTAGGAGCTGTGCTATGATTAACATTGATAATCCAGAAACCAACAACACTGCATGTGGGTTGTACTTTTTTAACAAAAGGCTCCCAGTGAAAGCAATGAAAAATAATGACAGTATGGCTCCTAAATATTCCATTATATAGTTATCTCAATAAATTAAAAAGAACTACCGTCCGTTCGAGTTCCAGGTGAGAATAAAGCACCATTGGCTTCTGGAATTCCTGCGTGTTGTTCAAACTCCCCTGTAAGGTCAGGATTTCTAGAATAGGATTCGTTTGGATTGTTAGAAAGTGGCTCAACATCAAATGTGAGTACTGTATTTCCATCTGAATCGGCAAAGGTCACCAAATCACCAGCATTATTCATATTAAGTAATCCTTCTGAAGCAATTTGCACTGTAGCTCCTCCAAAATCTCCTGTTGGATTTCCACCTCCAAAAAGAACTAAGACACTGTGAGATGGAACTAGAGTTCCCTCAGGAAAAACATGTCTTAACTGTGTAGCATCAGAAATTGTAAACCCTGAAATATCAACTGTTTGCGAGCCTAAATTGTAAAATTCAATAAATTCGTCGTCATTTTGGGCGTAAAATTCATCACCATTTGCATCCCCATTTAAACCTTGGTTTGAGGGATCATATAACACCTCGTTGATAATAATTCTTGGATACAAACAACCATCATACTCAGCAAATCCAGATTGTTCTGGACAACTGTCCACATTGTCCGGAATGCCGTCCTCATCCGTATCTACATCATCATCCAAAAGTGAAATTTCAATTTGAGTTTCAGAAACCAATAAGACATCTTGTGCATTGGATATTTGAACGATTATTGTTTCAGTACCTTCAATTACATTATCTTGCAAGCCTGAAAAAATTACATTTCCCGATTCATTGTCAGCCTCTATGACAATTTGTGCTGCACTGACTGAATAATCTTCAGAAAGTACGGCTGTACCAGAAAATATCAATGGAATGGAAATTTGTTGGGACGCGGCTGAATTGAGTACCGCTGAAAGTGATAAGCTTCCACCTGCTTCACTTAGAACAGTTTCGTTTGTATTTAATTCTAAGGCGGGTAAGATGTCATCCGTTGTACAACCAATCAATATCCAAATTAATGCAAGTGTAATAGAAAATTTTTTCAAAAGAGATTTTACAGTCATTTTTTATTATTTTGTTTAGTGTCTAATATATAAAATTAAAACAGTTTTTAAGTGAATTAAAATACCTCTTTGCTAATATATTAAATAACAGTCGAGGATGTAAACAAAAAGGGTGGTTATTATGAAATAACCACCCTTTAAAAAAAACTAAGTTTTTATTTAATAATCAGTTTGGTCGTAGAAGAACGGTCTGCGACAGAAACTTGCAACAAATAGATACCTGAACCAATGGCGCAAACATCCAGAGTTTCAGAGATAATCTGCTTGGATAAGATACAACGGCCCATGATGTCATATAGTTTGACGTTTACCTCTCCAGAAATCTGAGTTTTAATATTAACAAACCCATCATTAACTGGGTTAGGAAAAATAGCTAACTCTTTAGAGGCAAACTCACCAGTTGAAAGTGCTGCTACAAAAGGATATACACATGATGAATCAAATGTAGTGGTTGAGTCGTCAGTACATTGTTGAACTCCATAAATCCAGCCATCTGGCCAAGTAGATCCTAATACATTTTTATAGGCCCATGAATCTTGAAAGGCCCAATCCATACCGTAGTAACTAGAACCTCCTTCAAAAAATATTTCACCAAAAGTTTCAACAACAGATCCATTTTTAAAAAGCTCAATCGCATCATTACCATTTTGGTTAATTACTGAGCTAGATGTGAGTACATGATCAAACAAATTATAACCATCAGTGGTAAAATAACTTTCCATTGCACTTGGAGTACGCGCTGCTAAAATATGATCCCCGGCAGAAACTGAGATCGCATCAAAAGGATATTCTTGACCATCTGATCCTCCACCATTACCCGCTGTTCCGATACCATAAACACTTAAATCTGGAATATCGGCTATAGCCACTACGTGAATAGCTTTACCGTCATTTCCTGCTGAAGGAACTGTAAAATCAATTACTCCTACGAGTTCTAACTCAACATCCCCTATTGGTTCACAAACTGGGCTGGTGACTTCTCTAATTAAAGCACACAAACCACCAGTGGCTGTATCATCTACAGTAATGGTAATATCTGTTCCTTCTGGAATACTACTTACTGTGATAGATCCATCAACAGTTGTGGTTGGATCATCTCCACCAATAGTACCGGCAGTTGCCGTGACTACAAAGTTTGAAGTCCCTGCACCTGAAAAGGCTAATGTAACAGAGTAACTATCTACTCCAGATGATATGGCATCACAAACTACATCTTGAGAACCAAGGGAGGCTTCGCATGTTGGTGCACATGTATCATTTGGAGCTCCTGGAGTACCTAGTGAACCTGTACCATCTCCATAATCAGAAGTTGAAGCACACCAATTTGAGCCTGTATTGTTATCTGTCTCATTAATACTCGCTGGATCTAATTGCATACTTGCACCAGTTAAATCAGGAAAATTAGGTCCACCGTCATAATTAACACGAGCTATTTCAGTACCTTCTAATGATAATAGAATAACTTCATCACCTGCATTACCCAACGTAAAACCGCTTGTACCGTATTGGTAATCAACTAGAGCTCCTCCATTTGTAGAGGTATCTGATGTCCTTCCAAGTACAAAATATTCACCTGCTGGGATAAGAGTTGAACCTCCAATAGTTCCATCGATGGTGTGAATGTTGGTACCATCATCTTTGACTACCCAACCATTGATATTAATAGAGTTCGCAGTTGAATTGTAAACTTCAAACCATTCACCAGTTGTATCACTAACAGGGCTGGGATTATTCATGATTTCAGTAATTACGATATCACCAGTTGATGTTTGAGCAAAGAGCCCATAGGAAAGAAAAGAAAAAATAAAAAGTAATTTTGTTTTCATATGAAAAATTTTAATGTGGTAAATAATTAAAACATATTAGTATTACAAATATATCATAAAGATTGACTATTTTTAATTTTTTTTGAAACGAAATGAAGTACGTTAAAATTATTTTATTATTAAGTTTTACAATTTTTATTGACTGTGATGATGGATCAAATATCAATGAAAATACCCCAATAGAGCACACTGAAAATTTAACAGGAAGTGGTTACTTTGAGTACTCTGATTACACACCTTTTGCTGATAAGACTTTAAAAATTCATTACTATATTCCAAACAATACAACATCAAGTACTAAAATATTATTTGTCTTTCACGGTAATGGCCGTAATGCAATGGACTATAGGGACGCCATGATTTCCAAATCGAATCAATATAATTTTATAGTTGTGGCGCCAGAATTTTCATCAACAAATTTTCCAGGTGGAGATGCTTACAACCTTGGAAATGTATATGAAGATGGGGACAACCCCTCCCCTTCCTCACTAAATCCTGAACCGGAATGGACCTTTTCAGTAATTGAACCATTATTTGATTACATAAAAACTAAAATTGATAATAGTACTTTAAAATACCATGTTTTTGGGCATTCTGCTGGGGGTCAATTTGCGCACCGATTTTTGATGTTCAAACCCACAGCACAGATTGATAAAATAATTGTTTCAGCACCTGGATGGTATACCACTACAGATTACAATACGGCATTTCCTTATGGATTTTCAAATTCAATTCTAGAAAACATAGTATTAGATGATTTATTTGATAAGAAATTGACACTTTTAATAGGGGATTTAGATAACGATCCTGACAGCGGTGGTCTCAGACACAACCAATTTGCTGATGCGCAGGGTTTACATCGATTAGAAAGGGCACAATACTTTTACAATAAAGCTGCTACACTAAGTGCTAATAATAATTTGGATTTCCAATGGACGTTTGAAATTAATACAGATGCCGATCACAGTTTCACGCTAGCTTCTAGCAAGGCCGCCGATTTAATTTTTAATTGAACTAACAATGAAGTTAACCAAAAAAAAAATCGGGCTGGTATTGGGTCCAATTGTTTTCACATCGATAATTTTATTTTTTCATCCAGTCGGGTTAGTGCCTCCTGCAAATGCTGTATTGGCCACAGCAGCATGGGTGGCAATTTGGTGGATTACAGAGGCATTACCCATTGCGGTTACGGCCTTATTACCTATTGTTTTGTTTCCACTTAGTGGAGGACTAGGCTTAAAAGAGACTACCGCTTCATATGGACACAAGTTTATTTTTCTATTTTTAGGAGGATTTATTTTAGCCATTGCTATTGAAAAATGGAATCTACATAAAAGAATAGCGCTGACAATTATTAGAATTGTAGGCACCAATATTGTGCATATTATTTTAGGATTTATGATAGCTACTGCTCTTTTATCTATGTGGATTTCTAATACCGCTACAGCAGTCATGATATTACCTGTAGGAATGGCCATTGTATCCCAATTAAAAGATAATCCAAAGACGTTTGATAATGAAAATTCAATCTTTGCAAAAGCTTTAATGTTAGCCATCGCATACAGTGCTTCTATTGGTGGTATGGCAACACAAATTGGCACTCCGCCAAACCTTATTTTAGCTGGCGTCATTCAAGAAACATATGGAATCGAAATATCCTTAGGGCAATGGTTTGCTTTCGGATTCCCAATAAGTCTTTTATTTTTATTTTTAGGTTGGTTTTATTTGACGCGTTTTGCCTTCAAATTTAAACAAAAGGAATTTCCGGGTGGAAAGAATGAAATTAAAAATCAATTAAACGCACTTGGAAGAGTATCCTTTGAAGAAAAAATTATCTTTTATGTATTTATAGCAACCGCATTTGCATGGATTTTTAGATCATGGATTTTACAATCTATAATTCCTTCAATAGACGATACCATCATTGCGGTCATTGCCGCTATTTTATTATTCATATTACCCAGTAGTAAAAAGGGGGTTCCATTGTTAAACTGGGATGATGCTGTAAAACTACCCTGGGGTATTTTATTGTTATTTGGCGGAGGAATGGCTTTGGCAATTGGTTTTCAATCCAGCGGATTGGCGCTCTGGATTGGAGAACAATTAAAATCTCTACAAACTGTTCCATTAATAGTCTTACTATTGGTTATAATTGCTTCGGTTAATTTTATAACAGAAATAACATCAAACATAGCCACAACGGCATTAATGTTGCCTGTTTTAGCATCGCTTGCACATGCTATTGATGTACATCCATTTTTCTTATTGGTAGGTGCAACAGTTGCTGCTTCTTGCGCATTTATGCTGCCAGTGGCCACACCACCTAATGCGATTGTTTTTGGATCGGGTTATTTAAAAATTGAGGATATGGTTAAAAAAGGACTTTGGATGAATTTTATTTCCATTATCATTTTGACTTTAATGGTTTATTACATACTTCCAATGATATGGAAATTTCCAGCCTTGACTTAAGAAATAATAAATTAATTACAGCTTTTAAATGAAAAGAAGAAAATTTGTGAAATTAAGCACATTAGGAGCTACATCTAGCCTTCTAATCCCAAATTTATATGCCCATAACGTGTCTTATAAACCTATTAGAATTGCGATTTGTGGTTTAGGAAATTATGCCGAAAAGTGGATTGCTCCAGCCATTAATAAATCAGAATATGCGACACTGAATGGTATTATTACGGGATCACCTCATAAAATATCTAAATGGCAAGAAAAATATCAAATTAAAGAAAAAAATATCTACAATTATGATAATTTAGACCAGATTGTAAACAATCCTGATATTGATTGTGTTTACATCGCAACTCCAACAGGAAATCATGCAGAATATACCATTCGAAGCTTCCAAGCAGGTAAACATGTTATTTGTGAAAAGCCAATGGCACCTACAGTCGAAGATTGTGACCAAATGATTCAAGCCGCCCAAAGGGCGAATAAAATGCTTCAAATTGGCTACCGCTTGTATTGGGATCCTTTCAATATTCGTTTTATGGGTGCCATGAAAAATCAGGAATTTGGGACATGGAGTAAAATGAAAGGTGGTTTCTCCTACGATCATGGGCGTTGGACTTATGAAGGAGATTGGCGATTAACAAAAGCCATGAATGTTGGTGGAGCTGTTTATGACCTTGGGGTTTATGTTGTTCAATCCGCTTTTTATAGTACAAACATGCACCCTATAAGTGTTGTTGCGCGCAGCTGGACAGATCGAGAAAAAATTTTCAAAGATATCCCCGAACATTGGGAATGGGAATTGCATTGGGCCAATGGAAAAGTATCTAATCACAGTTCAAGTTACGGTAAAAAAGAAAATTTTATTCATTTAAAAACCGATAAAGGAAAAATCGGGCTTAAACCTGCTTACAGCTACAAAGGAATTAAAGGCTATACACCAGGTGGTGATATGGAAATAAACAATGTTTTTCAACAAAAACTTCAAATTGATGGCCAATGTCTAGCTATTTTAGGAAAAGCTCCTAACATTACGCCGGGTGAAATGGGACGAAGAGATATAAGAGTTTTAAATGGGATTATGGAATCTGCAAATACCAACCAAAAAGTGGAATTTGAAAAATTTGAATATTGAGGTTGTTCGCAAGCAGTATAACTAAACATAGGTTAATATCTTACAAACAGGAAAAAAGTTAGATCTCCAAGTCTTAATAAAAGAAAATGATTAAATAAAAATAAGATCAAAGGATTCCTCCTAAAAGTTTGAAACTTTGGGTTTTATAGGCATTTTTGAGTGTTAAAATATAAATCCCAGTGTTGAGGTTTGGAAGATCAACCCGAGCGGTTCCGCCAACAAAATTTAAATAACCCTCATGAATATTTTGCCCAAACTGATTGAATAGTATAAAAGAGGTAGGAAAGTTAGAATTGTTTAATAAGCCTTTAACATCGAAATGATTTTTAAAAGGATTTGGATATACCAACCAGTCGTCAGAATCTGGATTTTGGATTCCCAAGTTTGTATTGTAACAAATCTCTGGGACAACATAATTTGACTTTAACAAATCTTGGATTTTTTGATCTGCAAAACTTGCACTTGTCAAATTATCCACAAAAGCACTGTTAATACTTGAAGAGTTTGAACCTAGAAAATCCTGCATCAGCGTGGCCAAAGATTGCCTGTAATCAAATTGAACAGTTTTAATTTGGTAATTATTATTTTGTGTAGCTTCACTAAAATCTACATTCACACCCGAAATTCCACTTTGCACAGGTTTACCAAAAACGAATACAGGGGCGACTTCTCCATGGTCTGTTCCAAAGCTACCGTTCTCCTTGGCCTTTCTTCCAAACTCAGATATGGTAATTCCAACAACATCATCACCAACACTATCAGAATTCAAATCATTCATAAAAGCCTCAACAGCAGTAGATAATTCATCCAACAAATCGTAATGTCTTCCCTGTAGATCACCAGCGCCCTGAACTTGGTTATTGTGTGTATCAAAGCCTCCGAGGCGTACAAGGTAAACCTTAGTTTCAATACCACCACGGATCAAACGCGCCACTGTTTTTAATTGGTCAGCTAAATCGTTGTCGGGATAATTAGAACCTGAAAAATTACTGCCATTATTAAAAGAATCAGAGATTGCTTGCGCATAAATGTTGGATACTGCATCGGTATCAACAATATATTGAAGCTCTGTTCCATAATGCGAGTCTGGAAAATCTGTGGGATATTGGCCAGAAAGACCACTTAAAATAGAGTAAAAATTTTCTGAATCTTGTCCGCTCAAATTTATAGCTAAACCATGTTCATTTTCACCATGAAAACCAAGTGATGTATTTGGGGACCCAATTTGAATTCCAACAGGAAAGTTGGTAGGAAATAAATCACTATGATGATTTTCCAAAAAGCGACCCATCCAACCACTTCCTTGACCATTGTTCCAATTGTTTCCATCATTTCCAGTATTGTAAATATCAATAGATGCGAAATGACTTTTATTCTGTGAAGGATAGCCTACAGATTGTATAATTCTTAACTGGTCCTCATCAAACAAATTATACATACCTGTAAATGCGGGATGAAAAGCAACGTCTTGATTGGTTCCTTGAATACTTGAATCAATATTATTGAGGTGAAGTGCATTTGAGGAGGGTACATGGAGAGTAGGACGCATTTGAATATAATCAGAATAAACATCCAAAGGAATTACCGTGTTCAGACCATCATTTCCACCAGCCAACTCGATGAGTACAATTTTTCTGTTGGAAAAATCACAATTTGAAAGATTATTTAAAAATTTAAAAGATGTATTCAGCTGTATTGGCAAAAGACCTGCTGCTGATGCTGTACTTGTAAGCTTAATAAAATTTCTTCTTTTCATTTAAAATCTTTTTACATCAATTGAAATTCTGGAGCATTAATCAACTTTGTGAACAAGGCATCCAAACGTGACTTGACTTGAACAGTGTTTCCATTTTGCACATACTCGGCCCAAGCACCAGCCCAGTATCCAGGGTCTAAGTCGTTAAGGGATTGTATAAAATAATCCAATCGAGATTGTGTTATACTTTCACAGAAAAGCAATTCTACAAGCTCGGAAACTAACACAGTTGAATCATAAGGATTGGAGATATTATTTGGATTCGAAACAAAATCTACAGAATTAAATTGGACTTTAATATTTTGAAAGTAATTAACCCCGTTTGAGTTTGTTTGAATACCTAAAATTTTATTTTTCCCTTCAATTAGTGACTCGATTGTTTTATAACGTGATACAATGGTATTTGAACTGAACCAACTGCGATCATAATCAGGTCCTTGATAATCTGCAGGATATCCTGCAACGGTTTCGGGTGAAAATATATTCATCCCTGATCCAGGGAAAAAAGTTTTGTGACAAAATTGCCAATAAAAATGATAAAAGTCAAGTTGGTCTGTTGACCAATTGCTTGGAGGGTTTGAGCTTGATGCTTCAGGGTTTGGAAGATGCATTTCAATTAATGAAATCAGCTCGCTTATGAATTGCAATGGTGGTTTGATAATACCTCCGACAATTTCATTGGAATCATCAGTATTATCTTCATCAAAAAAATGTTTTGATTGCAATAAAGTTTGAACAGTAGAAAGAAGATTAAAATTTGAATTTATAAGATGAACCGATAGTGGATTTATAATATAATTTTCAACATCATTATCCCACTCTCTTCTAACAAAAAATCTATAAAGTTTGCGACAATATGCCTTAGCAGTTTCTTGTTTAGAAAAAATCATTTCAACAAATTCATTTGATTCATCTACTACAGCACTTTGACTTGTACCACCACTAATGGTTGTATTATTAAAAGCACTGCTGAATGTTTTCGAATTAATGTCATGTTGAGATACGTTAACATATCCACATGGGATACCTGTTTCTGGATCAATTGTGTCTCTTAAAGGTTTAACTTTAATGCCTGAAAATATTTTTGCAGCTTGTTGAATGTCCTGTTCGGTGTAATTTGTGTAATTACCCTCGGCTATTTGTGGCCCTTTTTGAATCGTAAATAATTCCAAAAATTCGCGTGCATAGTTCTCATTTGGATTATTTTTATTATTTGTTGTATTGTCTAAATAATACAGCATAGCATTATCGAATGTTATTTTTTTAGCCAATTCTTTTATACTTCCATAGGCATAAAAATCTAAAAGTCTCAGATAATCATAGAAATAGGATGATTTTCCTGCTCCATTATCTTTGGATACAGTAAAACAAGTGTGGAGAAAAAAAACTAGTTTATGCTTTAATTTATTTTGTTGCATCATATTGTACCACCACCAACCGCTTACAATACCTCTTTTTTTATTTTGTCCATAAGGATATGTAGAAGGTGGGTTTCCACTGTGAATCCAAAAACCGTCAACTGAACCATTTTGATTATTAGTTGTTGTATCGTATGGGTCGGTCCAAGGGGTTGTATCAGCTAGGGATAACTCCGAAAGAGCTTGGGAAGGAGTCAATGTAGCAAAATAATTTAATGTCGATTTAGAATAATGAAAACATGCACGCCTTAATAGGTGTTTGGCTTTTCTAAAACCTAAAATAGAAGTAGATGGATTTAATGAAGGCATATGTTTGAATTCATTATTTTAAAATATATAGTAAAATTAACAATTTTAAAATTAAACACATGATTAATATTATCTTAAAAAAATTAAATAAAAAAGAAATGATTATAAAGCAGTGTGCAATTTGAATTCTAATCATAAGGAAACGTCTAAAAATAAAATAACCTTCTGAATATCAAAAGGCTACTTTATAATAAGCTGAAAAATAATAATTTATTCCATTAGACTCCAAGTCTGAGTAATATTTCCGTCTTCAAAAGGAGTTTGCATTTGGTTATCTCCAATAAAGGTTACCTGCAATTGTTCTCCATCAAACTCATAAATGTCAGAACCTTTGTTTACCCAACCTACAGGACCAAAGGTGTTTAAATCTGAGCATAAGCTGCCATTATCAGGGAAACACTCCCATACGTTTTTTGTAACATCAGAAATAGTAAAAATAAATGTATCAGGCGATCCAGCATCATTTTCCATAAAACATCCTCTGCAGGAACCACTCCAATCTCCTCCAATAATTTCTTCATTTACCAAAACCCATGTTCCTATTATAGGATCGTCAATATTATTATTGTTGTTGTTGTTATTATTGTTGTATGAATTTTCAGAATCTCCTCCACCACAAGTATAAAAAGTAAATAAAAAGGTAAAAAAAAGTAACTTATTCATGGATTATTTTTTTGATTTAATGTAAAGTTACCAAAATACATTCTAACTATGTACAAAGTTTTAATAAAATTGGCCATTTTAGTAAAGTACAGAGGTTTTCCAAAACAAAATAACCCTCTGGAAAACCAGAAGGTTATTTGTGATCGCACTAGGATTCGAACCTAGGACCGCCTGCTTAGAAGGCAGGTGCTCTATCCAGCTGAGCTATGCGACCATTATAAAGACGTAGTCTTGAAGTCGGGGTGGCAGGATTCGAACCTGCGACCTCCGCGTCCCAAACGCGGCGCGATAACCGGGCTACGCTACACCCCGAATTTGGTTATCCTAAAAACAACTACAGTCGGGGTGGCAGGATTCGAACCTGCGACCTCCGCGTCCCAAACGCGGCGCGATAACCGGGCTACGCTACACCCCGTGTTGTTGATTATTAGCTGCGGAGAGACCGGGATTCGAACCCGGGCAACACTTGCGCGTTGACAGATTAGCAATCTGCTCCATTACCACTCTGGCACCTCTCCATTTTTTAATGAACTTATGCAATAAAATTGCGGATGCAAATGTACCTTTTCATTGGGAAGAACGCAAACAATTTATTTAATTTTTTAATTCCAAAAACATCTTCATTCAGGATATTCAATACGAAGGTGATACATGTTTGCTAACTTGTGCTTTAAAACTTTTTTTATGGATTCAATTTCTTTTAAGGTAATGTTGGCATTTAAAAATTGATTGGCATCCATTTGAATGCCTATAATCGCATCTACAAATGAATTAATTTTTGTAGATGTTGGGTTTTTTAAACTCTTAGAAGCGGCCTCCACACTATCGCACATCATCAAAACTGCTGTTTCTTTACTAAATGGCTTGGGACCATTGTATTTGAAATCTGAGGAGTCAAATTCTGAATTTAATTCCATTTGTTTGTTAAAAAAATAACGTACCGTACTTGTACCGTGGTGGGTTCTGATAAACTCTACCACTCGGTCTGGTAATTTATTTTTATTTGCGATTTCAATGCCATTAATTACATGGTTTATTATAATTTCGGCACTTTCTTTTGGTGATAATTCTTCGTGCGGGTTAGTTCCAGTAGATTGGTTTTCAGTAAAATAAGTAGGGTTTGCCATCTTACCGATGTCATGATATAGAGCACCAACACGAATCAACAAAGCATTGGCCCCAATTTCATTAGCACAAGCCTCTGATAAATTTGCTACATTTAGGGAATGATGAAAAGTACCAGGCGCTTTTTCTGACAACTCCTTTAATAGAGTCGTATTGGTGTCTGAAAGTTCCAACAGAGAAACATCAGAAACTAAACCAAAAAGTTTTTCATATGCATAAATGAGGGGTTGAACAAAAAGAGTAGCCAAACCACAAAGTACAAAGAGTAAAAAATTTTCCCATTTAAGGCCATCAACATTACCTTCGTGTATGACATAGAAAGCAAAATAAGAAATAATATAAATAAGGGTAATCTGGCCAACTGAAATAAATAAATTGGCTCTTTTGTAGAGCTCGGATACAGTCAAAATCGTAACAATTCCAGCGATTATCTGTAAAAACATATACTCATAGTTGTTTGTAACAACGAACCCCAAGAGTAAAACCGTTATAACGTGAGTAAAAAGCCCCAATCGAGCATCAAAAAAAGCTTTTAAAATGAGTGGTAAAATACAAAGGGGAACCACATAAATATAGCTCGAATTAAAATTAATGACAATAGTGGTTAATAAAACCATCAACAAAATATTAAAGAATATAAAAGTTACCTTGGTATTATTTGAAAAAATTTCAAAGCGGTACTTCCTCAAAAATAAAAATAACATAAGTAAGGCTAAGGCTACTAAAACAGTATAGGCTGCTAAAATCCAAACATAATTCGCCTCTGTCCATACTTGCGATTCGTATTCAGATTGCAGCGATTTTAAAACAGCCAATTTATCTCCTTGAACAACCTCACCTTTTGAAATAATCAAAGTCCCTTTTTCAACACGACCACGCACCAGAGCAATTCGATTAAGACGCTCATTTAATGCAGATTGTGTTAGCTCCTCATTGTAAACTGTGTTAGGAACAACAATGTCAAAGAAAATACTTTTAAAAATCGTCATATATTTTTCAGCTTCAGTGCCTAACAATTTTGAATCAATAAATTCATTCAGATAGGTTTGTGGAAAAAACTGATTGTAAGCAACAGTTTTAGTCTGGGTATTGCCAATTAAAATCGAAATTATTTTTTTTGGACTAAAATTGTATTCCTCAGGAAGGACACCAACTTTGTAAAACCCATCTAAAATAGAAATACTAGCATCAAACATTTTTTGTTTCAATGGACTGGCCGACATTTCAAAAAAACCTTTATCAAATGCTGTCTTGTGATTTAATTTAACCTGTTTTAAAAGCAATGTATCTAATTCAAAAAAGACAGATGCTTCTTTTGAAATTAATATTTTCTCATTCTCAATCTCATCATTAGATTTTTTAATTGCAAAATCAAAAGGGGCGTATAAATTTTCAGATTGCCACGGTTTTCCGTTTTCGAAACTATATCTAAATGTGCCACTTTTAGGAAATAGGTATACAATTAAAAAGGTTGATGTAACAAAAAGAAAAATCTTGTACAAAACGCTGTGATTCCTGTAAAATTTATTTAAAAATTGATTCATTAATAATACATTATTAACTGCAATATAAAATTAAAACAAAGTACATAAAAATAGTAATGTCTAAATTCATAAAATTAGCGCATTTTGCTATAAAAAGCTAAAAATACCATATCATATATCCTAAAAATTAATTACTTTAGAGAAGTTAAATTAAATCTTTATTTATGAGTCAAGACGTCGTTATTGTTTCTGCAGTCCGTACCCCCATTGGAAGTTTTATGGGTAGCTTAAGAACTATTTCAGCTCCAAAACTAGGAGCTGTAGCCATTAAAGGCGCTATGGCAAAAATTAACCTCGATCCTAACAAGGTCGATGCGGTATTGATGGGTCACGTTGTGCAAGCAGGCGTAGGTCAAGCGCCAGCTAGACAAGCGGCTATTTTTGCTGGAATACCAGAAACAGTGCCTTGCGCAACCATTAATAAAGTTTGTGCTTCGGGGATGAAAGCCATTATGCAAGCGGCCCAAAGCATTGCCCTAGGTGACACGGATATTATCATTGCAGGAGGCATGGAAAATATGAGTTCTATTCCCCATTATTACGATGCCAGAAATGTTAAAAAATTTGGTCCAATAACCTTAGAAGACGGTATGCAAAAAGACGGGCTTATAGACGCTTACAGTCAGCAGGCAATGGGCTTACACGCTGATGCTTGTGCTGTAGAATATGGATTCACAAGAGAAGCACAAGATGCCTTTGCTATTGAATCTTACATGCGTGCTGCAGAGGCTTGGAATCTAGGTAAATTTGATAATGAAGTTACCCCTGTCGAAATACAACAGCGAAGAGGTGAATCAATAATTATTTCTAAAGATGAAGAATATACAAAGGTAAAACTTGAAAAAATACCAACTCTAAGAGCTACTTTTACAAAAGATGGCACCGTGACCGCAGCCAATGCTTCCACTATCAACGATGGGGCCGCTGCAGTGGTCATGATGAGTCTAAAAAAAGCCAGAGCCCTTGGACTGAAACCACTAGCTACAATTGTAAGCTATGCTGATGCTGCTCGAGAGCCTGAATGGTTTACAGTAGCGCCAGCAAAAGCACTACCTAAAGCATTAAAAAAAGGAAATATACATATTGACGATATTGATTATTTTGAATTCAATGAAGCATTTTCTGTGGTTGGATTGGCCAACATGAAAATTTTGGGCCTAGATGCTGCAAAAGTGAATGTAAATGGTGGGGCAGTTTCGTTGGGCCATCCTTTAGGCTGCTCAGGAGCAAGAATTGTGGTCACGTTAATAAATGTTTTAGAACAAAATAATGGAACTTTAGGTGCTGCCACCATATGCAATGGTGGCGGTGGTGCTTCAGCACTTATTCTCAAACGAAATTAAATAATGCAATACGGGCTATGTAACCATAGTGTTGTGGGACTAAGAAGGGAGCCCTCAGACATCAGTGAATTGACTTCTCAATTGCTCTACGGAGAATGCTTCGAAGTTATAGAATATCACAAAAAATGGAGTAAGATTCGATTGAGCTTCGATAAATATGAAGGTTGGATTGACAACAAGCAGTTTCAATGCATTGAAAAATCCGATTACTCGCATTTTAAATATCAAGATGAAATATTTTGTGCTGATTTAGTTAATTCAATCACAGACTCAAATAAAAAACTGCAACCCATTGTTTTGGGTAGTATTTTAAATGCTACCTCCCTACTTAATCACAAATTTGAAGGAGAAAAATTGATTGGAAAAAAAAATAAACAGCAACTTATAAAAACCTCATTAATGTACTTAAACACCCCCTATCTTTGGGGTGGTAAAACACCTTTTGGTATCGATTGTTCTGGATTTACTCAAATGGTGTATCGAATCAATGGATATAAACTCAAGCGAGATGCTTCTCAACAATCTACTCAAGGACGCACCTTAAGTTTTATTGAGAAAAGCAGTCCCGGTGACCTCGCCTTTTTCGATAATAAAGATGGAACTATCATACACGTAGGAATTATCTTGGAAAACAACCACATCATTCATGCCCATGGTAAAGTCCGCATCGACCGGTTGGACCATAAGGGAATTTACAATATAGATAAGCACACATACACCCATAAATTGAGTGTAATTAAAAGCATATAAAATAACAAGAACAACGAATCTAGTAATGGATTAAAACAAAAAAACTCAATGAAATACATCGAGTTTTAAAATAACAATAAACTTTTATTGTGTTATGCTTTCAGCCAATTCTCTGTATTTTTTTGCATTGACATCATCACCTGTGGCAGAATAGATATTAGAAAGAGTTTTTGCAGCTTGAAAGTTATTGGAGTCCACGGTAATCGCTCGTTCCAAATATGGAATCGCTTGGGAATAAAGTTTCTTTCTCTTCAATCTAAGCTCATCATACCTTAAGTCATCAGCAGCCGAAGTACCCAAATTATTCATCTCGTCAATAATAGATTCTTCTTGTCCTAAAATCAAAGCGGCTAGATTGATATAAGCATTTATATATTTTGGGTTCAGTTCAATAGCACGTGTGTAATATTTTTTGGCATTTTCAAAATCATTAGCTTCTGATGCGATGACTCCTAAATTGTACTGTAATTCTGGGTTCTCGGAATCCAGCTCAGTAGCATATTCCAATAAACTCTTGAATTTATCAATGTCCCCCATGGCATAATGTACGTTGGCCTCAGTCAAGATAAGATTCAAATCGTCAGGGTTTTCAGCTCTTGCTTCATTCATGGCCTCTAAAGCTTTCTCAGTATCACCCATTTGGTTGTAAATCAAAGCTATATTTTTAATAATCTCAGGATATCTGGACATAGTATTTTTTTCCGTTGGATTAAAATGGGTCTTAGCCTGAATGGCAGCATCTCTCAATAATTTGTTATCAAAAGCTTCTTCAATGTTTGTGATTTTATTGACAGAAAAATACTGTTTTTCAATACCCGTAAAATTTAAAGACTTTAACTCTTCATACATAATTAAAGATTTATCATATTCTTTTGCATTTACAGAAGACGAAGCTGCGTAGTATAGGTATATCGTATCTTTTTTAGAAATACGATAAGCATTAAAAAAGTAATTTGTTGCAGTTGAAAAATCGCTTTTTTCAACGTAATCACTGCCTTTGTTTAGCAAATGATTGATAAGATTGACCAAATGTATTTCTTTGGACTGAGCACTGATATCGTTAGAAACTTTTTGAAATGCTTCGATTGCCTTTTCAGTTTCTTGTGGACCAGCCGCACCATCTTTGAGATAAAGCTTACTTTTTAAAAGATAAAATTCACTTTTTTGTTTATCATCCATGGATTCTGATAATACTTCTGCAGCGTTTAAAGCTATTGTTGCTTTTTCAAAATCGCCTTTATCAAGTTCATTCCCAGCTTTACGTAATTCTTTTTTTTGAGCTGATAAAGACCCGAATAACGTAATTATAATCCCTAAAATTAGATATTTTTTCATACTCATTTTGATTTTATTAATCCTCCGTTTGTTTGATTTTGGACTTGTTTTAGGATATATTTTGATCTAGGGATTGATCATCTGAAGCGCTTGTTTTGGTAGCGTTTTCATGACTATCCTGATCCTCATCTTTCATAACTTTAGCAACCGCAGCAATGGAATCACTGCCTTTTAAATTGATTAGCTTGACACCCTGTGTAGCACGTCCCATTACTCTTAGATCTTCAACAGCCATTCTTATCGCGATACCAGATTTATTGATTATCATTAAATCATCTTCATCGGTTACATTTTTAATAGAAACCAAAATACCTGTCTTATCCGTTATTGAGATAGTTTTGACCCCTTTTCCTCCTCTGTTAGTGATACGGTAGTCTTGTAAACTTGAGCGTTTGCCAAAGCCATTTTCAGAAACCACCAAAATATTACTATCCATATCATTTACAGAAATCATGCCAATAACTGAATCTTTCTCATGAGCCAGCGTTATTCCACGAACACCTGAAGCACCGCGACCCATAGGGCGTGTTTTGGCTTCCTCAAATCGGATGGCTTTTCCAGATTTTAATGCCAACATGACTTGACTCTCACCAGTAGTGAGTTTTGCCTCCAGCAATTCATCACCTTCACGAATAGTAATTGCATTAATTCCATTGGTGCGGGGTCTAGAATACTGCTCTAAAGAGGTTTTCTTGACCTGTCCTTTTTTAGTGGCCATAATGACATAATGCGCATTGATATATTCTTCGTCTTTCAAATTTTGTGTACAAATGAATGCTTTTACTTTGTCATCTTGCTCTATATTAATTAAATTTTGAATAGCGCGTCCCTTAGAAGTTTTGCTACCTTCTGGGATTTCGTAAACTCGCATCCAAAAACATTTTCCTTTTTGAGTGAAAAATAACATGTATTGGTGATTTGTTCCAACAAATAAATGTTCTAAAAAGTCTTCATTTCTAGTGGTGGAAGCTTTTTGACCAACCCCACCCCTGTTTTGAGTTCGATATTCTGTCAAAGAGGTTCTCTTGATATAGCCTGCATGAGAAATTGTAATCACCACTTGTTCATTTGGAATCATATCTTCGATGGACAAATCGCCTCCAGCATATTCAATCACAGAACGACGCTCATCTCCGTACTTATCCTTGACTACTAGCAATTCATCTTTAATGATTTGCATACGACGGTCTTTTTTAACTAAAATTTCCTTGAGATCCTCAATGGTTTCCATCAAAGCTTCGTACTCAGATCGCAATTTATTCTGCTCTAGTCCTGTCAACTGACGCAAACGCATTTCAACAATTGCTTTGGCTTGTATATCACTAAGTTCAAAACGCTTGATTAATTTTTCACGCGCTTCATCTGGATTAGAGGATCCTCGAATGATTTTAATTACTTCGTCAATATTGTCAGAAGCGATGATAAGACCTTCTAAAATGTGAGCGCGGTCTTCCGCTTTGCGCAATTCATATTTTGTCCTACGAACAACCACTTCGTGACGGTGTTCCACAAAATGGTGGATCATATCTTTCAGATTCAGCATTTCAGGACGCCCATCGACCAAGGCAATGTTATTTACGCTAAAAGATGATTGCAAAGCTGTGTATTTAAAAAGCTTATTTAGAACAATATTAGGAATTGCATCTCGCTTCAAAACGTATACAATACGCATTCCGTTGCGGTCTGATTCATCACGAATGGTTGAAATGCCGTCAAGTTTTTTATCGTTGACAAGATCCGCAGTTTTTTTAATCATGTCTGCTTTATTGACTTGATAAGGGATTTCGCTAACAATGATACATTCTCGACCATTGACTTCTTCTATATTAGCTTTGGCCCGCATTACGATACGACCACGGCCTGTTTCAAAGGCTTCTTTTACGCCATCGTAACCATATATTATGCCTCCAGTCGGAAAATCAGGGGCCTTAACATGTTGCATAAGCGCATCAATTTCAATGGAATTATCATCAATATATGCTATAATACCATCAACTACTTCCGAAAGATTATGTGGAGGCATATTGGTTGCCATACCTACAGCGATCCCTGAAGCACCATTTACCAAAAGACCGGGAATTCGCGTGGGTAAAACAGTTGGTTCCTTTAGGGTGTCGTCAAAGTTTAATTTATGATCAACAGTTTCTTTATCTATATCTGCTAACATATCTTCGGAGATCTTCCGCATTCGTGCCTCAGTATAACGCATCGCAGCAGGACTGTCTCCATCAATGGAGCCGAAATTACCTTGTCCATCAACCAACATATATCGTAGACTCCATTCTTGAGCCATACGTACCATGGTATCATATACGGATGTATCTCCATGAGGATGATATTTTCCAAGAACTTCACCGACAATCCTTGCCGATTTTTTATGAGCAGTATTTGATTTTACGCCCAATTCATGCATACCATATAACACTCGGCGGTGGACGGGTTTTAATCCGTCTCGAACGTCTGGCAGAGCGCGAGAAACAATCACAGACATCGAATAGTCGATATATGCTGATTTCATTTCATCCTCTATATTTATCGGAATTAACTTTTCTCCTTCAATCATAAATAATTTAATTGCAATTTTACCTATTAGCTAATATAAAACTTTCGACTACTTAAAAACTTAAAAAAATATCTTTTTTGGACTATTTTATCAACAATTTAAAGGAGTCAAGGTTTAATAAATTAGGCCTAAAATATTTTGATTTCTTATTGTTTTTGCTATTGTTGTTATTAACATTTATTTTTTAAGATTTTGTTTTGAATAATCGCCTATAAAATTTG
>JBJKXC010000003.1:0-20112 GCA_045561735.1 Flavobacteriaceae bacterium | reverse complement strand
TTCATTTTTAATGCTCTGTAACAGAAATCAATATCCTCTCCGTACATAAAAAAATCTTCATCGAATCCGTTGAGGGCTGTAAAAAGTTCGCGCCGCATCAGCATAAAAGCACCCGTTAGAACACTAACTTCAGCAATTGAATTTTGATCCACCGCAGTCGCATAATAAGATTTTCCATTGCCCAAAAGTTTACCTAGAGCCGAAGAAAGTTTAGGAATATTGCGCTTGCATTCTGGCAAAAATTTACCGGAACCATCCATAAAACGACAACCCACAATCCCTAAATTGGTTTTGGTATCTGAAAACTTTAAGATTTTTTGAAAAGTATCTTCTGCAACAACCGTATCTGGATTTAAAACGCATAAATACTCACCTTTGGCCAAACCATTAGCCAAATTATTGCCCTTTGAAAACCCAATGTTTTCATTGTTCTCAATAAGTTTAACTTCTGGAAATATCGATTTCACCATGTTACAACTGTCATCGGAGGAGTTGTTATCAATAACGATGATTTCGGAAGAAATACCTTTTAAAGAGGCTTGGACACTTTGCAAGCACAGCTCTAAAAAAAAGCGAACATTGTAATTTAGAATGACGACAGAAATTTTCAAAATAACTAGGATTTAAAGGAAATCTCGAAAGGCACTCTGTTGGTAATGCTTCTTCCCAAAGTGACCTCATCTGCATATTCTAATTCATCTCCTACTGAAATACCACGGGCGATGGTAGACATTGTTATACCTGTATCTTGAATTTGCTTGTAAATATAAAAGTTGGTGGTATCGCCTTCCATGGTAGAACTCAATGCAAAAATGATTTCCTTAATCATTCCTGATTCTACTTTTTTAACCAAACTTTGGATGTTTAAATCATTTGGGCCAATTCCATCCATGGGAGATATTTTACCACCCAAAACATGGTAAATACCCTTAAAACTGGCCGTACTTTCAATGGCCAAAACATCACGAATGTCTTCAACGACACAAATGGTACTTTGGTTTCTATTGGGGTTTGCGCAAATTTCACATATCTCTTTGTCAGAAATATTATGACATGAATTGCAAAAGTTAATTTGATCACGCATTTCTGTTAAAGCGTTGGAAAGTTGATTTGTTTGGGCTTGTGGCTGTCGCATCAAATGCAATACAAGACGCAAAGCAGTGCGACGGCCTATCCCTGGCAGTTGAGCAACTTCACTGACAGCATTTTGTAATAATTTCGAAGAAAATTCCATCGTTGGCTTCGTTGTTATAATTTTAAAAAATCTGTTTCCTTTTTAACAAATGAAAATTCTAAAAAAACCCTAAGGAAACTGTCAGGTTGCCATAGAAAATTATACATTTGATGTAGGTCTTAAATGGAATTGTTAAGCCTTACAAATATAAATTTATTAAGTTGAAAGGACAACACATTCTACTGCTCACTTTAATTTATTTTGTTTTTCTAGTTATAATCGCAAGAATTACTGGAAAAAATGATAGCAATGCCGATTTTTTTAAGGCCGGTAAACAGTCCCCATGGTATCTGGTCGCATTTGGGATGATTGGGGCTTCGCTTTCAGGAGTTACGTTTATTTCCGTCCCAGGATGGGTAGAAGCCTCTGAATTTAGTTATTTCCAAGTCTGCTTAGGCTATATTGCCGGGTATGTGGTCGTGGCGTTTTTACTTTTGCCAGTATACTATAGATTAAACCTCACTTCAATTTATGAATATTTACAACAACGTTTTGGAAACGTAAGTCATAAAACTGGGGCCTTTTTCTTTTTTGTATCTCGTGTGTTAGGCTCTGCCTTTAGAATGTATCTCATGGCAATTGTATTGCAACAATTCGTATTTGAGCAATGGGGCATCCCTTTTGAAATGACTGTGGTCTTATCCATAGTTTTAATTTGGGTATACACCAACAAGGGCGGCATAAAAACCATTGTTTGGACAGACACCTTGCAAACCCTTTTTATGGTCTGTGCTGTTATACTTTCTATTTATATGATAACGGAGGCATTGGGCTGGAGTTTTGCTGAATTTTTAAATTCTGATGAATTAAAACAATACAGTACTGTTTTTCAAACAGAAAGCATTTTAAACAAAGATCATTTTTTAAAATCATTTTTTGGGGGCATGTTTATCACGATATGCATGACGGGGCTTGATCAGGACATGATGCAAAAGAACTTAAGCTGTAAAACGCTAAAAGATGCTCAGAAAAATATGCTTTGGTTCAGCCTCGTTTTAACCCTTGTTACCTTTTTATTCTTATTATTGGGTGCACTGTTATTTATCTATGCCGAATGCTTTGGAGTGAAACTTCCATTGCTTGATGGCAATCCTAAAACAGATTTATTATTTCCTGAAATAGCCCTCAACTCGGGCTTAGGTCTGGCATTGGGTTCTGTTTTTATACTAGGATTAATTGCCGCCGCCTACAGCAGTGCAGACAGTGCATTGACTTCTCTTACAACCTCGTTTTGTGTCGATATTTTAGATTTGAAAGACCATTCTGAGTCTGAAAAAAAACACATCAGAAAAAAAACACATATTGGCATGAGTATTTTATTGATTTTGGTGATCATTGCCTTTAAGTATCTTTTAAATTCAAATGTTATTGACAGCTTACTTACAGTTGCAGGCTATACCTATGGGCCGCTTTTAGGCCTTTTTGCCTTTGGGATTTTCACCAACTACAAAGTTAAAGACCAGTGGGTTTGGTGTGTCGCTCTGGCATCTGTTGTATTGTCTTATACATTGGGAGAAACTCCTACTGAATTCCTTGGTGGATATGTAATTGGTTATGAACTTCTTCCGCTCAATGGCTTGCTCACCTTTTTAGGATTGGTATTGATTCGTAGAAAGTAATACCAAGGTACAGGCGATTTCATAAGACACATTGGCTTCTCTTAAAAGTCTGTAGAAAATGGGGTTTTCAGTACCTGGATTAAAAATAACACGTTTTGGCTTCAATTGGATGATATAATCATAATAGGCCTCTTGGTGTTTTGGATTTAAATAAAGCGTGACGGTATGAATATTTTTATAAGATTTTAAAGCCGTATCAATTTGAACAGTTGAAACAGATCCCTTTTTAAGACCAAAAGCCACCACTGGAATACCTGCATTGCTTAACATCAAAACCGCTTTATTGGAGTAACGATTAGTATTTAATGAGGTGCCTAAGACCAATGTTTTAAAGTCTTCTACCATTTGATAATAACACTCCCCCATGTAAACCCACTGCCAAACGCAGCCAATACAACAGTATCCCCAGACTTAATCTTCCCTTGTTCACAAGCTTCGCTCAATGCAATAGGTATGGAGGCAGCCGTGGTGTTTCCGTAATTTTGAATGTTATTAAAAACTTGATCGTCTGAGAGTTTAAACTTTTTTTGAATGTATTGAGAAATTCGCAGATTGGCTTGATGGGGTACCAACATATCAATGTCTGAAACCTGTAAATTATTGGCTTCCAATCCTTGATGAATCACTTCGCTAAAACGTCTGATGGCATTTTTAAAAACAAACTGTCCATTCATGTAGGGCCTGTAACTCATATCATCGGGATTGTTTTCAGCAATGATGTCTGTAACCCATCGTTTTCCCATTCCAGGCGCTTCAGCTGCAAGCTCAAGTGCATGCTTGCCTTCAGAATGTAAATGCGAGGATAAGATTCCTTTGCTTGAATCAGCTTCTCTGCTAAGGATAGCTGCTCCTGCACCATCTCCAAAAATAACCGAAATACTGCGACCTCTTGTAGAAATATCAATACCTTGAGACTGCAACTCGCTTCCAATCACCAAAATTTTTTTGTACATCCCAGTTTTAATAAACTGATCGGCAACAGAAAGTCCATAGACAAAACCAGAACATTGGTTTCGTACATCCAACGCGCCAATGGTATCAATACCAAGGGCCTCTTGAACTTGAACACCAGGACCCGGGAAATAATAATCGGGACTCAGGGTTGCAAATACAATAAAATCAATATCATCTTTATCAATTTTTGCATTTTTAATGGCTTTTTCGGCGGCCTTTAAGCCCATACTAAAAGTACTGTTACCATCGCCTTTAACAGCCCAACGTCTTTCATGAATTCCAGTGCGCTCTTGAATCCACTGGTCATTTGTATCCATCAATTTGGACAAATCGTCATTTGTAACAACATTATCGGGGACGTAGTGCCCCATACCGATAATTCTTGAATTGTACATAAATTAATTATTCGAATTGTTAGACAAATATAAACTTTATAAAGTGTCAGTTTGTCATATTTAACAAATTGGTACTCTTTTTGAACAAAATGTTTCAAATTAATCTGTAAATAAAAAACAAAATTATGAGTAAAGGAACCATCAATGTTTCTGTAGAGAATATTTTCCCACTGATTAAAAAATTTCTTTATAGTGACCATGAAATCTTTTTACGAGAGCTGATAAGCAATGCCACAGACGCTACTTTAAAACTGAAACATTTATCAAATATTGGAGAAGCTAAAGTAGATTATGGCACGCCAAAAATTGAAGTAAAAATTGACAAAAAAGCTAAAAAATTACACCTCATTGACAAAGGAATTGGCATGACATCAGAGGAAGTTCAAAAATATATCAATGAAGTCGCTTTTTCAGGTGCTGAAGAATTTTTGGACAAATACAAAGATAAAGTAGAAGATGCTGGCATTATAGGGCATTTTGGACTTGGGTTTTATTCCGCCTTTATGGTAGCTGAAAAAGTTGAAATCATTACCAAATCCTACAAAGAGGCCGATGCTGCACATTGGATTTGTGATGGCAGCCCTGAATACAGCCTTGAAAAAAGTGATAAAAAAGAGCGCGGAACAGAAATTATTTTACACATCGCCGAGGATTCTACAGAGTTTTTAGAGGACAGTCGCATTACTGAATTATTGAACAAGTACAACAAGTTCATGCCGATTCCGATTAAATTTGGGACCAAGGAAATCAATGACCCAGATCACACTCCTGAAACTACAACCGATAAAGACGGGAAGGACACCACGGAGCCCCAGCGCAAGATTATTGTTGATAACATCATCAACAATCCAAACCCTGCATGGACCAAAACACCGTCGGAACTCAAAGACGAAGATTACAAAGGGTTTTACAGAGAATTGTACCCGATGCAGTTTGAAGAACCTCTTTTTAATATTCATTTGAATGTTGATTATCCGTTTAATTTGACTGGGATTCTATATTTCCCAAAGTTATCTAACGATATGAATATTCAGAAGGATCGCATTCAATTGTACCAAAATCAGGTATTTGTTACAGATAATGTTGAAGGTATAGTACCAGAATTTCTGACCATGCTCCGTGGTGTAATTGATTCTCCGGACATTCCTTTAAATGTATCGCGTTCCTATTTACAAGCAGATGGTGCGGTGAAAAAGATTTCATCATACATCACTAAAAAGGTAGCCGATAAATTGAAATCATTATTTAAAGACAATCGAGAAGATTTTGAGGCCAAATGGAACGACATTAAAATAGTGATTGAATACGGAATGCTTTCAGAAGAAAAATTCTTTGAAAAAGCAGAGGCATTTAACCTATTCCCAACTGTAGATGGTAATTATTACACCTATGACGAATTGTATAATAAGATCAAGGCCAAACAAACGGATAAGGATGATAAATTGGTAATTTTATACGCTTCGAACGCGGAAGAACAACACAGTTATATTGAGGCTGCCAAAGCTAAAGGCTATGAGGTCTTATTGCTAGACTCACCGATTGTTCCCCACTTAATTCAAAAGTTGGAAGGCAGTAAAGAAAAAATTTCTTTCAGTCGTGTGGATGCAGATCATTTGGATAAACTCATTTCAAAAGAAGAAAATAACATTTCTAAATTAACAGAGGATGAAAAAACAACTTTAGACTCACAATTGAAAGAGGTGATTCCATCTGAAAAATTCACGGTACAATTAGAAGCCATGGACAGCAATGCTGCACCATTCATGATTACCCAGCCTGAATTCATGCGCCGTATGAAAGAAATGCAGCAAACTGGTGGCGGCGGTGGTATGTTTGGAATGGGCAATATGCCTGAAATGTACAACTTGGTTGTCAACACCAATTCGGAATTGGTAAACCAAATCCTGAATACTAAAACAGCTAAAAAAAGAGAGCGATTAATCAATCAAAGTCTGGATTTAGCACAACTCTCTCAAGGTCTTCTCAAAGGAGAAGCGCTTACAAATTTCATCAAACGAAGCTACGAGATCATTAAATAACAGGATTCTAAATTTTAAAAAAGGCGGTTCATTTTGAACCGCCTTTTTTATAAGTTTTATCTGAGTTAAAAAATGATTTTTTTTGTAATAATTGGAAACTTACACTAAATTGGATTAAAATATACCGAATGCTATTTGAATCAAAAAAACCTGTTAACATTCCATTAAAAGATGGAAGTGTTTTTTACGATCCTTGTTTTTTTGATAACAAAGAAGTCGACCACTACTTTGAAATCTTAAAAAATAATATCAAGTGGCAACAAGACGATATTAAAATTTTTGGAAAAACATATGCACAACCCAGGCTCACCGCACTATATGCAAACAACGACAAGCCTTACCGCTATTCAAACCTCACAATGCACCCCACAAAATTTTCAGCTGAATTATTGGAAATCAAATCTAAGGTAGAAAAATGTGCGCTTTTAGATTTTACAAGCTGTTTGCTCAACTTATATCGGGATGGTCAAGACAGCAATGGTTGGCATGCCGACAACGAAAAAGAATTGGGTAAAGATCCAGTCATTGCATCGGTTAGTTTTGGAGCCGAGCGGCTTTTTCACATGAAGCACCGCCATGAAAAATCCCATAAATTAAAACTAAAACTTGCAAATGGAAGTTTGTTGATAATGCGGGGGAGCACCCAACACCACTGGCTGCACCAAATCCCTAAAACTAAAAAAAAAATTGGGGAACGCCTCAACCTAACATTTCGAATCATAAAATAAAAATAAATGAAAAAAAACTTTAAAATTTTTCTCTACGTTCTTATGACAACAATTCACGCGTATGCGCAAGAATTTACTAGCGAAGAAATTAAAGTCAATACAAACGTAGAGGGGACACTACTGCTACCCAATACTCAAGAAGAAAAATCTATACCTTTAGTTATTTTGATTGCTGGATCTGGACCCACAGATCGGGATGGCAATCAATCTTTCATGAAAAATGATGCCTTAAAAAAAATTGCTGAAGCACTTTCACAAAAGGGGATTGCAACATTTAGATACGACAAAAGAATCGTTAAACAAATTCGCAATCAAAACATTGATAAAAATATATCATTTGATGATTTTGTGATAGATGCTAGATCCGTAATTGGTTTTTTTAAATCAAAGTTCGAAACCATTATTGTGGCTGGGCACAGCCAAGGAAGTTTGGTGGGACTTTTAGCTTTAGATGCTGGTGCTTCTGGATTTATATCTCTAGCTGGGGCAGGAAAACCAATTGATGAGATTTTAGAAGAGCAAATAGTAAAAACAGCAGCTGTATTTTCTAAGTCAACAGAACGTGTTTTAAACGTTCTAAGAAGTGGTGAAACAACCTCAGAGTATCCACCCGAATTGGCATCCATTTTTAATTTAGAATTACAAGCTTTTCTTATAAGTTGGATGCAACACAACCCCGCCAAAATTATAGCAAATACACCACTCCCCATCCTTATAATTAATGGAGATAAAGATCTGCAAGTGGATGTTAAAGAAGCACAATTACTTAACAGTGCAGCACAAAATTCAAAGTTGATCATTATAGAGCATATGAATCATGTATTGGTGAAAATTGATGGTGACGATTTAGAAAATGCCAAATCTTATAACAATCCTAACTTAAAAATTAATGAGGAACTCATAAATGCCATCCAAGAGTTTACATTGGCTATTGATTAAATATCGAAACAGGAGTAAAAGCGTAAAATGAGTAACGCATGCAGCTAGGATCCTTTTAAAAAGGAAAAAGCATCAATAGAATGATGCTTTAACCACTAACCAACCAAAATATATTACTAACAAAAAATTAAATAATATATTTTACTTTAAACAAGTACCGTGCCATAAATTGTTTTTTTTAATTTATAATAAATTTTTAGTGTCGATGGTCTCCCATTTGATTTTAAGACTATTGAACTTTGACTATTACAAGAAAAAAGGATTATTATAAACCACCACTTAAATTATTATATTTACGAACCTAAGTAAATTCACAGCCAAAAAAATAATATAGTATGTTTGATACTTCACCACTTTTCACAAACGATTCCATTGTTTTTGGATTGCTCACGATGGCCATTGCGTTTATTTTTTATACAGAATCAAAAACATCAGGTTTTTGGTTTAAGTTTTATAAAGTGGTGCCTGGGCTTTTTATGGCTTATATGCTGCCCGCTGTTTTTACAACCCTAGGCTGGATTGCACCTGATTGGGAACGCATTACAGCTTCTGGGACTTTGGTGGCTGAGAGCAGTCAATTGTATCATGTCGCAAGCCGTTATTTATTACCAGCAGCCTTAGTGCTTATGACTTTAAGCATTGATCTTAAAGCGGTATTTAACTTAGGCTGGAAGGCCCTTGTCATGTTTTTCGCCGGCACAATGGGCATTGTCATTGGAGGGCCGATCGCAATCTTACTCATTGCCACTGTTTCTCCAGAGACAGTTGGAGGTATTGGTCCAGATGCGGTTTGGAGAGGCTTATCTACACTAGCAGGAAGTTGGATTGGTGGTGGTGCCAATCAAACAGCAATGTTAGAAATTTACGGATACAACCCTAAGCTTTACGGAGGTATGGTGTTTGTAGATATTGTAGTAGCAAATATATGGATGGCGCTTTTATTAATTGGAATTGGCAAAAGAAAACGCATCAATCAATGGCTAAAAGCCGATACCACAGCTATTGAAGATTTAAAACAAAAAGTATCTGCATTCACAGAAAGTGTGAAAAAAAATCCAAGCCTCACAGATTTGATGATCATGTTAGGCATTGCATTTGGAGCCGTTGGTTTTGCCCACTTTTCAGCTGGGTATTTAGCCCCTTACTTCAATTCGTTTGTAGAAACTTTTCCATCTGAAACTTTGAAAAACATATTTACTTTTTTGGGATCATCTTTTTTCTGGATGATCAGTATAGCCACGCTCATTGCCATTGGTCTTTCTTTTACCAAAGCAAAAAATTACGAAGGCGCTGGTGCTAGTAAGTTCGGCAGTGTTTTTATCTATATTTTGGTCGCTACTATTGGAATGAAAATGGATTTAAAGCTCATTTTTGACAATTCGGGGCTGATCGCGATTGGAGTGGTTTGGATGGGCATTCACGCGCTGCTTCTCATTGTAGTAGCAAAACTTATAAAAGCCCCTTATTTTTTCTTAGCAGTCAGTAGTCAAGCCAATGTGGGCGGGGCTGCTTCCGCACCCATAGTAGCTGCTGCTTTTCACCCTTCATTAGCCACAGTAGGTGTTTTATTGGCTGTTTTTGGCTATGCCATTGGAACCATAGCGGCCATTGGATGTACAATTTTAATGACTTTGGCTGCTGGCGCGGCTTAGAAATAATTATATTTATAGATGCAAAAATTCTACCCTCTATTTTTAATTATCGCTGTGCTTGGTTGTAACGATGCCCCTGTTCAAAACACAACTGTTAATGGCATCGTAAAAGGGCTTCAAAAAGGAACACTTTATTTACAAAAAGTTCAAGATACTGCCTATGTAACGCTAGATTCAATTTTCATTAAAGGAGAAAAAGAATTTCAGTTGACTTGTAACCTTGAGGAACCAGAAATGCTTTATTTAGGGCGTTCCGAGTCCTTGAATGCAGAACGTATTCCATTTTTTGCACACATCGGAACGACAACCATAAACACCACTCTGAAACGCTTTAAATTTTATGCTAAAATTGATGGAGGCCCGCAGCAAAAAATACTGGAAGATTACAACGCCAATATCAAGCGATTTAAAAACCTAGACTTAGAATTGCTAGAAGACCTTTTGAATGCACAACGCATCAATGATTCCGCTAAGGCAGAACAAACAAAAGCGCAACGGGCCACAAACCTAAAGCGTCAATACCTATTCAGTATTAACTTTGCAGTCAACAATAAATCAAGTGAAATAGCGCCCTATATTGCATTGGCAGATCTTTACGATACCAAAAAAAGCTACTTGGATACAATTTATAATGGCTTGACACCGGCAATAGCTTCCTCCAAATACGGACTGATTTTGGAAAATTTTATTGAAAATTTGGGATCTAGAGAATAACCCTTAGAGTTTATTGATTTTTTCAATCATCGCTCGGCCTTTTGTTTCGAGCTCAGTCGCAATACTTTTGAAATGAGCTTTTTGACCTTCAATATTTTTCGCATTGACCTTTTCAATAAGAGAATCAAAGGTAGCAATGGCTTCATCAATAATGGCTTCGCTCTTTTTGGTGTCTTGCGTTGGATTTGCAGTTTCCCAAATGTAAACCGCTTCAATGATATCTCCTAAAACGTAGTTGATGTCTTTCTTTAAATTTCTAATATTTGCCATAATTGAATTGTTTTGTTTTGCAAATTTACACCAATTTTAGAGATATAATACAGATAAAAATTATTTTCCGGAATAGGATACAAAATTTCTAGGGGTCTCATAAAGCGTTACTTCCAAATCCAAACGATCTTCTAAAACGAATTTTAGTTTATTGTAGATAAAAATGACAATATTTTCTGCGGTTGGATTTGTTTCTTTAAACTCTGGGACTTCTAAATTCAAGTTTTTATGATCTAAAACATCTTCAACTTCCGATTTTATAAAATCTTTTAAAATTTTTACATCCACAACATAACCTGTCTCAGGATCAACCTCACCAGTTACACTTACAATCAATTCATAATTATGACCATGGTAATGAGGATTGTTGCATTTTCCAAAAATAGCCTCATTTTTTTCATCACTCCAATTGGGGCGGTACAGACGATGGGCGGCATTAAAATGGGCACGACGACTTACGGTTACTTTCATCTTTCAAAATTTATGTGTGAGTAGAAATTTTTAAATATTATTTTAAACCAGGCAGTATATATTTCAGGGTTAAATTCAATATCGGATTTGACAGCTTCGACAGGCATCCATTTCCAATCTTCAACTTCTTCCTTATTAATGTCTGGGTCCATTTCGTAGAAACCTGTCATCACATGGTCAAATTCATGTTCTGTTAAGCCATTGTCAAAAGGTGCTTTATAAATGAAAGAGGTGACTTCTTTTAAGCCCGTTGTAAATCCCATCTCTTCACCTAAACGTCTGGTTCCGGCTTCAATATTAGATTCACCATCTCGTTGGTGGCTGCAGCAAGTATTGGTCCACAAAAGCGGAGAATGGTATTTATGGGCTGCACGCTGTTGAAGCATCAACTCGTTTTTTGAATTAAAAATAAAAACTGAGAAGGCGCGGTGTAATATTGCTTTTTTATGGGCTTCCATCTTGGGCATTAACCCAATTTGCTCATCCTGTTCATTCACCAATATGACTTCTTCTTCAACCATTATGCTAAATTATCAACTAATTTCACATTTTGTATTAATTAAATGCTAAAATGCTATTTTTCAATTTTACTAAATTAACATTAAGAAGGCTAATTACAACATATCCTCATTTGATAGTGGTATATTTGTAAAAATTATTTTTAATGTCTTTTACCAGTGAAATCCAGCGCCGACGCACTTTTGGGATTGTATCGCATCCAGATGCTGGTAAAACTACCCTCACCGAAAAACTACTGTTATTTGGGGGTGCCATACAAGAAGCTGGGGCTGTTAAAAGCAACAAGATTAAAAAAGGGGCTACCAGCGACTTTATGGAAATTGAACGACAACGTGGGATTTCTGTAGCTACATCTGTTTTGGCCTTTGAATACAATGGAGTCAAAATTAATATTTTAGACACTCCAGGTCACAAAGATTTTGCCGAAGACACCTTTAGAACGCTCACGGCTGTTGACAGTGTCATTGTAGTCATTGATGTGGCTAAAGGCGTAGAAGAGCAAACTGAAAAACTAGTGAAGGTGTGCCGCATGCGCAACATTCCAATTATTGTATTTATCAATAAATTAGACCGTGAAGGAAAAGATGCTTTTGATCTTTTAGACGAAGTTGAACAAAAATTAGGACTAAAAGTCACCCCTTTAAGTTTTCCAATTGGAATGGGTTATGATTTTAAAGGGATTTACAATTTGTGGGAGAAAAACATCAATCTATTTGCTGGAGACAGTAAAAAGAACATTAGCGATACGGTTGAAATTTCAGATTTAAATGATTCAAAACTAAATGCGCTCATTGGAGATTCTGCTGCAGAAACACTGAGAGATGAAATTGAATTGGTACAGGGTATTTATCCAAAATTCAATATTGAAAACTACCAAGAAGGGAATTTACAACCTGTATTTTTTGGATCCGCCCTTAATAATTTTGGTGTCAAAGAATTGTTAGATTGTTTTATAAACATAGCACCCATGCCCCGACCAAAAGCCAGTGAAGAGCGTTTGGTAAACCCTGAAGAAGATAAATTCTCCGGTTTTGTCTTTAAAATTCATGCCAATATGGATCCCAAACACCGCGATCGCTTGGCCTTTATCAAAATTGTTTCAGGAACTTTCAAGCGCAATACGCCCTATTTACATGTACGTCACAACAAAAATTTAAAATTTTCAAGTCCCAATGCTTTTTTTGCTGAAAAAAAGGCAATAGTAGACATTTCATATCCTGGCGATATTGTGGGGCTTCACGATACAGGGAATTTTAAAATTGGTGATACGCTCACCGAGGGTGAAATCTTAAATTACAAAGGCATTCCAAGTTTCTCACCAGAGCATTTTAGATACATTAACAATGCAGACCCCATGAAGTCCAAACAACTCTTCAAAGGGATTGATCAATTGATGGACGAAGGTGTTGCACAGTTATTTACCTTGGACCTGAACGGTCGTAAAGTTGTTGGAACCGTAGGCGCTCTACAATATGAAGTCATTCAGTACCGCTTAGAGCATGAATATGGTGCTAAATGTAGCTATGAAAATTTAAATGTCCACAAAGCGGCTTGGGTAGAACCTAAAGATACTAAGAGTGAAGAATTTATTGAATTTAAACGGGTTAAGCAACGCTTTTTGGCAAAGGACAAACAAGGGCAATTGGTGTTTTTAGCAGATTCAAAATTCTCGTTACAAATGACCGAACAAAAATACCCATCCATTAAATTTCATTTGACCTCAGAATTTTAAATAAAAAAATCCCGCTATATTAAAAGCGGGATTTTTTTTATTTATGCCTGACCCGTAGGCCCAAAATTAAGTGGCATGGGCGGCTGTTCGTAATCTTTGATCTCACCATGCGCCTGCTCAAAGCGTTTGACATTGTCATTTAAGGCTTTAGTAAGACGTTTGGCATGCTGTGGCGTCAAAATAATTCGCGACTTTACTTTGCTTTTTGGCACCCCTGGCATGATGTTTACAAAATCGACTACAAACTCAGAAACAGAATGGTTGATAATCGCTAGATTAGAGTAAGTGCCTTCAGCAACAGATGCATCTAGTTCGATATTAATTTGACCTTTTTGTCCTTTCTTTGTTTCGCTCATTACCTATATATTGAAGGATTGTTTTTCTTCTTTAGCTTTCATCAAACTTTCCAATTCTTCACTAGAGCCAACAATCATATTGTCGTACTTGCGAAGGCCTGTACCAGCAGGAATTCTATGCCCAACAATCACATTTTCTTTAAGACCTTCTAAAGAGTCTACCTTTCCATTTACAGCAGCTTCGTTTAATACTTTGGTTGTCTCTTGGAAAGAGGCCGCAGAAATAAAAGACTTGGTTTGTAAGGACGCACGTGTAATTCCTTGCAGAATTGGAGTGGCCGTTGCTGGCCGCGCATCACGTGCCGATACAAGGGTCTTGTCCTCGCGTGTTAAAATGGAATTTTCATCTCTTAACTCACGAGCTGTAACAATCTGACCCGCTTTAAGCGTGGCAGAATCTCCTGCATCCTCAATGACTTTTTTACCAAAAATATCATCATTTTCATCAATGAAATCGGATTTGTGAACCAATTGATTTTCTAAGAAAATAGTATCACCAGAATCTTGAATTCTAACTTTTCGCATCATTTGACGCACCACCACTTCAAAGTGTTTGTCATTAATTTTCACCCCTTGCAGACGATATACCTCTTGAACTTCGTTCACCAAGTATTGTTGAACTGCAGATGGTCCTTTAATGTTAAGTATGTCATTTGGCGTAACAGATCCGTCAGACAATGGCATCCCAGCTTTTACAAAGTCATTTTCCTGTACCAAAATTTGATTGGACAACTTGACCAAGTATTTCTTGATAGCAGCTGTCTTTGATTCGATGATAATTTCTCTGTTACCTCGCTTGATTTTACCAAAAGAAACCACCCCATCAATCTCACTAACCACTGCTGGGTTAGAAGGATTACGTGCTTCAAAAAGTTCTGTTACACGTGGCAGACCACCTGTAATATCTCCGGCTTTGGAAGACTTACGTGGTATTTTCACTAAAATCTTACCAATGGCAATTTTATCGTTGTTTTCAATCATTAAGTGTGCGCCAACTGGTAGATTGTAAGAACGAATGACACCACCTTTTCCATCTTCAATATGGAGAGTAGGAATCAATTTTTTATTTCTAGACTCAGAAATAACTTTCTCTTGAAATCCAGTTTGCTCATCAATTTCAACTTGATAAGTTACACCTTGTTCTATGTTTTCAAAACGTACTTTCCCTGAGAATTCAGAAATAATAACACCATTATAAGGATCCCATTGACAAACCACGGTTCCTTTTTTAATCTTTTGTCCATTTTTAACAAAAATAGAAGCCCCGTAAGGAATGTTATTTGTGCTCAATACAATACCTGTTTTCTTATCAACCAATTTAATTTCAGACGTTCTTGAAATCACAATATTAATGTCATTCCCTTCATTATCTTTACCTTTTACGGTTTTTAAATCTTCGATTTCAGCTACACCGTCAAATTTGACAGCCAAACTGTTTTCTTCAGAAATATTTCCAGCAATTCCTCCAACGTGGAAGGTTCTCAGGGTCAACTGTGTTCCAGGCTCCCCAATAGATTGGGCAGCAACCACACCAACAGCTTCTCCAATTTGTACCATTTTTCCAGTCGCTAAATTACGACCATAACACAAGGCACAAATTCCGGTCTTTGCTTCACATGTAAGTGGAGACCTGACATCAATAGATTCAATCGCTGAAAGCTCAATTTTCCTTGCAACGGCTTCATCAATATGAGAACCAGCTGCAGCCAAAAGCGTTTCTGAAATTGGGTCATAAACATCATTCAGTGATGTACGACCAACAATTCTTTCTTCTAAAGTCTCAACAACTTCTTCGTTTTTCTTCAAAGGTTCTACCTTGATACCACGCAGGGTGCCACAATCGTGTGAATTAACAATCACATCTTGAGAAACATCTACCAATCGACGTGTTAGATAACCTGCATCGGCAGTTTTCAAAGCCGTATCTGCCAATCCTTTACGAGCACCGTGTGTGGAGATAAAGTATTCTAAAATCGATAGCCCCTCTTTAAAGTTAGAAAGGATTGGATTCTCAATAATTTCTCCGCCACCCGCATTGGATTTTTTAGGCTTGGCCATCAAACCACGCATACCAGTTAACTGTCGAATTTGTTCCTTAGAACCACGAGCTCCAGAATCAAGCATCATGTACACGGAGTTAAATCCTTGTTGGTCTTCACGAATGCGCTTCATAGAAAGTTCTGTCAACTCGGCGTTTGTTGAGGTCCAAATATCGATGACCTGATTGTAACGTTCGTTGTTAGTAATCAATCCCATATTATAGTTGGCCATAATACCATCGACTTGCTTGTTTGCAGCATCAATCATGGTGTGCTTCTCTTGTGGGATGATAATATCTCCCAAACTGAAAGACAAGCCCCCTTTGAAGGCAAAATTATAACCTAAAGACTTGATTTCGTCCAAGAAACCAGCCGTTTCTGGTACGGATGTCGCCTTGAGAATTCCGTGAATGATATCTCGCAGTGATTTTTTAGTCAATACCTCATTGATATAACCGGCAGCTGCAGGTACTTTTTCATTAAAAAGCACACGTCCTACAGTCGTTTCAATCAACTGAGTTTCCAATACACCTTCGGCATTGAAATCTTCGGTTCTAACACGAATTTGTGCATTTAAATCCACACATTTTTCATTGTACGCAATGATGACTTCTTCAGGAGAATAAAAGGTTAAACCTTCCCCTAAAATTTTGACTGCTTTCGTAGACTTTCGTAACTTAGTCATGTAATACAAACCGAGCACCATGTCTTGTGAAGGTACTGTAACAGGTGAACCGTTTGCAGGGTTTAAGATATTATGAGAGGCAAGCATCAAAAGCTGCGCTTCCAAAATAGCTTCAGGTCCCAATGGCAAGTGAACTGCCATTTGATCTCCATCAAAATCAGCATTAAAAGCCGTACACACAAGTGGGTGTAATTGAATCGCTTTTCCTTCTATCAACTTAGGCTGGAATGCTTGAATTCCCAAACGGTGTAAAGTAGGCGCACGGTTCAGGAGAACAGGATGTCCTTTCAGAACATTTTCCAAAATATCCCAAACTACAGGCTCTTTTTTATCGATAATTTTCTTAGCAGATTTAACGGTTTTTACAATCCCTCTTTCTATTAATTTTCTTACAATAAAAGGTTTGTACAATTCCGCTGCCATATTTTTAGGCAATCCACATTCAAATAATTTCAACTCTGGTCCAACAACAATAACAGAACGCGCTGAATAATCCACACGTTTTCCAAGTAAGTTTTGACGGAAACGACCTTGCTTTCCTTTGAGAGAATCTGAAAGTGATTTCAAAGGTCGGTTGGAATCCGTTTTTACCGCTGATGACTTTCGTGTATTATCAAAAAGAGAGTCTACTGATTCTTGTAGCATGCGCTTTTCGTTTCTTAGAATGACTTCTGGCGCTTTGATTTCAACCAAACGCTTCAATCGGTTGTTTCTAATGATAACACGGCGGTATAAATCATTCAAATCAGAAGTGGCAAAACGGCCACCATCTAATGGTACCAAAGGACGTAACTCTGGTGGAATGACTGGAATGGCTTTCATAATCATCCATTCTGGTCTGTTTTCACGATTTTGATTTCCATCCTTTAGGGCTTCTACAACTTGTAAGCGTTTCAAGGCTTCTGTTTTACGTTGCTTAGATGTTTCTGTATTGGCCTTGTGACGCAACTCAAAAGACAATTCTTCAAGATCAATACGCGACAACAACTCAATTAAACAGTCTGCACCCATCTTAGCGATGAATTTGTTTGGATCAGAATCATCTAAATATTGATTTTCTTGTGGAATGCTCTCGGCAATGTTAAGATATTCTTCTTCTGTCAAGAAATCCATTTTATTAACCGGCTCTCCTTCTGCATTGATGGCTATTCCTGGTTGAATGACTACATAACGCTCATAATATATAATCATGTCCAATTTCTTGGAAGGTAGACCTAATAGGTAGCCTATTTTATTAGGCAGAGATCTAAAATACCAAATGTGAGCAACAGGAACCACCAAGTTGATGTGTCCTACGCGCTCACGACGTACCTTTTTCTCTGTAACTTCAACACCACATCGGTCACAAATAATTCCTTTATAACGAATTCGCTTGTACTTTCCACAGGCACATTCATAGTCTTTAACAGGACCAAAAATTCGCTCACAAAACAGGACCGTCACGTTCTGGTTTATGGGTTCTGTAATTTATAGTTTCAGGCTTTAAAACTTCACCTCTAGAATCTGATAAAATAGATTCTGGCGAAGCCAATCCTATAGAAATTTTATTGAAGTTTTTTTGCGTTGTATTATCTTGCTTTCTGGCCATTGTGTATGGTATATGAAAATGAAATTATTCTTCTAATCTAATGTCTAATCCTAATCCTTTCAGTTCGTGCATGAGTACATTGAACGATTCTGGTAATCCTGGTTCTGGCATGGGTTCGCCTTTTACGATTGCTTCGTAAGTTTTTGCCCTTCCAATAACGTCATCAGATTTAACAGTTAAGATCTCTCTAAGTGTGCTTGAAGCGCCGTAAGCCTCCAAAGCCCAAACTTCCATTTCTCCAAAACGCTGACCACCAAACTGAGCTTTACCACCAAGAGGTTGTTGCGTAATGAGAGAATAAGGTCCAATAGACCGCGCGTGCATTTTATCGTCTACCATGTGACCTAATTTCAACATGTAGATAATTCCAACGGTTGCTGGCTGATCAAATCGATCGCCTGTACCACCATCATACAGATAGGTATGCCCAAATCTTGGAATGCCTGCTTCATCTGTAAATTCATTAATTTGATCCAAGGTAGCACCATCAAAAATTGGAGTCGCAAAGCTGCGCCCTAAATCTTTTCCAGCCCATCCGAGTACCGTTTCATAAATCTGACCGATATTCATTCGGGAAGGTACCCCAAGTGGATTCAAAACAATATCAACAGGCGTTCCATCTTCAAGAAAAGGCATGTCTTCTTGACGAACAATTCGCGCTACAATACCTTTGTTACCATGACGACCTGCCATTTTATCCCCTACTTTAAGTTTACGCTTTTTAGCAATGTAAACTTTCGCTAGTTTGATAATTCCTGCTGGTAGTTCATCTCCAACGGAGATTGTAAACTTCTCACGTCTTAAGGAACCTTGAAGGTCATTTTCTTTGATCTTGTAGTTGTGAATTAATTCCTTTACTAACTTGTTAAGCTTGGCATCTGTCGTCCACTTTCCACCAACAAGGTGGGCGTAATCGTCCACCGCATTGAGCATTTTTAAAGTGTACTTTTTACCCTTAGGGAATACTTCTTCACCAAGGTCATTAAAGATCCCTTGAGCTGTTTTTCCAGCTACAATTGAAAAGAGTTTTTGAATCAAAATAGATTTCAAGTCATCAAATTTAATGTCGAATGCATCTTCTAAAGCAGCAATATCCTCTTTGTCTTGAGCACGTTTGCGCTTGTCTTTGATTGCTCGTGAAAAAAGTTTCTTCTCAATAACGACACCGTGTAAGGATGGTGATGCTTTTAAAGAAGCATCTTTAACATCTCCAGCTTTATCTCCAAATATAGCTCGGAGAAGTTTTTCTTCTGGTGTTGGATCACTTTCGCCCTTTGGCGTGATTTTTCCAATGAGAATATCTCCTGGCTTAATTTCCGCACCAATGCGAATCATTCCATTTTCATCCAAATCAGCAGTTGCTTCTTCAGAAACATTTGGGATGTCATTGGTAAGCTCTTCATTACCTAATTTAGTATCTCTTACTTCCAAAGAATATTCATCGATGTGAATGGAGGTAAAGATGTCATCACGAACCACTTTTTCAGAGATTACAATCGCATCCTCAAAGTTGTAACCCTTCCATGGCATAAAGGCTACTTTCATGTTACGCCCAAGGGCCAACTCTCCATTTTGAGTAGCGTAACCCTCACAAAGAACTTGTCCTTTGGTAACCTTGTCACCCTTGTTAACGATGGTTTTAAGGTTGACAGAAGTACCTTGGTTGGTCTTTCTGAATTTTGTCAATGGATAGGTTGCAGTATTGGATTCAAAACTAACCAATTCTTCATCCTTGGTTCGGTTATACTTTATAACAATTTTGTCGGCATCCACATATTCTACAACACCATCGCCTTCAGCATTGACCAAAACTCTGGAATCTGAAGCAACCTGACGTTCCAATCCAGTTCCAACAATTGGAGCCTCTGGACGTAATAAAGGAACGGCTTGACGCATCATGTTAGAGCCCATCAAGGCACGGTTGGCGTCATCGTGCTCCAAAAATGGAATCAAGGACGCTGAGATAGATGAAATTTGATTGGGTGCTACATCTGTGTAATGTACTTGAGATGGATCAACAACTGGAAAATCACCTTCTTGGCGTGCAATGACTTTATCCATTGTAATCTTTCCTTTTGCATCAACAGGAATACTGGCTTGAGCGATAAGCTTATCCTCTTCTTCCTCTGCAGTTAAATAGATTGGATCTGCTTTGATATCAACCACTGAATCTTCCAC
>JBJKXC010000002.1:0-60439 GCA_045561735.1 Flavobacteriaceae bacterium | reverse complement strand
TTCAAACTCAGGAGTTACTGTAATGGTAGCAGTAACTGGAGTACTAGTTGAATTGGTTGCTGTAAAAGCAAAAATATCGCCACTGCCATTACTTGAAAGACCAATGCTTGGAGTATTATTTGTCCAATTGTAACTCGTAACACCACCTGTATTTTGAGTAGTAAATAATATTGTATTAGTTGTGTCACCATTACAAACTACCTGGTTACTAATCTGATCGGTTTGAGCCGAAGGATTGACAATTACATTTAAATTAAAAGTGTTTGCATTACAACCCTGCGGAGTTGAGGATGACACTACATAAGACAATGTTGCAGTTGATGTAGTGTTATTTGTTAAAGTTTGAATTATATTAGAGCTGCTTCCTTGGGTACCTCCAGAAATTGCATTTTCTGGGGAACTTATTGGTGGATCCCATGTAAAGATTGTACCTGCTGGCAAGATATCTGAATTAGAAAGATTATCAAGAAGATCAAAGGATAAATTTGTACATGTTACTAATGTTTTATCTGAAATAATTGGTTTAGGGTTGATGATAAATGTAAAATCAATTGTTTCCCCTATACAATCGCTAGTGTAAGGAGTAACAGAGTAAGTTACAATTCCGGAGACATTACTATTATTAGTTAGTTGATGTGAAGGTAAGCTAGAGCCAACTCCATTATCATAATATCCTGAAATATAAGAATCACTGGTTGTTATCCAAGAATAATTAACTCCTGATGATAAGGAAGATTCAAACAAAATATCGTTAGTTAAATCGCCTGAGCATAAAGTCTGGCTATTACTTGAATTGTTAATTTCGGGAATTTGATTGATAAATAAAATAATTTGGTCTGAGTTACTGTCCTGACAATCACCATCAACAATCAAATTTATTGTATAATCTTTAAAATCATTGAAAGAAATTATTGGATAAGGGTCATTTGCACTAGACCCATTAACATAATTATAATCTGATTGATCTACATCGGTCCCGGAAATTGACCATAAAAAAGATGAAGGAGCATATGGAGTATCACTGTAATTAGGTATATATATACTTGAAAAATCAACAATGTAAGGAATACTACTGGAGATAACACAAATTTGATCACTTGTATCAGTAAATGAAACTGAGGGAGAACCTTCGATTAACAAGTCTTGACTAGAGGTTGTAATTCCACATAAATTTGTAATCTCTTGTGTAATAGTATAAATTCCTGCCTGGCTAAAATTAATTTGAGGATTTTGAGAAACTGCATTGGTATTATTTATAAAACTATAACCTTCATCAGGACTAATTGTCCATTGGGTGTAATTTGGGCTTTGACAACTAGAATCACTTATATTAGAATTATCAATTATTAATATAGATGAACCAACGCATATGCTTGAAACTTCTTGATTATCACTTAGTATATCAAAATCATAAATACCAGTATTTTCCGGAAAAGTTTCAACATTAACAATATATGGAGATTCATTTTCAGCTGGAAAATATGACGCTGTTTGACAAAAGTCATCATTTATAGCTATTAATCTAAATTCCCAGCAACCCGCCACAACTTGGCTTGAAGGAATTGTAATTCCATATAAATTATCTCCTTGTGAGCCATCTGCTGTTAACCACCCATTGGGATCATCATAAATTACTCCATTTTCATAAGTAGGAAAGAATTCGTCTCCATTAGGACTCGATATTTCCCAATAAAACGTTGCAGCATCTGAACAGCCATTTGTACCATATTGACCAAGGGCTGTTAAATTTGTAATCACTAAATCCTCATTTTCACAAATGCTTTGCGAATCAAAAAATGCATCAGGAGATGAACTAGTATTTATATTTTTTTGAACACCATTACCAATATTTCTATATTCACAATTTGAACTATTCGAAATTTTATATTTATTGTATTGTTTTTTATCTACAACAAAAAATCCATTTTGTAAATCGCACGACAGATTAGTAAAAACATGTGATAAAGTATTATCGTGTAAAACTTCTGCATGTGTATACAATTCAGGGGCAGAACCATCTCCAAAGTCAATAGTATAATAAGAACCTCTGTAATTTTGACCAATACCAGCGGCATTGGTATCAATATTGAAATTTACATTGTTTCCAGTGCATATTTCTTCTCCTGAATCATTAGCAATTGTCGTGGTACTTCTGTGAAGAACAAAAACAATAGTATAAGAAGAAGATATACCATTAGATAGAGTTTTAGTTACTTGAAAATTGTATGTCCCTATACCTAAATTACCTGAAATAGTATAACTCGAAGTTTGAAGGCTACCAATGTCCAAAATATCATCATTAATTGCATCGATTCTTTTGATATTATAATCTGCAGTTGTTAAATCAAAATTCGTTACTCTGATTTTTCTTCTGTTAGTTAAAATAAAGCCTGAGGTAGTTGAAGATTCTGCTAAAAGTAAACCGAACATTGCATCAGTGTAAAAAACTCCTTGATCAGAACAATCAAATAAATCAGCTGAATTAGGTGTACTTGAGAAAGTTGTTAATATATTGCCAAACAAGTTAGGTATGATTGATATATCAACATATGATATCGACTCTAATTGACCATATGTTCCATCGGACAATAAAGCTTTAGTTGCAACAACTCTAAGCTTGAAAGTACCAACCTCATTGAGAGCTGGAATAATACCATTTAAAGTTGTTGTAAAAAATGAATCAGAAATAGACTCATCAAGAATTGTTGTATTATTATCAAATGTTCCAGAAGTATTTGACAATTCAATGTAAAATTGATTATCATCACCGTCATCCCTAAATTTAAAAATACCAGATGGGTTAAAATGGATTGAAACACTACTTCCTGATGCATAATTTAATGACGAATCAAAATGAACTATTTCAATAGATGCAATGTCCTGTTGAGAATTACCTATAAATGAAATAAGTAATATTATTAAAGTTCGAAAAAAATAAATATTCATTTAGGTTTATTTTCAGAAGATATAAAATTAACTAGTCAATAAATTTCAATATAATACATATTTTTTTGATTTTGTCTGCCAGCGGGCTTGTGATTTATAATCCACAAAATAAATTAATAAGTCAGCTTGGCTTTGGTACTCAACAAAATATATACTTTTTTTAGCTTGATTTTTATAATCAACAAAAAACCATAAACCTTGATTATTCTTTGCGTGGTGTTTGTATTTAACCTTATATACTAAAAGATCAGCTTGACTAGCATGGTCAACTACATAAACCTTAAAATCAGATTGACTTGGATATTCTTCAATGAATATTGTTTGTGCTCTTATAAAATTGAACGTAAGCACTAAAAACAAAAAAAAACTATACCGAACCATTTTATCTATTTAACAATAAACTTGAGCTGGGTTTTGTGTTCAAAATCATTCACATTTAGTATGTACATTCCTGAACTTAAACTAGAAATATTAATCCTTTTTTCATTTAAGTTCTCTAATAATATTTGCCCCAACTGATTATAAATAATTACTTTAAAATGGCTTGATTTTATACCCCTTATCTCTATGAAGTTTTCACTGATAGTAGGATAAATTGAAATTGAGGGAGGGGGTGAAGAATCATGCGAAAGTAATGACCAGGTATCATTTGGCTCTGGACCATTCCATATAAGGCTAGCAAGGTAGGGATTATCAATAAATGGATTACGATTTCCTTGATAATAATAAATCACATCATTTCTAGTAAGTTCAAAATTTGAGACTGGGTCCTCTTGGTTCCATTCCAATAAAATATCTGGCATATCATTTTGTAACGAGTAAGTTATTGGTCCGGAGGCAGAATTTACGGCATCACATTGTCCAGGATAACGCAAATGCATGTACATAATAATTCGAGCCACATCCCCTTTCCATTCATCGCCAGGATAGAACAAGCCACCATCAACAATCCCAGAATTCCCAAAACCATCAGCAAAAAAGCGATTGCTCCTTTCGGAGTTTTTTTGAGAATCTGCAGCCCTTAAATTGTGAATATCGGTGCCTGGGCCTGGATCATTCGTTGTAAGTACTGGATTTGACAAAGAACGCGCAAAAACGTGTTCACGATTCCACTTTCCATTACACCAGCCAGTGTGACAGGTATCATAGACATCTCGGGTGCGGTCATTAATAAAATCATCATCATCATCATCATAACCATAGATTAACAAAACAGAACCGGAATTCTCAGAAAATAAATCGCTGATTCGCATTACATCCCATGTGTCAGTAGCAACTGAAGTATATGGTAAAAAAGTGTGATGTGTATCGGTAATTAAGTTTGAGAGTTGCACTCTTAAACTTACTCCCTGTTGCTCAAAATCAATACTTGAGTAATATTCTGGAATTTGAGCCCATGAAAAGTTTAAAATAAAAAACAAAGAAAAACATAAAATGGAGTTAGGTTTTAACATCAAAATGTTAATTTGGTTCATTACAAATTTAATAATTTTAATTCAATGATATTATTTAAAAAAGTTATTTTTGTGAAGCAAATTTTTAGCAGATGACACTATTACTTATGGCGGCAGGTAGCGGAAGCCGTTATGGAAGATTGAAACAATTTGACAATTTAGGACCAAAAGGCGAATTCCTTATGGAGTTTAGCATTTTTGATGCACTGCAGAACGGATTTGAACACATCGTGGTTATCACAAAAAAAGAAAATCAAGCATTTTTAAATAAACATCTTTCAAAAAGGCTTGAAAATTCTATTAAAATTGATGTTTTAGTACAGCGTGTAGATGATATCCCTGAAACATCTTCCTTTTATGAAGAACGCAAAAAACCTTGGGGAACGGCACACGCTGTTTGGACTGCAAGAGATATTATCAAAACACCATTTGTAATCATCAATGCAGATGATTACTACGGTCAAAATGCTTTTAAAGGGGCTGCTGAATTTATAAAGAAACAAAAAAGTACAAATGTTTTTGGCCTCTTTGGCTACCAATTAAAAGATACGCTCTCAGATTTTGGCGCTGTTTCTAGGGGGGTTTGTGTTGTTAAAGACAAACAGCTTCAAAATATTGTAGAACTCACAAAAATCTCTAAAAATAAAGGCGTCATCAAAGACGAAAACTCAGGAGAAATATTAGACCCCAATACAACGGTTTCAATGAACTTTTGGATTTGTACGCCAAAGATATTTGAATATACAAAGCGTTATTTTATCTCATTTTTAGCCCAAGCTAAAAATCATGAAAAAAATGAAATACACCTTCCTTTTGTTGCCCAAGAAATGATGGGAAATGGGTCTATCTCTATCGAAGTCATGAATGCAGATAGTGATTGGTTTGGGGTTACCTATTATAAAGACAAAGACATTGCTGTGGAAACCCTGAAACGCCTTGTCGAGGCTGGGAAATATCCAAGTCCTTTATGGCATTAGGTTTAATTGAAAATTTGCCTTTTTTCAAATTTCCAAAGCTTGATACCGCCATCTAAATCATAAACAGACGAAAAGCCTTTTGCGTTTAATTTTGAAGCACATTTAGCACTCCTACGGCCTGATTTGCAGTACAAAATGACTGGAATTGACTTATCCAAAGCCTCTATTTGCAGGTCAAAGTCAGGACTATAAAAATCAATATTTTTAGCATTTTTTAAATGTCCATCTGTGAATTCAGCATAGGTTCTCACATCAATCAATTGCACGTCATTTAATTTGACAAACTCTAACATTTGTTCAGCAGAAATTAAGAATGAAGTGTTTGTTTTGAATTTTTTACAGTTAAAAAAAGTGCTGCTGCATAAGATCGCGATAAAAAAAATATTTTTCATTGCCATTTGTGCTTTAGTATTCAATCGCACCGTTCCATTCGGAAAAACCGCCCTCGAGGTTGTAGGTGTGTTCAAAACCTAATTGCTGCATTATTGCACAGGCTTGTGCACTTCGGCTACCGACCCTACAATACACAAAATAGTGAGAGGATTTGTCTAATTTTTCAATACCATGAGTGAAGTCTTTAGGATTTAAAATATCTAAGTTAATGGCTTCAGGAATTTTGCCATCTACGACTTCATGCAAAGTTCGCACATCCAAAATTTTAGCCTCTTGCTGTTGTGACAAAGCATCGACCCATTCTTTTTGTGATAGATTTTTCATTAGAACTGTTTTTACTTAAATTTTAACAAAAGTTTAGTTTCAAAATTACAATTTTTGAATCTATATTTAGAACTTTGTACACAAAATAAGCACATATGAAATCTATTAAAGTAATTATTATATCGGTATTTGCGTTAACATTTTTTGGATTTACACAAAAAATCACAAAAAAAGTAAATGTCGAAACAAGCGTTATAATTTGGACAGGTTATAAAGTAACAGGGCAACACGAAGGGAATATTAAGCTCAAAGAAGGCGTACTACTTTTTGAAAATGAAAAACTTACAGGTGGAAATTTTATCATTGATATGACTACCATTAACACCACAGACCTTCAAGGCGGCGCCAAGAACCGTTTAGATGGGCATTTAAAAGATGAAGATTTTTTTGATGTCGATAGCTTCAAAACAGCGGCCATGACATTTAAGGATGTAAAACCTAATGGTAGTAGTTATTTGGTAAAAGCAGATCTAACAATCAAAGGAATTACAAAGGAAATTTCATTTAATATGGCAGTTTCTGAAAATTCGGCCAGAACTAATTTAAAAATTGATCGCACCAAATTCAATATTACTTATAAATCTGCTAGCTTGAGTAATGTTCTAAAAGACAAGGCGATTTATGATGAATTTGATTTAAATATCAAACTTAAATTTTAAAAAAGAAAAAAAAAATTGGTAGACTAACAAAAGGTTTATATATTTGGAATCTTATGATTAAAAATAAACAAAATACATGGTGGTGGACAACTCGATTTTAATTATCGTGAACACTCCTCTTATAAAAATTTATCAAGGCTTGTCATCACGACAAGCCTTTTTTTTTAATGAAAACTTATAAATTAAAAACACATTACAAGAAAATATTGGCAGACACCTTGTCACCAGTTAGCATTTATCTAAAAATTAGAGATAAATTTCCTAACAGTATGTTGCTGGAAAGCAGTGACTACCACGGCAATGACAATAGCTTCTCATATATCTGTTGTAACCCTATTGCCAGTTTAAAAATTGAAGGTAATCAACTTACAAGAACTTTTCCAGATCAAACAAAACAGAATTACGAGATTACCCCTGACAAAGTAATGCTAGAAATTGACCAATTCACCAAAAAATTTGAAACAAGTGAAACGGAAAATTTTAAATTCATCAACAATGGACTTTTCGGATATACTTCTTATGATGCAGTAAAATATTTCGAAACTATTCAAATTTCAGAGAAAGAAAATCCCGTAAAAATTCCTGAAATTCAATACGCAGTTTACCAGAACATTATTGCTATCAATCATTTTAAAAATGAAGCATATATTTTTTCTCACTGTTTTAAAAATGAAAGTAATATTGAAGCGCTTCACCATATCATTACAATGGATCGATTTGCGATTTATAATTTTGAAACCATTGAAAAAATTAGCTCAAATTTGACAGATGAAGAATTCAAAACAAATGTTGAAATTGCAAAAAAACATTGCCAACGTGGCGATGTGTTTCAGCTGGTATTATCGAGAAAATTTCAACAGCGTTTTAAAGGCGATGATTTTAATGTCTACCGTGCCCTAAGGAGTATCAACCCTTCCCCCTATCTGTTCTACTTTGATTATGGAACGTTTAAAATTTTTGGAAGTTCTCCTGAGGCACAACTTGTTGTAAAAAATCGGACCGCCGAAATTCATCCAATTGCCGGAACTTTTGCCCGATCTGGAGACGACATGAAAGACACCGCGTTGGCCAAGGCCTTGGTGGTCGATGAAAAAGAAAATAGTGAGCATGTAATGTTGGTAGATTTGGCACGAAATGATCTCAGTCGTCATTGCTCGGATGTTATTGTTGAAAATTATAGAGAGATTCAGTTTTTTTCACACGTCATTCATTTAGTGAGCAAAGTAATTGGAAAAGTTCAAAAAAAAACTAGCACCATGCAAATTGTTAGCGATACCTTCCCCGCAGGAACCCTTTCAGGTGCCCCAAAATACAGAGCGATGGAACTCATTGAAGCCTATGAAAAAACAAACAGAGGATTTTACGGAGGTGCCATAGGGTTCATGGATTTTAAAGGCAATTACAATCATGCCATTATGATTCGAACGTTCTTGAGTAAAAACCAGCAGTTGTACTGGCAAGCAGGCGCAGGTATTGTCTCAAAATCAATAGCTGAAAATGAATTACAAGAAGTATACAATAAATTAGGAGCGCTTACCAAAGCCATCAAACGTGCAGAAACAATTTAAAATGAAACATATTTTAGTCATAGATAATTACGACAGCTTCACTTATAATCTAGTTCATTATTTGGAAGATTTAGATTGCAAGGTTACGGTTGCAAGAAATGATGAAATTGAATTAGAGGCTGTGGCAGCTTTTGATAAAATTTTATTGTCACCAGGCCCTGGGATTCCAGACGAAGCCGGATTGCTAAAATCCATTATTAAAACATATGCCAAAACCAAAAGTATTCTAGGCGTTTGTTTAGGCATGCAAGCCATTGGAGAGGTCTTTGGAGCAAAACTTAAAAATTTGAGCACCGTTTACCACGGGATTCAAACCAAGGTAAAAGTGAATTCAAAAAAGGAATTATTATTTAAAAACTTAGGCCCCGAAATTCAAGTGGGACGCTACCATTCTTGGGTTGTTGAAAATGATCTTCCGGATTGCTTCGAAATTACTTCGTTAGATGAAAATGGTCAAATTATGGCAATTCGACATAATGAATTAGATGTCAAAGGTGTACAATTTCATCCCGAGTCTGTACTTACCCCGGATGGAAAAACAATGTTAAAAAACTGGATCAATTCATAAAATGAAAGTACTATTAAATCGGCTTATCAATCACGAAAGCATTAGCGTAGAGGAAGCCAAGAAAATTTTAATCAGCATCTCAAAAGGAGATTACAATGCATCTCAAATTGCATCCTTTTTAACTGTATATATGATGCGGAGTATCACAGTTGAAGAATTACAAGGATTCCGAGATGCCTTGCTCGAATTGTGTATTGCTGTAGACTTAGAAGCCTATAATCCAATTGATTTGTGTGGAACAGGCGGTGATGGAAAAGATACTTTTAACATCTCTACGCTATCTTCATTCGTAACAGCAGGAGCTGGAGTTCCAGTGGCCAAACACGGTAACTATGGGGTCTCATCGGCCTGTGGCTCGTCCAATGTTTTAGAAGCCTTGGGTATCACTTTTTCAAATGACAAAGACCACTTGAAGCGCGCCATTGAAACCGCCAATATCTGTGTATTGCATGCGCCTTTGTTTCATCCTGCCATGAAAAATGTAGCTCCAATTCGAAAGGCATTGGGCATTAAAACCTTTTTTAATATGCTTGGTCCGATGGTCAATCCATCATTCCCCAAACATCAAATGGTTGGGGTTTTTAATCTCGAATTGTTGCGTCTATATAATTACCTCTATCAAAAAACAGATAAAAACTACAGCATTGTACACGATTTGGGGGGGTATGACGAATTGTCTCTGACCCAAAGCGCAAAAATAGCCTCTAACCACTCCGAGTGGTTATTTTCACCTGATGATTTAGCTTTAGAACCTGTTGAAGAAGCTGCTATATTTGGCGGAAATACAATTAAAGAGGCCACTCAAATTTTTGAATCTATTATTTCTGGAAATAGCAGCAAAGCGCAAAAAAATGTGGTCTGTGCCAATGCAGGACTGGCCATTGCTACGGCCAAACAAATTTCTCACGAAGAAGGTTTTGATCAAGCTAAAGAAAGTTTAGAAAGTGGCAAAGCCAAGTTATGTCTGACCAAATTAATTGCCTTGTAAAATGACCATTCTTGAAAAAATAATAGCAGACAAACGCAAAGAGGTAGAGCTCCGAAAGCATCTTATTCCCATTACTCAATTACAACAATCCGTATTGTTTGATAGGGCTAAGAATTCTTTAAAAAATCGACTCATAAACAGCCCCTCCGGAATCATTGCAGAACACAAACGCCGCTCACCTTCTAAAGCAGTCATAAATCAAAGTTTAAATGTACAAGATGTGGCGAAAGGCTATCAAAACGCAGGAGTTTGTGGCATGTCTGTACTGACCGATCAAAAATATTTTGGGGGCTCCATTGAAGATTTACTTGCAGCACGTGCCAGTTGCAGTCTCCCACTTTTAAGAAAAGATTTCATAATAGAACCTTATCAAATTATGGAGGCAAAGGCCTGCGGTGCAGACGTTGTTTTACTCATTGCATCAGCGTTGAGTAGAGCGGCCATAAAAAGCCTTTCTCTTTGTGCACAACAACTTGAACTAGAGGTACTGTTGGAAGTACACAATAAAGAGGAATTAGAAAAAGCCCTCATGCCTTCCTTGGACATGATTGGTGTGAACAATCGAAATTTAAAAACTTTTGAAGTGGACCTGAGACACAGTCGCGAATTAAGCAGTTACATTCCAAAAGACTTTGTAAAAGTTTCGGAAAGTGGCATTAGCAACGTAGCGGCGATTAAAGGACTGAAAACCCACGGCTTTCAAGGATTTTTGATTGGTGAAAATTTTATGAAAACATATAACCCTGGAGAGAGTGCCAAAGAATTTATAAAAACACTAAACGCATGAAACTTAAAGTCTGTGGGATGAAATACAAGGCCAATATCAAAGCAATTGCTGCGCTTAAACCAGATTATATGGGCTTTATTTTCTATAGGAATAGCGCACGTTGTGTAACAGAAAAAATTCCACAAATTCCAGAGGGCATAACAAAAGTTGGGGTTTTTGTCAATGCCCACCTTGAGGTGGTGCAAAAAGCAATTCCGGAATATGACCTTGAAGTGGTGCAATTGCATGGAACGGAATCTCCAGAATATTGCCACGAGCTTAAAACTGATGCCATCGAAATTATCAAAGCTTTTTCTGTCAAAGATCAATTTGATTTCAGCGAACTGACTCCTTATGAACCCCATGCAGATTATTTTCTGTTTGACACCAAAGGACCAAACCCCGGTGGTAATGGGTTTTGTTTCGATTGGGAAGTTCTAAAAAATTACAATTCTGAAACACCCTATTTTTTAAGTGGAGGCATTGGAATTAAAGATATTGAAAAACTTAAAACCTTTAGGAGCAGTAAAATAGCAGAAAAATGCCATGCGGTTGATGTCAACAGTAAATTTGAGCTTCAACCAGCATATAAAGACCCCATTAAACTTAAATCATTTATTCAAAAATTATGAATTATAACGTAGATAAAAAAGGTTATTATGGCCAATTTGGTGGCGCATTTATCCCAGAAATGCTCTATCCAAACATAGAAGATTTACGCCAAAAATATTTGAGCATCATGGCAGCACCTGACTTCAAATCCGAATTTGAAAAATTGCTTAAAGATTATGTCGGGCGTCCAACCCCACTTTACTTCGCAAAACGTTTTTCAGAAAAATACAACACTAAAATATACTTCAAGCGCGAAGATTTATGCCATACTGGGGCGCATAAAGTAAACAACACTATTGGTCAGATATTGGTTGCAAAACGCTTGGGGAAATCACGTATTATTGCAGAAACAGGTGCAGGACAACATGGGGTGGCAACAGCCACTGTTTGTGCCTTGGCTGGACTTAAATGCATTGTCTACATGGGCGAAGTGGACATTGCGCGTCAAGCGCCCAATGTTGCCCGAATGAAGATGCTTGGAGCCGAAGTACGGGCAGCAACATCAGGAAGTAAAACGCTTAAGGATGCCACAAATGAAGCAATCCGCGATTGGATCAATCACCCCGAGGATACCCACTACATCATCGGAAGTGCTGTCGGTCCACACCCCTATCCAGACATGGTCTCCCGCTTTCAATCGGTAGTCTCAGAAGAAATAAAATGGCAGCTCAAAGCGATGGAAGGCAAAGAAAACCCCAATTATGTGGTGGCCTGTGTGGGCGGTGGTAGCAATGCCGCGGGTGCCTATTATCATTTTTTAGACGATACAGATGTAGGCCTCATTGCAGTCGAAGCTGCAGGAAAAGGCGTGGATTCTGGGGAAAGTGCAGCCACTTCCATTCTGGGAAAAGAAGGTATCATTCACGGCAGTAAAACCCTTTTAATGCAAACCAGTGATGGACAAATTACAGAACCTTACTCAATTTCTGCAGGTTTAGATTATCCCGGAGTAGGTCCCATGCATGCGCATCTTTTCACAAGCAAGCGCGCAGAATTTATTCCAGTTACGGATGATGAGGCCATGACTGCAGGACTGGAATTGTCGCAATTGGAAGGCATCATTCCCGCCATTGAAACTGCCCATGCCTTTGCAATTTTTGAAACAAAAGTTTTTAAACCCGATGATGTGGTCGTTATTTGCTTGTCTGGGCGCGGCGACAAAGACTTAAACACTTATATCGATTATTTTAAATTGTGATATTGATGAACCGAATTCAAGCAAAACTTAAAGAAGATAAAAAGCTAATCTCCATCTATTTTTCGGCAGGATTTCCAGCGCTAAACGACACTGTAGAAATCATTAAGAATCTAGAAAAAAGTGGCGTTGATATGATTGAAATTGGACTTCCTTTTAGCGATCCCCTAGCCGATGGCCCTACCATCCAACAGAGTTCTACGAAAGCACTTAAAAACGGTATGCATACAGAGTTGCTTTTTGAACAGCTAAGAGAAATTCGAAAAGAGGTTTCAATTCCTCTAATTTTAATGGGTTATTTCAATCCAATACTACAATATGGAGTAGAAGCATTTTGTAAAAAATGTCAAGCCGTAGGCATCGATGGATTTATCATTCCTGACTTGCCCGCTCAGGTCTATCACGAAGCATACAAAACCATTTTTGAGCGTTATGGCTTGTTAAATATTTTTTTAATCACGCCTCAGACCTCGGATGCTAGAATTCGTTATATGGATTCCATTTCAAACGGTTTTATTTATATGGTGAGCAGTGCCAGTACAACGGGCGCTCAAAGCGGATTCGGTCAAAAACAACAAGACTACTTTAAACGGGTTGCCGATTTAAAATTGAAGAGCCCTCAAATCGTTGGGTTTGGAATTTCAAATAATGAAACTTTTAGACAGGCTACAACCCATGCAAAAGGGGCCATTATTGGCAGTGCCTTTATCAAATTTTTAGCTAACAAAGGCGTCTCTAAAATTCCTGATTTTATTGCTAAAATTACAGCTTGAGTCTAGATTTTTTTATTAGATTTGATGGATCCCAAATCAAATCTTATGAAATCAAAGTTCTTCTATCTACTGCTTAGTGCAGCCTTATTTGGTTGTAAAAGCCCTAAGCCACAACTTTCAACGGTCAATATTGAGCCACAAGATATCATCAACTCGCCTGTTGAAATTATTTTCAATCCTATGGGAATGTGGGGCGCCTTTGAGGGGCAGATTGGGGACGTGCAACTTTTTAATGCAAATGGTAAGAGATTAGCCATAGGCGCTTTGACCAGATCTGGTCCAGTGGTGTTTACAAATACCTTAAAATTCAATGCAGAAGACAGTTGCGGAGGACTGCTTGTCATTCCGCATGAGCCGGAAGGAGATTTTATTAAGGAACACAAGTTAGTAACTTTAGAAATCCCAGTGCGTTTTAAACCCTAGCGGGTAAAAACCAATTTATTCTCAGAAGAAAGATTGGCATGAAAAGCGTAGCGCTCTGCATTAAAAGTTTTTAGTGCTTCAACTGTTTCCGCCTTAGTTTCCACAATATGGCGCGTCATAAGACCACGAGCCAATTTAGAAAAAATAGCAATGGTTTTGTATTGACCGTTTTTAAATTCTTTAAAGTCAATGTGAACTAAGGGCGCTTTAAGAACTTTGGTGTCAATAGCTTTAAAATATTCTTGACTTGCAAGATTAACCAACAATTCATTTTGTGCCATCTCTTCGTTTAGGGAAGATGTTACTTTTTGACGCCAGAATTCGTAGAGATTCTTGTGTTTGCCCACAGGAAACTTAGTCCCCATTTCCAAACGATAGGCTTGAATCAAATCCATCGGTTTTAACAAACCATACAGCCCTGAAATGATACGAACTGTGTTTTGCAATCGCTCTAATTTATCTTCTGAAATGCTATAGGCATCCAAACCACGGTACACATCGCCACTGAAAGCGTAGATTGCTTGACGGGAATTTTTAGCGTTGAAAGGAAGCCTCCAAGCTTGGTTGCGCTCATAATTTAAACTGCTGAGTTTTGGGGAAATATGCATGAGTTTAGAAAGTGCCTTGGGAGATTTCTCCTTCAAAAGTGCATTGAGTTGTTGAGCTTCCTTTAAAAAAACAGCCTTCTGAACTGAATCCTGTCGGTAATTCACTCTCAAAATTTAGTGACTTGGCGGGAGAAATAACAAGTTTCATAACAATATATATTTACATTCAAAAATACCAACAAATTTCAAAATTAAAAAAAGTTAGCACTCAATATTTTTGATATAGCCATTTTAGAAAAATCAATGCAATCCTAATGCGTATGCTTGGAATAAACCCGCCATTTTTCAATGCAATTACTCATGTCTTCTGGCATATTACAAGTGAATGAAAGCCATTCGTTGTTCGTTGGATGTACAAAACCCAATGTCTTAGCGTGCAAGGCTTGCCTTGGAAGTACTTTAAAGCAATTGTCAACGAACTGCTTGTATTTTGTAAAAGTCGTACCTTTTAAAATCTTATCACCGCCGTAACGCTCGTCATTAAAAAGGGTGTGCCCAATGTGTTTCATGTGGACGCGAATTTGGTGGGTACGGCCTGTTTCAAGGGTGCATCTTACCAGAGTTACATATCCCAGGCGTTCTAAAACTTCGAAATGCGTAACTGCTGGCTTTCCCTTATGGGCGTCTTCGTCCAAAAATACGCTGTTTTGAAGCCTGTTTTTTGGATGTCTTCCTATGTTTCCTTCAATCGATCCTTTGTCGTTTTCAATATTTCCCCAAACTAAAGCAATATAAGAACGCTCACTGGTTTTGGCTTTAAATTGAGCCGACAGATGGGCCATGACATGTTCGTTTTTAGCAACCACCAAAAGCCCGCTGGTATCTTTATCGATACGGTGAACCAAGCCTGGGCGGTTGCTGCTATTCTTGGGTAAATTATCAAAATGATAAAGCAAGGCATTGATTAGGGTTCCTGAATAATTGCCATGACCGGGATGGACGACCATTGCCGCTGGCTTATTAACGACTAGCAAGGAATCGTCTTCGTAAATCACATCTATTGGAATGTTTTCGGGTACCAAAAGGTTTTCGTGAGGGGGATGTGAAAACATAACACGAATTTGGTCCTCTGATTTGACTTTGTAGTTGGATTTAACTGCTACTTCATTTACAAAAATGTGACCTGATTTTGCAGCAGCTTGAATTTTATTTCTCGTTGCATTTTCTACAAAATTCATCAAATATTTATCAATACGTAGGGGTTGTTGGCCTTTGTCAACTGCAATAGAAAAATGCTCGTAAAGATCGTTTTGCGGATCCAAATGGTCATGAGAATATTCCATCAATTTAACTTACGGATTCCATTACCTAAAACAAGGTCTATCACAGATGTTTTTTTTAGCAAATCACCAGGGTTGACTTTTTTGCCTTTGTACCGCATTTCTAAAACCTCATCTTTCCCAATATCATCCTCATAGACATGCGTGCCAATTTTAAAACCCAATACCTCTAGTGTAGGTTTTGTTTCTCTTAAAGTACTACGAATGACGTCAGGTAGTCGAACATTTTTATAATCTGAAGGGTTTAAAATCAAGTAAATTTTCCTAGTTTCTTTGACTTTGGAGCCAGCAATAGGTTCTTGCTCAATTACTGCCCGAGAAGGATATTTTGGATTATAATTTGAAGAATCTTGTACCTGAGCCACCAATTCAAAACTTTTAAGGGTTTTATCGGCATCATTTAAAGACAAACCCAACAGGCTCGGGACTTCAACGAATGTACCGTGATTGGTGTAATATTTTAACCATTTTAAAGTCAAAAAGGAAACCAGTAGAATGACTAATAAAGCCAGAATAAGCTGTTTTATTAAAGATCTACTGAACAAAAATCGAATAAAATTCATGGGCACAATTTTAGCAAAGCTAAACATTTTTTTGAGAGAAATTAAGCCAATTATTTTAGTTTTATAAGGTTTAATATTTGAAAATTAAAAACAGGGTCTATAAAAAAGTGATATTTTTACAAAATAAATTATAAGCATGAAACAAAATATTGCCATCATTATGGGGGGGTTTTCAAGTGAATATGGAATTTCACTTAAAAGCGGACAGGTTGTTTTCGAACAGCTGCCCAAAGATTTATACAATGCTTATTGCATTCACATCACAAAAGATAAATGGGTTTATGTGGATGCTGAAAATAAAGAATTCCCTGTAAATATGAGTGATTTTTCTGTACAAACAAAAGATCAAATCATTCATTTTGACTGTGTGTTTAATACCATTCACGGGGCGCCAGGAGAAGATGGGTTTATGCAGGCTTACTTTAATCTTTTGAAACTTCCGCATACAAGCTGTGACATGTACCAAGCGGCCTTGACTTTTAACAAACGAGACTGCCTCAATGTGCTAAAAGCTTATGATATTCCAACGGCTGTTTCATATCCACTAAACAAAAAAGACACGGTTTACCCCAAAGAAATTATTAATCGTGTAGGTTTACCTTGTTTTGTCAAAGCCAACCGATCAGGCAGTAGTTTTGGCGTGACCAAGGTTAATAAAATAGAAAACCTGCAGGCGGCCATTGACAACGCTTTTGAATATGACGATGAACTTATTATTGAAGCATTTTTAGAAGGAACTGAAGTCACTGTTGGGGTTTTAAATTACAAGGGAAAGGTAATCGTTTTGCCAATTACTGAAATTATATCAGAAAATGATTTCTTTGATTACGAGGCAAAATACCTTGGAAAATCTGATGAAATTACGCCAGCGCTTATTTCTGAAGTTCAAGAAAAAAATGTGAGAGAAATGGCAAAATCCATCTACGAAATATTAAATATGAAAGGCTTTTCGAGAAGTGAATTTATCTTTAAAGGAGATGTGCCCTATTTTATTGAAATGAATACAGTTCCCGGACTGACCAAAGAGAGTATTTTTCCAAAACAAGCGGCTTGTGCTGGTATCAGTCTTTCCGAACTTTTTACCAATGCAATTGAAATGGTAGTTGCTAAAAATGATTAACTTTATAACATGAAACGTGCTATATTTCCTGGATCCTTTGACCCCATTACTTTGGGGCATTGCGACATTATTAACAGAGGTGTAGCGCTTTTTGACGAAGTCATTGTTGCGATTGGAGAAAATTCTTCTAAACAATACATGTTTTCCATTGAAGAACGCAAGGGTTTTATTGAAAAGACTTTTAAGAACAATCCCAAAATAAAAGTCATGATTTATTCGGGCCTGACCTCCGATTTCTGTAAAGAAATTGAGGCCAACTTTATTTTGAGAGGTCTTAGAAATCCTACGGACTTTGAATTTGAAAAAGCAATAGCCCATACCAATCGAAAGGTCGGTGAAATTGAAACTATTTTCTTACTAGCTTCTGTAGAAACTTCTTTTATTTCATCCTCAATTGTACGAGAAATTATACATTACAAAGGGGGCTTACGAAAATTTAGTGCCTACTGCTGTTAAGACCAATTTTTTATAAGCTATACTCTGAAAGCCCATTTTCAAGGGCAAAAGCCATGGCTTCTGGTACCAAAGCCAAGGCAACAATCAAGCCACTTAAAATATCGTTTTTTGTGTTTGCAGTGCGCTTAAAATAAATTTTTCTCATCCTAAATTGATATTAAACCGCAAAAATAAGAGATTAAAAAAAAAATATAAAGAATATTGAAGCCTTAATTATTTAAATAAGCGATTCAATATTGGCGTAGATATTTTTTCTTGACTTTTTTAAGTTTTTTAGGTCCTATCCATTTGACTTTTGTGATGCCTTCATTCAATTGGGGTTTTAAATCTCGATCATATTTCGAAAAACATTTCAAACCAGTAGGTTTTTTTTATTTGATATTGATTGTTTCTTTTGAAAATGTGATAGGTTATTGTCAAGTGGCTTTGTAATAGAAAGACCTTTAATACCTTGTTTCTTCTTCTACCTCCCGCAGGGCTGTTTTATCTATGGTTTCATTGGATTCAGCTTTTCCTTTTGGCAAATCCCATTTGCCATTGCGGAAAATAAATAAAAATACAATCAGATGGATTTAAAACTTTTCCGCCTCCAGCAATAACATTTGGTAAAAAATTTTAAAAATGTTTTTCAACATACTGTCCAGATCACTTCCAATCAAATGCACTGCTTTTGTATTTATCTTTTTTTAAAACAGAAAGAATTTTTTTCAATACTGACAGAATCGATTAAAAGATTTTTAAAATCCGTCTCTTTTTCAACCTGAGTGGTCAAAATTATTGGTTTATTACCAACAAATATTTTCTGCATTGTTAATTAAAAACAAATTAATACAAAGTAAATGTAGTATTTTTTAATAATTTTGGCCTATGATTTTTAATAAAAATACTGCTAAAAAGACTGCTGAAGTTTTACTTCATATCAACGCCATTAAATTAAGTCCAAACGCACCATTTTCCTGGGCATCTGGTTGGAAATCGCCCATATACTGTGACAATAGACTGGTGCTGTCTTATCCAACAATTCGAAATTACATCAAAAGTGAACTCGCCAAAAACATAGAAAATCTTTATGGCAAACCGGATGTGATTGCGGGTGTCGCCACGGGGGCCATTGGGATTGGTGCTATTGTCGCTGATAATTTAGGTCTGCCATTTGTTTATGTAAGACCAGAAGCCAAAAAGCATGGGCGTCAGAATCAAATTGAAGGTCGTTTAGAAAAAGGACAAAGCGTCGTTGTGGTAGAAGACCTCGTTAGTACTGGTAAAAGTAGTCTAAATGCCGTAGAAGCATTGAAAAGTGCCTCGGTTAATGTCAAAGGAATGGCTGCTATTTTTACCTATGGTTTTGAGCGTTCAAAAACCAATTTCAAAGAAAAAAATATAGAACTTCACACACTGAGTAATTACGAAACGTTGTTGGAGCAAGCACTTGATACGGGTTTTATAAATGATAAAGAATTGAACGTACTATCCCAATGGAATTCAAATCCATCGGAATGGGATATAAAATAAGAACATGAATTTAGAATCGCCAAAAATCAGCCTATCAAAATCGGCTAATGAAGTTTTTGATTTTCTGAGCAATGTGAAAAACTTTGAGGGACTAATGCCTGAAAACATCAGCAAATTTGACCTGTTAGAAAAAGACAAGTTTATTTTCGCACTCACTGGCATGCCTGAAATTATTCTTCAAAAAAAATCAGAAGTAGCGCCCAACAGAATTGTTTTGGGGGCTGCAGGCGGAAAATTAGACTTCACTCTAAAAGCCAAAATTACAAGTATTGAAGCCAATAAAACCGAAGTGCAATTGTCTTTTACTGGAAACTTTAACCCAATGATGGCCATGATGATAAAGGGTCCAATTTCAAAGTTTATAGAAACCTTGGTCACAAACATTCCAAAATCGATTCAATATAGCATTTGAATGGATTTCAAATCAAATTCTTTAATTGCTTTTTCAGACTTAACACGCAACATTCCACTTTTGGATACCCCTTGAATAGTGCCCACGAAGGACAACCCTTGGGGGGTAACGAAAGATGATGGCATATTTTTTCTAAACAATACACTTTCATATTCAGATATCAATTTATCCGTGTTTGGAACATCAAAATAATGTTTAAGTTGTGCCATTAGTTCCGTGGTTAATGCCTCAATATCAAAAGCTGTCCCCGTAATAGATTTCATTGAAGACGCTTGGGGTAAGTTGTTGAAATGCGTTTGGTTGACATTGACTCCAACACCAATAATGGCTTGGTTAATTTTTTGATTTTTTGTAAGTAGCTGAATCAAAACACCTGAAATTTTTTTGTTTTCTGACAAAATGTCGTTCGGCCATTTTAAAGAAAGGTTTGGAATGCCAAATGTTTTTAAGGTGATTAAAACAGCCATAGAAACACGCATGTTAATTTCAAATTGGTTTTGTACTTTTGTTTTAATATTTTTTTTTAAAATACTGATTATTAAATTCTTACCTTTTTCAGATTGCCAATTTGAGCCGCGCTGACCTTGGCCTGCACTTTGGTATTTAGCCATAACCGCTGCATAATCTTTCAATGGTATTTTGGAAACTAAATCTGCCAAATAACGATTTGTGGAATCAATGGCATTGAGTTTGATAATTTGCATGCGAGTCTTTAAGTTAAATTATAATTTAATTAAGATAATAAATCGTGTTTTAGAATTAAAAAATAATAAATTTGCATTATCACACGAATATATGATAAAAAATACATCTAGCCCCGACGAGCTCATATCCTTAATAGTAAAGGGTATGGAAGACATAAAAGGCGAAAATATTGTCTTGCTAGATTTAAGAAACATTGAAAATACAGTCTGTGATTATTTTATCATTTGCGATGGAAACTCCAATACGCAAGTGAATGCAATAACCGGCTCAATCCAAAAAAATGTCAGTAAAAGTATCCAAGAAAAGCCCTATCAAATTGAAGGCACTGAAAATGCAGAGTGGGTATTAATAGACTATGTAAACATTGTGGTTCATGTGTTCCAAAAACACAAACGCGCATATTACGACATAGAAAATCTTTGGGGTGATGCAGATATTACAGAAATAGAAACAAGTTATTAAAAAATATATATGTCAAAGGATAAAAAACAAAATAATTTTAAGTTCAACGCCTACTGGGTATATGGTATTATCATTGCTGTTTTTTTAATTTTCAATTTATTTTCTGGAGGTATTGGTGCTTCTAATGGAATCACCACAACACCCTCTAAATTTTTTGAATTTTTAAAAGATGGAGATGTAAAGAAGGTTGAAATTGTTAATAAGCGTGAAGCTCTAGTTTATCTTACGGACAATGCTTCCAAAAAAGAAATACACAGAAAATCACAACCACAGCAGTTTCTACCACTTGGAATAGCGCCTAACTACATCTTTGAATTTGGAGACGTGCAGTTATTTCAAAAACAACTTGAAGACACCATTGCTGAAGAAAATCTACGTACCGAACTAAATTTTAAAACGGAAACCAATGCCTTTGGAGACATACTAATTTCAATCGTGCCTTTCATTCTAATTATTGCCGTATGGATATTTATCATGCGTAGGATGTCTGGAGGCGGTGGTCCTGGTGGTGGTGGTCAGATTTTTAATATAGGGAAATCTAAAGCAAAACTTTTTGATCAAAAACTTGAAACCAAAACAACATTTGAAGATGTTGCTGGTCTGGAAGGTGCAAAGGAAGAGGTTAAAGAAATTGTAGATTTCCTCAAAAATCCAGAAAAATATACAGCACTTGGAGGAAAAATTCCAAAAGGAGCATTACTTGTTGGCCCTCCAGGTACTGGAAAAACATTATTGGCCAAAGCAGTTGCTGGAGAAGCCAAAGCGCCTTTTTTCTCACTTTCTGGTTCAGATTTTGTGGAAATGTTTGTTGGGGTTGGAGCTTCCCGAGTTCGGGATCTTTTCAAGCAAGCCAAAGACAAATCTCCTGCAATTATTTTCATTGATGAAATCGATGCCATTGGCCGTGCTAGAGGTAAAAGTAATTTTTCAGGCTCAAATGATGAACGGGAAAACACATTGAATCAGCTTTTAACAGAAATGGATGGTTTTGGGTCTAACTCAAATGTAATTGTTCTAGCGGCTACCAATCGTGCTGATGTTTTAGACAAAGCATTGATGCGTGCAGGTCGATTTGATCGTCAAATATATGTAGACTTACCAGACATTCGTGAGCGAAAAGAAATATTTGAGGTTCATCTAAAGCCCTTAAAAAAATCCAAAGATTTAGATACTGATTTTCTATCCAAGCAAACCCCAGGATTTTCAGGTGCAGATATCGCAAATGTTTGTAACGAAGCAGCCCTGATTGCAGCCAGAAATGGAAAGAAAGCTGTTGGAAAACAAGACTTTTTGGATGCTGTAGACCGAATCATTGGTGGTCTTGAGAAAAAGAATAAGATAATCACTCCAGATGAGAAAAAAGCAGTTGCATTCCATGAAGCGGGGCATGCTACTGTAAGCTGGATGTTAGAACATGCCGCGCCCCTGGTAAAGGTAACAATTGTACCTAGAGGACGTTCACTTGGAGCGGCTTGGTATTTACCAGAAGAGCGGTTGATTGTTAGACCCGAACAAATGTTAGACGAAATGTGTGCAGCTTTGGGAGGTAGGGCAGCCGAAAAAGTCATATTTAATAAGATATCCACTGGCGCGTTGAGTGACTTAGAAAAAGTTACAAAACAGGCTAGAGCTATGGTCACTGTTTATGGTTTGAGTGACAAGATTGGAAATCTAACCTATTACGATTCATCTGGTCAAAATGAATATGGTTTTACCAAGCCTTACAGCGAGCAAACAGCGGAGCTTATAGACAAAGAAATATCCAACATAATTGAAGTACAATACCAACGCGCCATTGCATTATTGAATGATAACAAGGACAAGCTTATTGAACTTGCTGAGGTACTGCTAAAAGATGAAGTGATTTTCAAAGACAACTTAGAAACTATTTTTGGGAAACGCCCTCATGAAAGCGATAAAGTTCTAGCTGAGGCAGAAAAAACAAAGAAAAAGTAATAGTATTATTTTCTCATTAACCTAAACTTTTTTTGTTTAATTTTTTATCTTTGGTATGTTTAGATCTTAAAACCTCATTCTTCTAAATGAATCTATTCCGAAAAATATTTAATACCAAATCTAAAGAGGAAAAAAAGACTCCAGAAAAAGACCAGAGCGATAAATATCTACCCAAGAAAGAACTCCCTGTTGACGAACTCTTTACAGTCAATTTTAATCAAAATGGCGGAAAATTTCTTTACTCTGAGTCGCTTGAAGAAGCAAAAGAATTTTTACGAAAAATATTAGAGGAAAATAATTGGAAAGACAAAACAGCGTTGATTTTAAATTCCAAACTCAAACAGAAATTCAAAAATTTTGAATGGGAAACAACACAAAATATAAACGATGGTTACTTTCTATTTACAACTTGTGAATATTTAATTGCTAACGATGGTTCTTTGCTTATTTCTTCGAACCAAATTGCAGAAAAGAAACTAAAAGAATTACCGAAAAACTTCATTGTTTTTGCAAGTACAAGCCAAATTGTACAAACCATCGGCCAAGGACTACAAGGAATTAAATTCAAGAATAAGAAAAAAATTCCTTCAAACATTACAACCATTAAACATTTTAAAATTGATGATGAAGCCAATTTTATGAGCTATGGAAGTAGTGCAAAAAACTTATACTTGGTTTTATTAGAAGATTTATAACTACGCTTTGGAAAAATTAATAAAAAGAGTCATTTCAGGTACCTTGTTCGCAATACTTTTAGTTTTTGCAGCACAAAATAAATTTACATTTTTGATCCTTTTGTTGGTTTTTGGATTTCTTTGCCTTTATGAATTCAATAAACTCATAGCTCAAAGAAATTGGTTTTCTTATCTCATTTTTACAGGACTTATATTTGTTTTTGGTTTTATGGAAATTCTGATTGGTAATTCTATTGGGCTTGATGAAGCTTCTCAAATACTTCACGTTATAAGTATTTTCGTTTTATTATTTTTAACCCGCGATCTTTTCTCTTCAAAAAGTTTACCAAAACTGTTAACAAACCGATACATCAATACTACATTTTATATTAGTGGTGGCATCGTTTTCCTGACATTAATTGCTTTTAATTTTGGAACCTACAGCCCTAATATCATTATTGGTATGTTTGCCCTCATTTGGATCAATGACAGCTTTGCTTATTTTGTAGGCTCTAATTATGGAAGGCAAAAATTGTTTGAAAGTGTTTCTCCCAAAAAAACAGTGGAGGGGTTTTTAGGTGGGGTATTTTTTTCCGCCGTAGGGAGTTATTTTATTTTTAAATTCACCAACGAATTACAATTTACAAGCTGGCTTGTTATGGGTGTTTTGGTAAGTGTCTTTGGAACCATTGGCGACTTGATAGAATCTAAATACAAGCGTCAAGCAGACGTTAAAGACAGTGGCACATTGATGCCTGGCCACGGAGGATTACTTGACCGATTGGACAGCGCAATATTTGTGGCCCCTTTTGTTTATTTATTTTTAAGGTTATCAAATTATGTTTCATAAAGAAGGCCAGACCATTATTTTTGTAAGTCTAATAATTATTGGAAGTTTATTCTTGATGATGGATTTCATTGGGATTTCATGGCTGGTAAAAACACTTCAAATTGGATTACTAGTCCTTTTTATTTTAATTATACAATTTTTCAGAAACCCCAAACGTAATACCCAAATGGATGATGCCCATGTTATTTCGCCTGTAGATGGTAAAGTCGTTGTCATAGAAGAAGTTCAGGAATCCGAATATTTTAATGACAAGCGTATACAAGTAAGTGTTTTCATGTCTCCAGTAAATGTACATGTAACACGCTACCCCATTGGAGGAAAAGTGCTTTTTAGTAAATACCACCCTGGAAAATATTTAGTGGCTTGGCATCCTAAATCAAGTGAAAAAAATGAACGCACAACAGTGGTTGTTGAAAATTCTAAATTTGGGAAAGTTCTCTACCGTCAAATTGCTGGATTTATGGCAAGACGCATTGTTAATTATGCAAAAAAAGATCAAAATGTAGTTCAAGGAAATGACGCTGGTTTTATAAAATTTGGTTCAAGAGTAGATTTATTTTTACCTTTGGGTACCAAACTTGATGTTAAACTCAATCAAAAAGTTAGAGGTGGTGAAACAGTCATTGCAAAACTTTAAAATGGAGCAAAGTAATTTAGATACTGAATTTGATATTGCCGTTAAAAGCATAAATAATCACAAGGAGCCATTTCCTGCGGATACCTTGCTAAAGCTTTATGCCTACTACAAAAAAGCCACTAATGATTACAGCCGACCAGGAAGTAGCAAAGCCATTATCAATGCGTTTAAGACAAATGCACTATTTCAGATTGAAAACATTTCACAGTACGAAGCAAAAAGACGCTATATCGCGTTGGCAAAAAAATATTTACTTTACAGAACTTAAACTTAGGTCAGATTTTTCAAGCTTGACTCCAGGGTTTGAATCTTTGCCAAGGCATCGGCTTCCTTTTTCTTTTCACTTGCCACCACTTGCTCGGGAGCATTCAATACAAAACGCGTATTTGAAAGTTTTTTCTGGACAGATTTTAAAAATCCTTTGGTATAGTTCAATTCTTCTTTGATCTTGGCAACCTCAGCCTCTGAATCAATTGCTATATCAGCTACTAGAAAGTACTCATTTGAGTGTATACGAAACGAAAATGCTTTTTCAACCGAGCTATCTGTATAATTAATTTTAGAAATATTGCCGAGCTTAGAAATTAAACCATCAAATTTTTGAGTACTTGATGCCTTATTGATCACATGAAGTTCAACTGTTGTTTTAAATGGAATTTGTATTTGTTTACGTAAATTTCGGATGCCAGAAATAACTTGCGAAGCAAAATGAAATTCGTCCAACAAAGAAATATCATAAGAAACTGACGCGGGCCAACTCGAAACAATAAGCGCTTGATCTGAGGTGCGTGTTTTTAATAATTGCCATATTTCTTCAGTTAAAAATGGTATAAAGGGGTGTAAAATTTTCAAATTTTCTTCCAGCAAGCGCACAACACTAGCATGTGTTTTTTGATCGATAGGTGCGCCATAATCGGGCTTGATCATTTCGAGCAGCCAAGAACAAAAATCATCCCATACAAGTTTATAGATGGCCATCAAAGCATCACTCAAACGGTATTTACTAAAATAGTCTTCAATTTCAGATAAGACTTTTTGAAATTTAGAGGCGTACCATTCCAATGCAATGGCCGCATGTTCAGGTTGATCTATTTCAGCAATTTCCCAACCATCAATAAGTCGAAAAGCATTCCAAATTTTATTTCCAAATGCTTTTCCTTGTTGACAGAGCGCTTCATCAAATAATAAATCATTGCCTGCAGCAGAACTCAATAAGAGTCCTACGCGCACCCCATCAGCTCCAAAATCTTCAATTAATTTTAAAGCATCCGGAGAATTGCCCAAAGATTTACTCATTTTTCGACGTTCCTTATCTCGAACCAACCCCGTCAAATAAACATTTTGAAACGGTTTTTTATCTCTAAATTCAAAACCAGCAACAATCATTCTGGCCACCCAGAAAAATAAAATATCTGGACCAGTAACCAAATCATTAGTTGGGTAATAATAATTGATCTCTTCGTTGTTGGGATTTCTTATACCATCAAAGACAGAAATCGGCCAAAGCCAAGACGAAAACCAAGTGTCTAAAACATCGGAATCTTGTCTTAAATTTTCAATTTTTATGTTGTTATTTTGAGTTTTTTTATGCACCAGTTCAAGAGCAGCTTCTTTGGAATCTGCTACTACGAAGTCGTCCTTTCCGTCTCCGAAATAATAGGCAGGTATTTGTTGCCCCCAATACAACTGTCTTGAAATATTCCAGTCACGAATGTTCTCCATCCAATGGCGGTAGGTATTATTGAACTTTTTAGGAAATAATTTAACGATTTCAGTGTCTAAAACGGCTTCAATAGCAGGTTTTGCCAAGCCTTCCATTTTCAAAAACCACTGGTCTGAAAGCCGCGGCTCAATCACCACTTTGGTGCGCTCAGAGGTTCCCACCTTGTGCAAATGAGATTCCGTTTTGACCAGACAGCCTTTGGCTTTTAATTCTTTTGAAATTTCTTTACGCACTACAAAACGATCCTTTCCTTCATAATGCAATCCGTAACTATTAAGCGTGGCATCTGGGTTAAAAATATCAATGACTTCTAAGCCATGCTTATCACCCAATATTTTATCATTCTCGTCGTGGGCAGGGGTTACTTTCAAACATCCTGTACCAAATTCTATGTCAACATATTCATCTTCAATAATTGGAACAACTCTATTGCAAATAGGAACAATCGCTTTTTTTCCTTTTAAATGCTTGAATCGATCATCATTAGGGTTGATACAAATAGCTGAATCTCCTAAAATGGTTTCAGGACGCGTGGTGGCAATGGTAAGCTGCTCATCGCTGCCTTGAATTCCGTATGTTACATGGTATAAATTGCCTTGTCGCTCTTCGTAAATTACCTCTTCGTCTGACAGGGTCGTTTGTGCTTGTGGATCCCAATTAACCATTCTGAATCCTCTATAAATCAAACCTTTATTGTAAAGGTCGATAAAAACAGAAATGACAGATGCACTCATATCTATGTCTAGCGTGAACTTGGTGCGATCCCAATCACAAGAACAACCCAGCTTTTTGAGCTGATTTAAAATAACACCGCCATATTCGTGAGTCCATTCCCAAGCATGCGCCAAAAACTCCTCACGGCTCAAATCGTTTTTATCAATCCCTTTTTCCTTAAGCTTTGCAATCACCTTGGCCTCCGTTGCTATGGAAGCATGGTCCGTACCCGGTACCCAACACGCATTTTTACCTTGCAACCGCGCACGTCTGATGAGCACATCTTGTATGGTATTATTAAGCATGTGGCCCATGTGTAAAATACCGGTGACATTTGGCGGGGGGATCACAATGGTATAGGGAATCCTTTCATCCGGAGTTGAATGAAAAAAATTATGCTTCATCCAATAGTCATACCATTTTTGCTCAACTATAGCTGCATCGTATTTAGATGGAATACTCATACTATTGGAATGGTTTTTGTTTTAAAGTAAACAAAAGTACTTATATTTTACGTGCTTTAAAATTAAAAAAACTACAATTATACAGTCAGATTTTTTGATTGAATAAAAAATCTTTAAATTTACAAAACAACAAACATTCACAAGCATGAAAAAAATATATGCAATATTACTTATCGTCTTCTTTACAATGACGCTTTCAGCTCAAGAAAAAATGGCCAAAATTGAATTTGAAACTACAGTTATCGATTATGGGACTATTGAAAAAGGTGCCGATGGTATTCGTGTTTTTAAGTTTAAAAATACTGGCAATGCACCCCTAGTCGTCAGTGCTGTTAAGTCTAGCTGTGGTTGTACTGTTCCAAAAAAACCCGAAGCGCCAATTCTTCCTGGTGAAGATGGTGAAATTCAGGTTAAATACGACACCAAAAGAGTCAACCCTATCCGAAAAACTATTACGGTAACTTCCAATGCGGATACACCAACAGTGGCCCTTAAAATTAAAGGAAATGTGATTGACCCCAGCAAAACAAATGTTTTAAAACCGACCACAAAAAGTGTCGTGGAAAAGTAAATGATACTAAAATATTTAAACAAAAAAGCACCTTTTTTAAAAGGTGTTTTTTTATTTATAAATTGGGCAATTAATTGGAAATCCATTTTATTATAAATAAACTTTAAAATAAATTTGTAATTTGAACTTAGATAGTATTCAAAATGCCAAAAATATCAAATAAGGGGTTTCAAATGCCCGCCTCACCCATTAGAAAACTAGTACCCTATTCAGAACAAGCAAAATCTGAAGGTGTTCATGTTTACCATTTAAATATTGGCCAGCCAGATATTCATACGCCAGAATTAGCCCTAAATGCTGTAAAAAATAACACGATTAATGTATTGGCTTACAGCCGCTCTGAAGGGTCTGAAGCCTACCGAAAGAAGTTAGCATACTATTATAAAAAACACCATATAGCAGTTGAGTCAGATAACATCCTTGTGACCACCGGAGGGAGCGAAGCGCTTCTTTTCACCATTGGAAGCATCATGGACCAGGGTGATGAAATAATCATACCAGAGCCTTTTTACGCCAATTACAATGGATTTTCTGTCGCACAAGGCGTGAATGTTGTTCCTATTGTTTCTGAAATTGATAATAATTTTGCACTGCCACCAATTAAAGATTTTGAAACCTTAATTACCCCTAAGACAAAAGCGATTCTTATTTGCAACCCAGGTAACCCTACAGGCTATCTTTACAGTAAAGAAGAAATTTCTCAACTTGCCGATTTAGTGAAAAAACACGATTTATTTCTCATTGCCGATGAAGTATACCGGGAATTTGCTTATGACGGTGAAGAACACCATTCTGTCATGACGATTGAAGGATTGGAAGCGCATGCCATTATGATTGACTCAGTTTCTAAACGCTACAGCATGTGCGGCGCACGCATTGGATGTTTGGTGACCAAAAACAAACAAGTCTATGAAACAGCATTGAAATTTGCCCAGGCACGCCTCTCCCCGCCTACCTATGCACAAATTGCCAGCGAAGCAGCACTTGACACCCCCGATTCCTATTTTGATGAAATTATTGAAGAATATATCGAGCGTCGAAACATCTTAGTTCAAGAACTTCAAAAAATTCCAGGTATAAAAGTAGTAAAACCTAAAGGGGCATTTTACTGTATTGTCGAACTGCCCATTTCCAATGCTGATGCCTTTGCGCAATGGCTTTTAGAAGCATTTAGAGTTGAAAATGAAACCATCATGATGGCGCCTGCTGCAGGTTTTTATGCCACTCCAGGCCTTGGTAAAAATCAGCTGCGAATTGCATACGTACTAAAAAAAGAGGATTTAATTAAATCTGTTAATATTCTGAAGCAAGGGTTGAAAGTTTATAAAAATTTGGAATGATTAAAAAGAATGTTTCTTTAAAGCCCTATAATACCTTTGGAATAGATGTCAGTGCCAAAGCATTTGCTTCAGTTGAGTCACTTGAGGATTTAAAAAGTATTCTCAAGGCAAAACCCTCAAAATTATTGGTTTTGGGTGGGGGCAGCAACATTCTACTGACAAAAAATGTGGAAGAATTGGTGTTACACATTAACTTAAAAGGCATTGAAATTTGTAAACAGAATAATAAAACAACCCAAATTAAGGCAGCCGCAGGAGAAAACTGGCACCACTTTGTCATGTGGACCTTAGATCGTAATTTGGGAGGATTAGAAAATTTATCATTGATACCAGGGAATATCGGTACAGCACCCATCCAAAACATTGGTGCTTATGGAGTGGAATTAAAAGACAGTTTTGTCAGTTGTGAAGCAGTAAATTTACAAACACTTGAAGTCGAAACATTTTGGAAGGAAGATTGTAAATTTGGATACAGAAATTCTGTGTTTAAATCAGAATATAAAGGTCATTATATTATTACTTCTGTGACTTTTGAGCTTACCAATGTAGATCACAAACTGAAAACAGCATACGACCCCATCACTGCGGAATTGAAACAAATGGGTATTTTAGAGCCCACAATTCAAGATGTTTCAAAAGCAGTTATTGCTATTAGACAATCCAAATTACCAGACCCTAAAAAACTGGGCAATAGCGGCAGCTTTTTTAAAAATCCTATTATTTCAAAAGAAAGTTTTGAAACACTTTTAAAGCAATTTCCCAATATGCCGAACTATGCTGTTTCGGAAATGGAAGTTAAAATACCTGCTGGTTGGCTCATTGAAACTGCTGGATTTAAAGGTAAAACTTTTGGTAATTACGGTATATACAAAGATCAAGCATTGGTCTTAGTCAATTACGGTGGGGCTTCTGGACGTGATATTTTAGCCCTTTCTAAATTGATTCAAACCACCATAAAAACAATCTTCGGTGTTTCATTAGAAAGAGAAGTCAATGTAATCTGATTAATGCTTTTGAAATTTTGCAAAAAAATCAAGATATTTAAAACTAATAATGTTTAGAGGTCATATAGTAATAGCAAAAAAATATTTTATTTTAATTGTATCTTTGCATAAACCTTAACATATTATGGAACTACTATTGATAACATTTTTACTTTTGGGATTTGGTATTGCAGGTATTTCCATTAAAATATGGTTTAAAAAGGATGGGGAATTTGCAGGCACATGTGCAAGCCAAAATCCCATGCTAAATACAGAGGATGAACCCTGTGGCTTTTGCGGCAAAACCCCAGAGCAGTTTAAAGATTGTGATAATTCAGAAATGTAACTGCTGAAGAAAACTGGGTTTATTCAACTTATTTCACATTTTACTATATTTACTATCAGCTTAAATCAAAACTACTGTATTGAAAGTTAACGAAGCAATTCTAAAAGCCAAAGAAAACAATCAAATTGCTTTCAATTACCTACTAGAGACATTTTGGAACGATGTCTTCGGTTATATGCTCAAACGAACAAATAATGAGATTGATGCGGAAGATATAACGATTGAGGCCTTTTTTAAAGCTTTTGATAAAATCAATTCATTTAATTCAAAATTTAAGTTTAAAACTTGGTTGATTACCATTGCGAAAAATACCCATTTGGACAGTTTAAGAAAACAAAAAATAACCCTTACAAATAAAACAACAGAAGAAGACGAAAAACGGGTGTATTGGATTATTGATGATACACCGTTAGCTGAAGACCTATTGATTAAAGAACAAAATCTAGCCCAACTCCTAAAAGACATCAAAAAATTAAAACCACACCACCAAGATATTATTCAACTGCGCTATTTCAAAGAACTGAGCTACCTTGAAATTTCCCAAAAAATGGGTATTCCAATCAACAATGTAAAAGTCAAGCTTCTGCGAGCAAAAAAGCTTTTAGCGGCTGTTATTGAGCATAAAAAATGATAAAATTTTTACAAAATTTAGGTCCTGGACTTTTGTTCGCTGGAGCAGCTATTGGGGTGTCACATTTAGTTCAGTCTACAAAAGCAGGTTCGAATTTTGGCTTTGGCTTATTGTGGGCACTTTTGCTTATCAATCTCATTAAATACCCATTTTTCCAATATGGCCCACGCTATGCAGCCGCTACTGGAGAAAACTTACTCGAAGGTTACAAAAAGCTTGGGAAATGGGCTTTAAAATTTTACGCCTTTCTGACATTGGCCACAATGTTCACAATCCAAACAGCAGTAACGATTGTGACAGCTGGCATTGCTTCATCGATTTTCAAAATTAGCCTCAGTTTGGAACTTTGGTCAGTGATTATTTTAGCCTTTTGTTTCCTTTTACTCTTGGTAGGGAAATACAATTTATTGGATAAAATGATGAAAATCATTATTTTTCTGCTGAGCATTTCAACCCTCTTAGCAGTTGGGATTGCGTTTAAGAACAGTAGTGGCGAACTCCCATGGACGCAATTTTTCCCAACATCAAATCTAGAGGTTGTTTTTCTCATTGCCTTTATGGGCTGGATGCCGGCGCCATTAGATGTATCCATTTGGCATTCTTTATGGGCCGTAGAAAAACAGAAAACTAAAGATGTTTTCAATAAAAAATCGGCCCTTTTAGATTTCAATATCGGCTATGTAAGTACAATCATTTTAGGTGTTTGCTTTTTGTTATTAGGTGGGCTCGTGATGCATGGCAGCGGAAAATCCTTTAGTGACAATGGTGGAGAGTTCTCATTACAACTCATAGATATGTACACTGAGAATTTAGGCAATTGGAGCTTTGCTATCATTGGAGTCGCAGCATTTACAACTATGTTTAGCACAACACTTACAACCTTAGATGCCTCACCAAGAGCCATGAACAAAACGATAGAACTCATTCTAGAAAAAAAAATTAGAAAGGGCTACAATACATGGTTGATTTTATTGATCTTGGGAACTCTTATTATCTTTTTCTTATTTCTTTCTGAAATGGGAAGCTTGATTAAAATTGCCACAATCTTGTCGTTTCTAACCGCGCCTTTTTATGCCCTCATGAATTATCTTGTGTTATGCAGCAAGCACACTCCTAGAGCCTGGCAACCCTCCAAAACCATGCATATTCTTTCTGTTTTTGGTATTTTATTTTTAGTTGGATTTAACATTTGGTATCTTAGTTTTTTGTGATTTATTCAGTTAATACTTTGTATCTTTGTAATTTAAAGATAAATCTATGTCATCTGAGACGCTCAGTAAAATTGAAGGGATTAAAAATGAAACCATTCTTGTTAAACCACAAGGAGTATCTAATAAAGACAGCTTTATCAAGCTAGAGGATATCACTGCAACATCCAAACTCAGTAACCCGCAAAAACGTCAAGCAAAACCAAAATGGCTGCGTGTAAAATTACCAACTGGTAAAAAATATACGGCTCTTAGAGGCTTGGTAGACAAATACAAATTGAATACCATTTGTACTTCTGGAAGCTGCCCAAATATGGGAGATTGTTGGGGAGAAGGCACTGCTACTTTTATGATTCTTGGAAACATTTGTACTCGCTCATGCGGTTTTTGTGGTGTAAAAACAGGTCGTCCTGAAACGGTGGATTGGGACGAGCCTGAAAAAGTAGCGCGATCCATTAAAATAATGGGTATTAAACACGCGGTACTAACCAGTGTTGATAGAGATGATTTAAAAGATATGGGAAGCATTATGTGGTCCGAAACAGTCAAAGCGGTGCGGCGTATGAATCCGAATACTACACTTGAGACCTTAATTCCAGATTTTCAAGGACTTGAAAAACACATTGACCGTATCCTTGATGTTGCACCTGAAGTTGTCTCACATAATATGGAAACGGTCCGAAGGCTCACAAGAGAAGTTCGCATTCAGGCAAAATATGAGAGAAGCTTGGGCGTACTAAAATATTTAAAAGAGAACGGTCAGCGCCGCACCAAAACAGGTCTGATGTTGGGGCTGGGAGAAACTCGTCAAGAAGTTATTGAAACCCTAAACGATTTAAAAGATGCCAAAGTGGATGTTGTTACTATTGGACAATATTTGCAGCCTAGTAAAAAACATTTACCTGTTAAACAGTTTATCACCCCGGATCAGTTTAAAGAGTATGAAGCCATTGGATTGGATCTTGGATTTCGTCACGTTGAAAGCAGCGCTTTGGTTAGATCTTCATATAAAGCCCAAAAACATATTCATTGAATAATTCCTAATGGTTTCAATGGATTAGATTGTGTCAAAAGAGAGGTTATTAGATGTTAGTTATAATAATCTATTTTTGGAAAAAATAGTTAAATTATGGTCTTTTAAAGTAATGAAGAAGCCTATTCTTCTCAAATTATTTACATAATTCGAATGTTGAACTAATCTAATATTTAATAAAATTTTGAAGTGCTCTCTCAAACTTTTCAGGGGCATCTAATTCGATTTTAATTGGAAGAAAATACAAGCTTCTATGTACAAAGTATTTCAAACGTGAAGCGTCTTTCTCTGTAGTCAAAACCAGAGGTTTTGATGAAATTAATTCCAATTCTTTTTTAGAGAAGGTATGATGGTCAGGAAAGGAAAGATGCTCAAATTTGAGTCCTAAATGCTTTAAATAATCTACCATAGGAGTAGCATTAGCAATACCCGTTACCAACGCAAAATTCTTATTTTTTAAAGTATGAATTGATTGTTTTTCTTTGTCGGAATACATGAATTTGTCGTAAACAATTGAACTAAAAAACAGTTGTTGATTATAATTAAGTTTTAAACGCCTTTGGATAACTTTTTTCTCTGTATCACTCAAATTAATAGGACATTTTGTAACCACAACAATTTGGGCGCGTTGGGCTCCAGAGCGTGGTTCCCTAAGATTTCCAGCAGGAAGTACTATATCATCGCAATACAAATCATTGTAAGGCGTCAAGAGAACTGAAAACCCGGCCTGTACACGTCTGTGTTGAAAGGCATCATCAAGCAAAATAATTTTAGGAGGGTTATCCATGGCTAGTAAACAAGCAATACCATTTTGTCTATCATTATCAACCGCTACTGTTACACCGGGAAATTTAGATTTAATTTGGAAGGGCTCGTCTCCCAACGTATTGTTATTTGAATTGGAATCGGCAAGTACAAATCCCCGGGACTTTCGGCCATAACCTCGGCTCAAAACAGCCACTCTTTTGGTGGAATCAAGTAATCGGATCAAATATTCAACCATTGGAGTTTTACCAGTACCGCCGACGGATAAATTTCCGACACAAATAACAGGAAAGTCATAAGATTTAGATTTAAAAATACCCCAATCGTGAGCCCTGTTTCGAAGGCTTACGAATAGGAAATAGACTAGATTTAGTGGAATTAATATTTTTCTTAAAAGCTTCATCTATACGAAAGTAATTATTTTATCTTTGATGTTAAACAAAATTTTATGATAGTTCAAGACATTATTAAACAGTTGGAAACATTGGCACCTTTGGCTTATGCAGAAGAATTTGACAATGTGGGATTATTGCTAGGAGATAAAAACACCAGGGTTAGAGGCGTTCTGGTAACTTTAGATACTTTACCTGAAGTAGTGGATGAAGCAATTGCAAATAACTGCAATCTCATCGTTAGTTTTCACCCCATCATATTTAAAGGATTAAAATCAATTACGGGAAAAACCTATGTGGAGCGGGTTGTCCAAAAGGCCCTTAAAAATGACGTTTGCATTTTTGCCATTCACACGGCCCTTGACAATGCCTTTAAAGGAGTGAATACAACCATTTGTGATGCCTTGGAGTTAAAAGATAAATCTATTTTAATCCCCCAAGAAGGAACCCTGAAAAAATTAAGCACTTTTGTACCCATCTCTGAAGCTGATATATTGCGTATGGCGCTTTTTGAAGTGGGGGGCGGTGCCGTTGGAAATTATGACAACTGTAGTTTTAATTCCAAAGGCCTTGGAACTTTTAAAGGCAATGAGAAATCCAATCCTGTGATTGGGTCTCCAAATCAAATGAAAGCTGTCGAAGAAACAAAAATTGAAATTGTTTTCGAAAAACATCTTCAATTAGATATTTTAAAAACCCTCAAAGAAAATCATCCCTACGAAGAAGTTGCCTATGCAATCACAACTTTAGAAAACAAAAACCAGCACATAGGGATGGGAATGTTAGGGACATTGGAGTTGGCAAAAACCGAATGTGAATTTTTGAAATTCGTTAAGGTAAGAATGAATTGTGGAGTAATTAAACACTCTAAACTATTGAAGAAAAAGATCAAAAAGGTGGCTGTTTTGGGGGGCTCAGGAAGTTTTGCAATTGCGGCAGCAAAGGCTGCTGGGGCAGATGCTTTTGTAACCGCAGATTTGAAATACCATGATTTCTTTAGTGCAGAAGATCAGATTTTACTTCTAGATATTGGCCATTATGAAAGTGAGCAATACATTAAAACCCTTTTGGGGTCCTATCTTAGAAAAAAAATTCCTAATTTTGCAGTTCTTGTATCAAAAATTAACACAAACCCCATAAATTATAAATAAGCATGGCTAAGAAGAAAGAGCTTACGGTTGAAGATAAACTTAGAGCACTATATAATTTACAACTTATAGATTCCAGAGTAGATGAAATTCGCAACGTCCGTGGAGAACTCCCTCTAGAGGTACGTGATTTAGAAGATGAAGTTGAAGGTTTTAAACTCAGACATCAAAAATTAGAGAACAACCTCAGCGAGATTGAAAACCAAATAATATCAAAGAAAAATTTGATTGAGGAATCAAAACTTTTGATCAAAAAGTACAATGAGCAACAAAAAAATGTTCGTAACAATAGAGAGTTTAACTCTTTGTCCAAAGAAGTTGAGTTCCAAGAACTTGAAATCCAATTGGCTGAAAAACATATAAAAGAATTTAGAACTCAAATAGAGCAAAAAAAAGAAGTTATTGAAGTTACCAAGGAACGTTTAGAGGAGCGTGAAGCTCACCTCAAACATAAAAAAAATGATTTGGATGCTATCCTCGCCGAAACAGAAAAAGAAGAGGAAATATTACTTGGAAAATCCGAGGAATACAAGACTAAAATCGAAGACCGCTTGGCAAAAGCTTATACTAAAATTCGCAGCAGCGTCAAAAACGGATTGGCGGTTGTTCCTATTGAAAGAGGTGCTTCTGGCGGGTCCTACTTCATAATTCCGCCACAAATACAAGTTGAAATTGCTTCACGTAAAAAAATCATTACAGATGAACACAGTGGCAGGATTTTGGTCGATGCAGAGCTTGCTGATGAGCAAAAAGTTAAAATGGAAAAGTTGTTTTCTGAGATGTAACAAAGCTGAAAAAAAATTATAAAACCCTCACAAATTTGAGGGTTTTTTTATGCCTTTAATTTAATTCAAGCTCTATTTTTTAATATAAATTTCACAGATTTTCAACATATGATTGATAATTTTACTTAAACTTTTAATTTGTGAAGCATTTCCTCATAATACTACCTGTCTTATTTTGTAAACTAAGCAGTTGCCAAAGCCCAATAAAAAATTCTAAACAACAAGCCGTAATCAACGCCATGCCCATCGAAGTACCTATTGAAAATAGTATCGCCAGAGCCTATTTTGCCAGCGGCTGCTTCTGGTGTGTAGAGGCCATCTATGAAAGTATTATCGGCGTTAAAGAGTCAGTCAGCGGATATGCCGGTGGCTTTACCAAAAACCCCACTTACGAACTGAGCAATACGGGAAGAACCGGTCATGCCGAAGCTGTAGAAGTCTATTACGACCCTAAGCTTGTAAGTTTTTCCACCTTGCTGGATGTGTATTTTGGATCGCAAAATGTGGGCCAAGTAAATGGCCAAGGGCCAGACAGAGGTTCACAATACCGCTCCATTGTGTTCTATCAAAACGAAACCCAAAAAACACTCATATTAAATAAAATTTCCGAAATTGAAAAAATGCAAAACACCAAAGTGGCTGCAGAAGTCTATCCCTTTCAAAAGTTTTGGAAAGCCGAAGCGTACCATCAAAATTACGAGCGCCTTCACCCCAATAATCCTTATGTTAGAAATGTTTCCATACCTAGGCTAAAACGCTTCAAGACAAAATTCCCACATCTTCTAAAAGAAAGGCATTAAAATGCTGGGGACTGGGAGTTTTATAATCGTGGAAAAATAGCTACATTTGAGTAACTCAAAACACAAAATTTGTCTGGATTTGAACCACATCTTGAATTTGCACGCAGTTTAGATCAAAAGGATGTTTTAAGGTCCTACCGCAACGCCTTTTACATTCCCAAAGATGTTTCAGGAAATGAATGGTTGTATTTCACAGGAAATTCCTTAGGGCTTCAGCCCAAAACCACTAAAGCTGCCATTGAACAAGAACTAAACGATTGGGCAAATTTAGGAGTCGAGGGCCATTTAAATGCCAAAAATCCATGGATGCCTTACCATGATTTCCTGAACGAAAGCATGGCCAAAATTGTAGGAGCAAAACCAATTGAGGTGGTGGTGATGAACACCCTTACAGCCAATCTGCATTTTTTAATGGCCTCCTTTTATAGCCCCACAGAAAAACGGCATAAAATTCTTATTGAAAGTGATGCCTTTCCATCGGATCGCTATGCGGTACAAAGTCAATTGGAATTTCATGGTTATGACCCAGAAGCTTGCCTCATAGAATGGACACCAAGGGCTGGAGAAAACCTATTGCACCTACAAGACTTAGAAACGATACTTGATGAACAGGGCGAAAAAATTGCACTGATTCTCATTGGCGGGGTCAATTATTACACTGGTCAAAGTTTCGATTTAAAAAAAATTGCTGAAATGGGTCACACCAAGGGTTGTAAAGTGGGCATTGATTTGGCTCATGGCGCTGGAAACATTCAGCCAAATTTGCACAATTCAGGCGTGGATTTTGCCGCCTGGTGCACCTATAAATACTTAAATGCTGGCCCTGGAAGTTTGGGCGGTGTTTTTGTACACGAACGCTATGCCCACGACAAAACTTTAAAGCGCTTTACCGGGTGGTGGAGTCAAAATAAAGACATCCGCTTTGACATGCGCAAACCCTTGGACCTCATGCCCGGTGCAGAGGGCTGGCAACTCAGCAACCCCCCTATCTTATCAATGGCAGCCATCAAAGCCTCCTTAGATTTGTTTAACGAAGTGGGTATGGATGCGCTGCGGCAAAAATCCGTTCAACTCACCGCCTATTTGGAGTATCTTATAAATAATCTTGACCACCCAGACATTGAAATCATCAGCCCTAGAGACCCTGCCCAAAGAGGCTGTCAATTGTCCATTCGCGTCAAAAATGCAGACCAAACACTGCATAAAAGATTAACTGAAAACCACGTAATTACAGATTGGAGAGAGCCGGGTGTCATACGTTGTGCGCCAGTGCCTCTATACAATTCTTTTGAAGATATTTTTGGCATGGTAGCTATTTTAAAAAAGCTATTGGATTGAAAACTGAAGAAAATATACTCATTATAGGTGCGGGTCTTTGCGGATCTTTACTGGCTTTGCGCCTTGGACAGAGGGGGTATAATGTGAGGGTAATGGAAAGACGGTCAGACTTGCGAAAAGAAGACATCAGAGCAGGACGCTCGATTAATTTGGCACTGTCCAATCGCGGTATAAATGCCCTCAAAATGGTAGGCCTGGAAAACAAAGTTAAAAGTCTATGCATCCCAATGCACGGACGCATTCTACACGATAAAAGTGGCAATACAAAACTGTCAAAGTACAGCGGTCGCGATGGGGAATACATCAATTCAATTTCTAGAGAATTGCTCACCGCACTGCTCATTGATGAAGCCGAAGCCCTTGAAAATGTAAGCTTCGAATTTCATCAAAAATGCGATGCTGTAGATTTCGAAAACAACATTGCCCGCTTTAAAAACAGTAAAAATGGAACGGTCTTAGATTGTGCTGCAAACCGCATCTTTGGAACCGATGGCGCCGGATCAATACTCAGGAAAAGTTATTTATCCAAGGGCAAGTTTTTATTCAGTTTTTCACAAAACTTCCTTACACATGGCTATAAAGAATTGACCATTCCAGCCACAAAAGTTGGTGGATATAAAACCGAAAAAAACGCCTTGCACATATGGCCAAGAGGCGACTATATGATCATTGCGCTTCCCAATTTGGATGGAAGTTTTACAGTCACACTGTTTTTGGCCTATGAAGGTGGTACATATAATTTCAACAATTTAGATTCCGCGGAGAAAGTACAAAACTTCTTTTCAAAAGAATTCCCAGACACGATTGAGCTTATGCCCGATTTAACCACCGAATTTTTTAAAAATCCTACGGCACCACTTGGAACCATTAAATGTTTTCCTTGGCAATATCGAGGGAAAAATTTAATTTTAGGTGATGCGGCACATGCCATTGTCCCCTTTTATGGCCAAGGTATGAATGCCTCTTTTGAAGATGTCTTTGAATTTGATGCGGCTTTGGAAGCCCATAAAGGCAATTGGGAAGCGACCTTTATAAGTTTTCAGCAAAAGCGAAAAAAGGACACAGATGGAATCGCAGATTTGGCTATTGATAATTTTCATGAAATGAAAGATCATGTTGCCAACCCCGTTTTTCAGCAAAAAAGAACTTTAGAAATGGCCCTTGAAACGGCCTTGCCAAATACCTATTTTTCAAAATATTCAATGGTGACTTTTAGAGAGGATATGGGCTACAACCAAGCCATGTTGCTTGGGCGGGCACAGGATAAAGCCATATTAGAGATGATTGAAAAAAAACAACTAGATTTGGAACTACCCATTGTGGAGCTCTACGAAAAAATTAAAGTAGAAACCAATTCAATATTAAAGTGTTAACATGTCAAAACACGCTTAAATGAGATATAAATAAAACAATATGAGTAAAAAAGTAACCCCTAGAGGCGCTTACCCACACACAAAACGCGTAGGAGATTTTATATTTGTTTCAGGAACAAGCTCTAGACGCGCTGATAATAGCATTGCTGGAGTTGAAGCAATAGACGCTATGGGAACAAAAAAAATTGATGTAGCGGTACAAACTAGAGAAGTGCTAAAAAATATTGCTGTAAATTTAGCCAGTGAAGGTGCCACATTAAAAGATGTAGTAGATGTGACTTCATTTTTGGTCAACATGAATGATTTTGCAGCCTATAACTCTGCCTACGCAGAATTCTTTAACCCCCAAGACGGTCCAACAAGAACCACTTTAGCTGTCCACCAATTACCGCATCCAGACTTGGGTATAGAAATAAAAGTTATTGCATATAAAAAATTAGGATGATTAGCATAAAAAATTTCATCCATGGGAGCTACTGTGAGTCTTTGACAAAAGATTGGTTGGAAGTTATGAACCCCAGTAATGGTGAAATTTATGCAAAACTCCCCAATTCCAACACTCAAGACGTACATCAGGCCTATCTGGCTGCCGAAAAAGCATTTCACAGTTGGTCTAAAACCTCTTTGGATCAACGGAGTGTTATTTTGGCCAAAATAGCTGAGTTGATTGAAGATCGAATGGAAATATTGGCTGCCGCTGAAAGCATGGATAATGGTAAGCCAATTAGCTTAGCAAGAGCAGTTGACATCCCTAGAGCTGCCTATAATTTTAAATTTTTTAGCCAAGCAGTTACACAATTCTACAGCGAAAGTCATGAGCAAATCTCAGATAAAACCATTAATTATACATTGCGTCAACCTCTTGGAGTGGTCGGCTGTATATCTCCTTGGAACTTACCACTGTACTTATTTACTTGGAAAATAGCTCCAGCACTAGCCGCGGGAAATTGTGTGGTTGCTAAACCCAGTGAAGTCACCCCCTATACCGCCTTTCTATTGGCTGACATTTGCAACAAAGCAGGACTCCCAAAAGGGGTTCTAAATATCGTTCATGGATTGGGAAAAAGTACCGGTCAGGCCATTGTAGAGCATCCAGATATAAAGGCTATCTCATTCACTGGAGGCAGTGAAACAGGGGCGCACATTGCAAAAACTGCCGCGCCATTGTTCAAAAAATTATCATTGGAATTGGGTGGCAAAAACCCCAATATTATTTTTGCTGATTGTGATTATGATAAAATGCTTACCACTACTTTAAAATCCTCTTTTGCAAATCAGGGACAGATCTGCTTATGTGGCAGTCGAATCTTTGTGGAGGCTGATATTTATGAAAAATTCAAAAAAGATTTTATAAAAAAAGTATCCCAATTAAAAATTGGATTACCTTCTGAAAAACAGACGGATATTGGTGCTATGGTATCCAAAGCTCATCTTGATAAGGTACTGGGGTATATTGCCACTGCAAACAGATCTGAGGCTACTGTTTTGTATGGCGGTCAACAAGTTTCAATTAAGAATGCTGAAAAAGGGTATTACCTTGAGCCCACTGTTATTGAGGTTTTATCTAATAACTGCTTGCTAAATCAAGAAGAAATTTTCGGCCCTGTGGTTACTCTAATGCCTTTTAAAAATGCTACTAAAGTTTTGGAAATAGCCAATGATGTAAAGTATGGTCTATCGGCTACGGTCTGGACCAATAACTTAAAGCGAAGCATGTATTTTTCAGAGCATTTAGAAGCTGGAATTATTTGGATAAATACTTGGATGCAGCGGGATTTACGCACCCCTTTTGGGGGGCAAAAAGCTTCCGGAATTGGACGTGAAGGTGGTTTTGAAGTACTACGCTTTTTTACCGAAGCAAAAAACATATGTATTAATTATGAATAAAATAATATGGAATTAAACTTAAAAAACAAAGCGGCACTTGTTTGTGGTAGTACCCAAGGCATTGGCCGTGCTACCGCCATGGCCCTTGCCAATGAGGGTGTAAAAGTCACTCTTTTAGCAAGAGACCAAACAAAGCTTGAACATGTCTTGTCAGAACTACCAAAGACTGCTAATCACGATTATATTGTAGCAGATTTTTCTAAAGTTGATGCACTAAAGGTCAAAGTTTCAGACTATTTAAATAAAAATTCAGGTTTTCATATTTTAATTAACAATACAGGGGGGCCAAGAAGTGGTTCCATTTTAGAGGCTACATTGGAACAATTTGAATCCGCTTTTACCATGCATCTGAAATGCAGTCACGTCCTAACCCAATTATTGGTTCCTTTTATGAAGTCAGAGAATTATGGGCGAATTATCAATGTAATTTCAACTTCAGTTAAAGAACCTATTGAAGGTCTAGGGGTAAGCAATACTATTCGCAATGCCGTTGGAAACTGGAGTAAAACACTATCTTTTGAATTAGGTGCCTTTGGTATTACTGTCAACAACGTTCTGCCAGGGTTTACTCAGACAGAACGTTTGAACGAGATTATTGACGTGAAAGCAAAAAAAACCAATACTTCTTTTGAGGAAATGAAAAACTTGATGAAAAATTATACGCCTGCAAAACGCTTTGCAAAACCGCAAGAAACTGCCAATACCATTGTGTTTTTGGCGTCTGAGGCGGCCAGTTATATCAACGGGGTTAACATCCCTGTGGATGGTGGTCGAACAAAATCTTTATAATTATATGTTTTAAAAATTCTTAACTTGTAGAAGAATAAAAAATAAAAGATATTAAAAAATTATCACTACAAATTATATGGAAATAAAAAAACCTTTTAATTTACAAAAATGGATTGATAACAACAGACATTTATTAAAGCCTCCTGTTGGTAATAAAAATCTATATGTCGAATCAGAAGATTATATTGTAATGATTGTTGCAGGTCCAAATGCTAGAAAAGATTATCATTACAATGAAACAGAAGAGCTTTTTTATCAAATAGAAGGCGATATCGTTGTAAAAACACAACAAAATGGGAAGCTTGTTGAGGTTCCAATAAAAGCAGGAGAGATGTTTCTTTTGCCAGCAAAAATACCACACTCACCAGTGAGATCTGAAGGCTCAATTGGCTTGGTAATAGAAAGGAAAAGAAAACATGATCAAAAAGATGGTTTGCTGTGGTTTTCAGACACTGCCAATGAGTTGCTTTATGAAGAATATTTTACATTGACTAATATCGAAAAAGATTTTCTTCCTGTTTTTAAAAGATTTTATTCAAATGAAACATTGAGAACCTGCCCTAAGACAGGAGAAATTATGGAAGTTGACAATAGATTCTTCAATGAATAATAGGCACTCATGAAACGGAAACTTCGCATTAATGGCCACTCTCACTTACTTCCATATCCGGAAGAGATTCCTCAGTTCATGAAGGAAAAGGAGATCTTTTGGGTGGATGATGAGCGCAAGCATATGCTTCAAAAAGGCTGGAGCCGACCGGTCACACATTCCAGTTTTTTTCTGAATGAAAAATTAGAATGGATGGATGAAAATAAAATTGATCACGCAGTCGTACTCAACCTGTCTCAACTCTATGGCAATGGCTTGCGACTAGAGATGATGAAAAAAGCCTTGCGTTTTCAAAATGATTTTAATGCCAATATTCAACGAAACCACAATTCAAAATTTACTTGCGGCTTCGTAATTCACCCTGGATTCATACAAGGAGCGCTGTGGGAAATTGAGCGTTGTGTAGAAGAGTTAGAACTAAATGTCTTATGTTTACCCACCCACTTTATGGACAGTGTTGGACAATGGCGCAGTGTTTTTGATCGTGAAAACGATGCCATTTTCGAATTGGCCAACCACTATAAATTGGCAATTGAAATTCACCCATACGATGGCGATAAAATGATTAAATTGGAAAATACCTCCTGGCGTTTTCACCTTATTTGGATGTTGGCGCAATGTGGAGATGCCTATCATTTTTACACGCTCAACGGTATGCAAGAACGCTACCCAAACATTCGAACCTGTTTTGCCCATGGTGGACAAATGGCGCAAATGAATTTGGGCCGACGCATTCAAGGCTTTGATGGGAGGCCTGATTTATTTCATGGCAAAACACATCCGCGAAAAGCAGTAGGGCATTCAAATATTTACTTTGACACCCTTGTACACGATACCGATTCGTTTGATTTAATGCTAAAACGACAAGGCAGTAACCAGATCATCATGGGTTTAGATGACCCTTACCCATTGGGGGAGATGGAAAGTGAGGCACAGTCTTCCTATCCGGGGAAATTATTGGATCTTGCCAAAGCACAAAACATCATTGATCTAAAACAATACGATGAAATATGGGAAGACAACGTTATGCGTTGGTTGTTTGGTAAGGATCAAAAGAAAAAAGAGGCATTAACTAAAAAGATAATAAATTAATGCACTTTATTTCTGATGAATTAGACGATTATGTTGTTCAACACTCCGAAAAAGAACCTGAGCTACTCAAAGCTTTGACTCGAGAAACTTACCAGAAAGTTTTACAACCCAGAATGCTCAGCGGACATTACCAAGGACGTGTTTTAAGTCTACTTTCAAAATTAATTAATCCAAAAACAATTTTAGAATTGGGAACCTTCACCGGATACTCTGCCCTTTGCTTGGCAGAGGGATTACAAAAAGACGGTGTACTTCACACAATTGATCATAACGAAGAATTGGTTACCTTTCAAAGACGTTATTTTGACCTATCCCCATTTGGTTCACAAATCCATCAACACACTGGAGATGCAACAGATGTCATTCCGACAATAAACCTTGGATTTGATTTGGTTTTCATTGATGCAGATAAAGAAAACTACATTAATTATTTCTATCAAATTATTGATAAATTGAACCCTGGAGGTGTCATACTTTCTGACAATGTTTTGTGGAGTGGGAAAGTTGTTGAACCGCTATTAGCATCCGATATTTCGACAACCGCTATTAGGGAGTTCAACCGTCTTTTAAGAGACGATGAAAGGTTAGAAACCGTGCTTTTACCCATTCGAGACGGGCTTACGGTCAGCATCAAAAAATAAAATTATAGTTCCCTTCGGATAGAGCCCTCAATGTCATTGATCTCCTGTTTGGCTTTATTGATCTCCTGAGAAATATCTTTTGTGAAATCTGTATCAATTTCTTGATTTTCGGCACTGCGTTTAATCTCATCTTTGATGTCATTAGTTGCATTTTTAAGACTGCGCATGCCTTTACCCATCCCTTTAGCAATCTCAGGGATTTTATCAGCACCAAAAATCATTATCACAATAAACAGTATAAATACAATTTCAGTACTGCTGATAAAAATAGGGATCGATTGTATCATGGAGCAAATATAAAAAGTATTATTTTAATTTTCAGATGAAATATTTGACTTGAACTCAATTAACTTCTCTTCCAAAAACTGAAGAATTTCCACATCACTTCTATCCTTACAACGCATTTGAAAATTTTCATCATCAGCACAATAAAAATAAAATTCTGCTCTAAAGTCCTTGTCGAGATTTTTATATTTGAAAAGCGTGGGGCCTACAACTTCTTTAATATGGATCAAAATATTTTTGTCTTTTTCAATTTTGTAATTCTGTTTTAATCGTTTTGTACGTCCCGTAATTTTATTTAAAAGCTTCCAGAGATTGGTCTGGGGTGGAATTCCCCAGTAAATATAGCGACCTGTTGTGGCCTCTATTAATCGGTTTTCAATGAGTGTTTTTCTTACTCCAGTATATCCTGGAAGTCCAAAGTCATAAAAATCCAATGGGCGTTTGGCATCAGAATTATCAACGTCAGAGCCCAAATCACCGGTTAAAAGTTTACCGATGGTAACCTCATCCAAGGCTGTAACAGAATCTTCTAATTGTACAGATACTGATTTTTTTTCAATCATTTCAGTAGAAATATTAATTGTTTTGGACTCATATTGAACAGATGAAAAATAAAGGGTGTCCGAGAGTTTTGCTTGAATTTTAAAAACACCGTTGATATCGCTTGTTGCGTAATGGTAAGAGGTTCTATTGATTATGTGAACACCTTCCACACTTCCACTTGCTGAGATACTCCCTGAAATTTCACGGGTCTGTGCAAAATTAAGTGATGAGAGAAATAAGATAAAAACAATAAAGACTTGTTGTATGTATGAAGTCAAAAAGATTCGATTAATTTTGTATAAATTTACAAAACAATTGATATTACGACAATATTTTTTAAATGAAGAAACTTCTCATTGCAAGCACTTCGATCCTTCATGGTAGTGGTTATTTAGATTACATATCTGAGGAGTTGATGGCATTTTTCAAATCAACTGGCACTATTGTGTTTATTGCTTATGCAAGGCCTAGTGGATTAACGCTGGCAGCTTACACGGAAATTGCACAAAAAGCATTTGATAAAATTGGAAAAAAAGTCATTGGCCTTCACGAATTTAAAAACCCTGAAAAAGGTCTTAAAGAAGCCAAAGGAATCTTTGTTGGAGGCGGCAATAGTTTTGTGTTAATCAATGAATTATACAAACTAAATTTAATGCAGGCTTTAAAATCTGTTATAATTTCTGGGACGCCTTACCTTGGTACTAGCGCTGGAAGTAATCTTTGCGGACCAAGCATAGGAACGTCCAATGACATGCCTATTGTATACCCGCCAAGCTTTGAGGCTTTGGGTATCATTCCATTTAATATCAATCCGCATTACATAGATCCTCACCCAGAAAGTAAACATATGGGGGAAACAAGAGCAACTAGGATTAAAGAATTTCATCATTACAATTCACAAAGTGTTTTGGGCTTAAGAGAGGGTAGTTTTATAGAAATTTCAGGAGATAAAATTACATTGAAAGGAACTCTAAAAGCACGTGTTTTTAAACAAGGAGTCTTGGATTATGAAATTGATTCCGGAACAGATTTGAGTAACTTTAAGTGATACAAAATCAGCATGTAAGACTGAAATCTTCTTATCTTTGTAAAAGACCAACAATTTGATGAATAAGAAAGTGATATTAATGATTTTGGACGGATGGGGCACATCTCCCGATCCTATAGTTTCAGCTATTGACCAGGCCCAAACGCCCTATATTGACAGTTTATACTCAAAATATGCACACGCCAGTCTAAGAACGGATGGTTTAAATGTTGGGCTTCCAGAGGGCCAAATGGGAAACAGCGAGGTTGGGCATATGAATCTTGGTGCTGGGAGAATTGTTTATCAAGATTTGGCCAAAATTAATTTAGCTGTTAAAAACAATACATTGGCTTCTGAAGCTGTATTAGAAACTGCAATCGCCTACGCCAAATCCAACAACAAACCAATTCACCTCCTTGGCCTTGTGAGTGACGGTGGGGTACATTCCCACATCGATCATTTGTTCGGTCTAATTGATGCCTTAGAAAAAAATAATATACCTAAAGGATTTGTACATGCGTTTACAGACGGTAGAGACGTAGACCCAAAATCAGGCTTAGGCTTTATTTCAAGCCTTGAAAGTAGGTTAAAAGACTCAAATATGAAACTTGCCTCAGTTACAGGACGTTATTTTGCCATGGACCGCGACAAGAGATGGGAACGCACTAAATTGGCATATGACGCGTTGGTTCATGGAATTGGAGAACAAGTAACCAATGCAACAGCCTCGATTAAAAATTCTTATGCAAATGGCATAACGGATGAATTTATAAAGCCCATCATTATTAGAGATGAAAATAATGAACCTATTGCCAAAATTAATGAAGGTGATGTGGTCTTATTTTTTAATTTTAGAACAGACAGAGGCCGTCAATTAACAGCCGCCTTAAATCAGAACAATTTTCCGGAATACGAGATGTTTCCACTCAAGTTACATTATGTGACCATGACCAACTACGATGAAAGTTTCAATAATATTGAGGTTGTTTTTAAAAAAGAAAACATCAGCGAGACCCTTGGCGAAGTTTTGGAAGCACACGGAAAAACCCAACTCCGAATTGCTGAAACAGAAAAATACCCTCACGTCACTTTCTTCTTTTCTGGAGGCAGAGAAAAACCATTTAAAGGCGAACAACGCATTTTAAAAAATTCTCCAAAAGTGGCAACTTACGATTTGCAACCTGAAATGAGCGCCTTCGAATTAAGAGATGCGCTGATTCCGGTTTTAAAATCCGAAACAATTGATTTTGTTTGTTTAAATTTTGCAAACGGTGATATGGTTGGACATACCGGAGTTATGGCAGCCGCTATAAAGGCTTGTGAAGCAGTTGATGCTTGCGTCTCTGATGTTGTTGATTGTGCACTTAAGCACAATTACACAACCCTGCTGATCGCGGATCATGGAAACTGTGAAACTATGGTAAATCCGGATGGAAGTCCACATACAGCTCACACCACAAACCCAGTTCCTATTATATTGATTGATCATAGTTTGGATAAAATAAATGATGGCGTTTTAGGCTCTTTGGCACCTACTATCCTTAAATTAATGGGGATTGAACAACCCTTGGCAATGACCCAAAAATCCATGATTTAAATGCGGGAAAACTACAAGCATAAATAAAGTCTTTTGAGTATCTTTGTAGTCTAATATGAAAATGCTTAATTTAAAGTCTTCAGAAGAGATCGAATGCATTCGCGAAAGTGCTTTAATTGTATCCAAAACTCTGGGTATGCTGGCAGCTGAAGTAAAGCCAGGAATCAGCACATTAAAATTGGATCAATTGGCAGAAACCTTCATTAGAGACCATGGCGCGATCCCTGGTTTTTTAGGACTTTATGATTTTCCAAACACGCTTTGTGTCAGTCCAAACACCCAAGTTGTTCACGGTATTCCCAATGATAAGCCACTGGAAAATGGAGATATTATTTCCATCGACTGTGGAGCTCTTAAAAATGAGTTTTATGGCGATCACGCCTACACCTTTGCTGTTGGCGAAATTGCAACCGAAACTCAAAAACTCTTGGAAGTGACCAAAGCATCTCTTTACGAAGGCATCAAAGCCTTCAAAAAAAATAACCGTGTGGGAGACGTAGGCTTTGCAATTCAAAATTATTGCGAATCTTTTGGTTATGGCGTTGTTAGAGAACTTGTCGGTCATGGTCTTGGCCGAGTCATGCACGAAGAACCAGAAATACCAAATTATGGCAAGAGAGGCCGCGGGAAAAAATTTGTTGATGGTATGGTGGTCGCCATCGAGCCAATGATTAATATGGGAGCAAACCGCATCAAATATCATAATGACGGATGGACCATTACAACCAAGGATGGCCTACCTAGTGCCCATTTTGAACATAACGTTGCTTTGGTCAACGGAAAACCTGAATTATTATCAACTTTTGATTATATAAACCAAGTCCTTGGAATTGAAACTAATGAGGAAGATGAATTTAAAAATAATAACAAAAAGTAAACAAACTAGAAATTCTATGAATTCCATTAAACATATAGAAACTGAATTAAAAACATTAAGAGATCAAATCAATACACACCAGATGTATGGCGAATTAAACAGCATCGAGGATGTGAAACTATTTATGCAAAATCACGTTTTTGCAGTTTGGGATTTCATGTCTTTATTGAAAGCACTTCAGTCATCTCTGACAAGCACCACTATCCCGTGGACCCCAAAAGGAAATGGGACCGCTGCCCGTTTTATCAATGAAATTGTCATGGATGAAGAAAGTGATGTCAATGAGAACGGTGAAGTAAAAAGCCACTTTGAAATGTACATTGATTCTATGGATCAGATTCATGCCGATACAGCACCAATTAAAAAATTCACTAATGCGATTCGAAACGGAGCTTCAATTGATACTGCCCGCAACGATGATTAAGATCCACCCTACCATCAAGGCATTTCTAGATTTTACTTTTGGTATTATTGCGGAAGGCAAAGTACATTGTATCGCGGCTGCGTTTACCTTTGGCCGAGAAGATGTGATTCCAGATATGTTTTTAAAAATCATTCAGCAATCAAAAACAAGCCCTGAAGATGGGCGTTACAGCAAGTTGCTTTATTATTTAAATCGACACATTGAACTAGATGGAGACGAACACGGCCCAATATCTTTAAAAATGGTTGAGAATTTGTGTGGCGATGACAACAAAAAATGGACGGAAACACTTTTGACTGCAAAATCTGCACTCCGACACCGCATTGACCTTTGGAGTTTAATTAGTAACGCCATTTCAAGAACTAAAAAAGAAATTGCTACCCGCTAAACTGTTTTAATTTAAGGTAAAGAAGAATTTTATACATGAAAACCATCGTCAAATTAGTCTTAAACTTCTTCCCCAGGACTTTATTAACGCGATTGAGTTTCATTGTCAAACCCCTTATTAGAGTCTACTTCATTGGAACAAAATACAAAGACCCAATTGATGGATCTAATTTTAGAAAATTTTTACCATATGGTTATCTAAAAATTCGACAAAATGCTCTTTCTCCTTCAACCTACTCCTTAGAAAGACACCGCCTTTTGTGGTTGTTTTTAAAGACCGATACCGACTTCTTCACCAATGTAAAAAAAGTACTTCATTTCGCCCCTGAACAGGCTTTTTACAAGCGGTTCAAAAAGATGAGGAACTTAGACTATACAACTACAGATTTAAATTCTCCAATCGCAGATGTAAAAGCAGATATTTGCCAACTTCCTTTTGCTTCTAACAGCTTTGATTTTATTTTATGTAATCATGTTCTGGAACACATTCCCGATGATTTAAAAGCAATGCAGGAATTGTTTAGAGTAATGAAAACTGGAGGTATGGGTATATTTCAAATTCCATTGGATATGAATCGCAAAACCACTTTTGAGGACAACAGCATAACAGAGCCAAAAAAACGTACAAAAATATTTGGACAATATGACCACGTTCGCGTATACGGATTGGATTATTTTAAGCGTCTGGAATCTTGTGGATTTAAAGTCGAAAAAGTAGATTTTACCAAAACACTTTCTAAACAAGAAATTTCAAAATATTGCCTTAGTGAGGGTGAAATAATCCCTGTAGTTTACAAGCCTAATTAACTGGAAAGTTGTTTAAGGATAGTATTTCTAAGTTCTTATTGTTGTTTTCAAAAATGATATAGGCTTTTAATTCTCTGTGCATTGATAAAAACGCCTTAACCTTATCAATTCCCATGGCCTGAAAGGCAGTGGCGTAGCCATCTGCCATCATACAATTCTCTGCTATAACTGAGACACTTAAAATATTGGTTCGGGTTGGATAACCTGTTTTGGTGTTAATAATGTGTGCATAGCGCTTTCCATTTTCATCCCATTTAAACTTTCGGTATATGCCAGTAGTGGCCATTGCACTGTTTTTAAGTACAAACACCTTGTCATAGCTCTGAGTACCATCAAAATTAGGATTTTCAATTCCTACGGTCCAACCGCTTTGTTTTTCTATGTTGATACCCTTGGTTCGGAGTTCTCCTCCAATATTAATCATGTAATTGTCTCTGGCTTTTGAGTCTAAAAATGCAGCTACTAAATCCACTGCATAACCTTTTGCAATGGCATTGAAATCGATGTAAGGCTTGGGATCAGACTTAATCAATACATTATTGTTTAATTTAACTTTATCAAAACCAACATATTGCATGAGGCTGTCAATTTTAAGACTGTCGAGTTTTGTTTTATATTCTTCTGATCCTAAATTCCATGCATTTACCAGCATACCTATAGTCGGATCAAAGACACCATCAGTCTGTTTGTATATTTCTTTTGCTGCTTTAAACACTTCCACAAAATAGCTATCAACAACATCCAATTCGTGCTTATTTACTTTAGAGATATCAGAATCCGCTTGATAATTAGACATCGATTGGTTGACTATTTCAAAAATATTATCCAATTGCTTTTGATAGTTCTCATTTCCTTTGGCCGCATAGGTGACTTCGTAAAATGTGCCAAAAATTGGTCCCTTTAATTTGGTGTTTGTTAATTCGTTATTGCAGGACAAAAGCACAAGCAATAAAGTTGTGAAATAATACCTTTTCATCTAATTATAATTTGTTTCTATGACTTGTATACCATTGTATTCAATAAGGTAATCTTCATTGAGATAAATGGGCAGTTCATCGCCTTCGGGATTCCCAATTCCTACACCTGCATACAAAACTTTTGCCTCTTTTTCTGAGGCATGCTTTTTAAAGGTTTCCATCCAAACCACATCGTAATTGTTGGGGTTTTGTGGCAGTTTGACCACGCGTACAATTACAAAAAAATATTGACTGTTTTTATCAATACACACAAATTGGGGATGTTTTTTGAGTTTGCTATTTATGGCAACAAATTCAAAACCACGAGACTCTAAATCTTTTCCAACATGGTTCATTGCCAAGTTGTGCATCTCTTGTTTGGAAAGTGGTTTGCGCATGCTACAAAAATACAAAAAGCCCAACATTTGGTCGGGCTTGATACGTTAATTGAATGGTAATTTTAGCCTCCAAAGTCATCAAAACGGATGTGCTCGTCGGGGATACCGAAGTCTTCGCCCATTTTTTGGACCGCTTGATTCATTAGAGGAGGTCCGCAAAAATACAATTCAATGTCCTCTGGAGTTTCGTGATGATTTAAATAGTGTTCAATCACACAATTGTGAATAAAACCAATAAAACCATCACCAGGTGCATCAATATTTTCTTTGACTTTCCAGTTGTCCTCTTCCATAGGTTCAGAAAGGGCAAGGTAAAATTTAAAGTTTGGGAATTCGTTTTGTAATTGCTCAAAGTGGTCTAAGTAAAATAATTCGCGTTTGGAACGACCGCCGTACCAATAGGTAACTTTTCGACCTGTTTTGAGCGTTTTAAATAAATGGTATAAATGTGAACGCATAGGCGCCATACCTGCTCCGCCACCAACGTAAAGCATTTCAGAATCACTTTCATTGATGAAAAATTCTCCATAAGGCCCTGAAATGGTGACTTTGTCACCTGCCTTTTGGGCAAAAATATAGGACGATGCTACTCCAGGATTGACATCCATCCATGCATTTTTTGAACGGTCCCAAGGCGGGGTTGCGATACGGACATTGAGCATGATTTCACGCCCTTCTGCAGGGTAAGAGGCCATCGAATAGGCACGCTCTAAAGTTTCGTTGTTTTTCATCTTTAAAGGCCAAAGACCAAATTTATCCCATTCGGTTTGAAATTTTTTGGGATCGTCGTGTTCTTCGGGATGGGCAGTAATGTCAATGGCATCAAAATTAATTTCACAAGGTGGAATTTCAATTTGAATGTAACCCCCAGCTTTGTAACCCATATCTTCTGGAATTTCGACAACAAACTCTTTAATGAAGGAGGCCACATTATAATTTCTAACGACTGTAGCTTCCCATTTTTTTATACCAAAAACTTCTTCTGGAATGGTGATTTCCATGTCTTGTTTTACCTTGACTTGACATGACAAACGTGCACCGTGTTTTAATTCTTTTCTTGAAAAATGAGGTGTTTCTGTTGGAAGGGCTTCACCCCCACCCGACAGTACATGGCATTCACATTGAATGCAAGTACCTCCACCACCACATGCAGATGGTAAAAATATTTTTTGGTTACCGAGGGTCGATAACAAAGTCCCTCCAGAAGCCACTTCTATTTCTCGTTCACCATTGATCATAATTTTGACAGGGCCTGAAGGTGATAGTTTTTGCTTTACGAAAAGAAGTACACTAATGAGAAGTAAAGAAATCACTAAGAAAGCTACCACAGTAGCAATGACAGTTCCGGTTGTTCCAGCAGCTAAAATAATCATGTTAGTTCTCTGTTTTAGTAATGTTTACAATTTCTTTTTCTTGGTTCAGGTTAGATTCAATTTCTACAGTTTGAACTGTTTGAGTGGGTTCCGCTGGAGCTTCATCACCTCCAGTTAACATCCCTCCAAAACTGAGAAATCCAATACCCATCAATCCCGTTACAATAAATGTAATTCCAAGCCCTCTTAGTGGGCCAGGGATATTGGAATATCTAATTTTTTCACGAATAGAAGCAATGGCTAAAATGGCTAAAAACCAACCAATTCCAGATGAGATACCATAATTCACAGCCAATCCTAAGGTTTCAATCTCACGAGATTGCATAAACAAAGAACCGCCTAATATGGCACAGTTAACGGCAATTAATGGTAGGAATATTCCTAAAGAGTTGTACAGTGACGGTGAAAATTTCTCGACAATAATTTCTACCAATTGAACCATGGTGGCAATGGTAGCAATGAACATGATAAAGGACAGAAAGCCTAAATCGTAATCTATAAATTCTTCGCCCAACCAAGACAGTGCTCCAGGCTGCAATAAATATTGATCTAACAACCAATTTAAAGGAACCGTTATGGCAAGTACAAAAATGACTGCCGCACCCAATCCCACAGCTGTTGCAACTTTTTTAGAAACTGCCAAATAAGAGCACATACCTAAGAAAACGGCAAACACCATATTGTCAATAAAGATTGATTTAAAAAATAATTCGATGTGTTCTATCATTGTATTTTAATTTATTTAAAAATTAATCTTCAATTAAAGCTTTATTTCTACTGCGTTGTACCCATATAATGAGCCCAACAATAATAAGTGCCATTGGAGGCATCAGCATGAATCCATTGTTTTCATATCCAGTGGCGTAAAGTCCCGTTTTTTCTATAGGGTCCCCCAACACAGGAACTCCAAATAAAGTACCAGACCCTAAAAGCTCTCTAAAAAACCCAACAGCCAAGAGAATAACGGCATAACCAAATGCGTTGCCAATGCCATCTAAAAATGCTCTCCACGGCCCGTTACCGAGCGCAAAGGCTTCAAACCGTCCCATGATGATACAGTTTGTAATGATCAGTCCAACAAATACAGACAATGTTTTACTAAGCTCGTAAGCAAAGGCCTTTAAAACTTGATCTACAATAATCACCAATGAAGCGACCACAATAAGTTGAACAATAATTCTAATTTTAGAGGGAATGATATTTCTAATCAGAGAAATTACTACGTTACCAACTCCCATAACAAACAATACAGCAATCCCCATAACGAGTGAGGCTTTTAATTCTGCAGTAATTGCTAATGCCGAGCAAATCCCCAATACTTGAATGGTGATGGGGTTGTTGTCCGCTAAGGGATCTGTAATTAACTTGACGTCTTTTTTTGAAAGTAATCCCATGTTAGTTTAATTGATTTTTTAAATTTCTAAAGTAGGGTAAATACAACTTAAGGTCAGTCTTGATCATTGCAGACACACCATCACCAGTAATGGTAGCGCCGGCAAGAGCATCTACTTCATAATCATCCTTGATAAGGTTCTTGGGGTCATTATTGCCCTTAGCTACAGTAATACCTTTGAAGTCGCCTGTAGAAGAAAGTAATTTTTCACCTACAAAATCATCCATAAAATAACGCTGTTTGATGTTGGCACCTAAGCCTGGTGTTTCGGCGGCGTGATCAAAAAAGGCCCCTTGAACCACCATGTCTTCATCCAAAGCAACATAGCCCCAAATAGCATCCCACAGACCTTTGCCACGAATCGGGATAATGTAATAGGATTGGCCTTCTCTTTCTCCGATAAAAAGTGGCAAGGCTCTGGTACCACCATTTTTGGCTTTGGCCTGTTCTTTTTTGACGTTTATTTTAAAAGCTCTTGCACTTTCTTCAGCAGTGCCATCAGGATTAATTATTAATTGTTTTGAAATGTATTTAGAAAATTCTGCGGCAACTTTATCGTTGCCCACAAAAACAATATCGGTCGGACCGTTTTCGTTGACACCCATAGCATACAATATGTTTTGTTGCTTTTCCATGCGCTCATTTTCTGCAATATTAGGTTTCAAGGAAGATGCTGTAAAGGCCAATAAAGACCCAACAATGACGACCATTCCAATAGCAAAAAGTATTGTGTATTGATTACTGTCTGTATTTCTGCTCATAACTATGCTGATTTAACTTTCACGCGTTTCAAACGTTTTTTTACATTCCCTTGAACCACATAGTGGTCAATGGTTGGCGCAAATACATTCATTAGTAAAATGGCTAAAAACACACCTTCTGGGTAGGCGGGATTAAAGACACGAATCATAATGGATATAAAACCAATCAAAAATCCGTAAATCCATTTTCCTTTATTTGTTTGTGCGGCTGTAACAGGATCCGTAGCCATATATACAGCTCCAAAAAGTATACTACCAATGATGAGGTGTTGCCAAAATGGAACATCCATTAAACCATAAAATTTACTGGAGTTTGTAATAAGACCCGCATCCACAACACCATTAAAAATAAGTCCCATGGCCAAGGCGCCCAAGACCGTACTTAGAATAATTCTCCAACTTCCTACCTTAGCAAAAATGAGAAACAAGGCGCCAAATATTATTAATAATTTCGAGGTCTCACCAACAGAACCAGGGATCAAACCAAAAAACATATCGGCATAATTGTAAACGACTTCCTGATTTTGAGCGTAACTGCCCAAAATGGTTTCACCCGAAATGGCATCTGCGGTTCCAGCACGTTCAACAGCACCATGTACCCATACTTTATCACCGCTCATCCAAGTGGGATAGGCAAAAAACAGAAAGGCTCTAATGGTTAACGCTGGGTTTAAAATATTCATCCCCGTACCCCCAAAAACCTCTTTTCCAATGACCACACCAAAGGCAACGGCCACAGCCAACATCCATAGCGGAAGATCAATCGGAACAATTAAAGGGACAAGCATACCCGTAACCAAATAGCCTTCTTCAACTTCATGGCCTTTGATGACTGCAAAAATAAATTCAATCAAAAGACCCACACCATAAGACACCACCACAAGTGGTAAAACTTTCCAAAGTCCAATTACAAGATTGTCCCAAGTCCAAAATGTCTCACCTAAAAATCCGTGTGAGGCGTCAATCGTTCCCAGTGCCAAGTGGTGCTGATAGCCAGCATTGAACATGCCAAATATTAAACAAGGTACCATGGCCATGATAACTGTATTCATGGTGCGTTTTAAATCATCTGCAGCTTTGATGTGTGTCCCGCCGCTGTGCGTAGTTTCATTTGGCAAGTACAAAAAAGTGTGAATCGCATTGAAAGCAGGTGCCATTTTTGTCCCTCTGTACTTCTCTTTAAGCTGATGTAAATTTGATTTTAATCCCATATTTAACCTATTTCTTTAAGCATTAAATCCAATCCTTCTCTAATTATCTTTTGGTGTGGTTGTTTAGAAACGCACACAAACTCTGTAAGTGCAAAATCTTCAGGGGCCACCTCGTACATTCCAAGGGCTTCCATTTCGTCCAGGTCTTTGTACATACATGCCTTGAGAATTTGCATTGGGTAGATGTCTAGAGGAAAAACCTCCTCATAGGACCCGGTCAAAACAAACGCCCTGTGTTCTCCATTTGTATTGGTATTGAGGTCGTATTTTTTCTTGGGTGTTAACCACGAGAATGTCAAAGCTCTCGATGTGGAAACTTTGTTAAAAACAGGTTTATTCCAGCCAAAAAATTCATAATCGTCACCTTCTGGAATGACCGTAATCACATCGCTATAAAAATCTAAAAAACCATCCGGTTTCACTTCCTTACCACAAAGTACATTCCCCGAAATAATTCGAGCATGTGCATCCTTTTGAATTCCGCGATCATAAATCATGGTAGCAACCTCACTTCCAATGCGGGTCTTCAAATAACGAGGCGCCTCAATTTGAGAGCCTACTAAAGCAACCGTTCGCTCGGCATTGTATTTTCCAGTTAACAATAATTCCCCGATAATGACTAAATCTTGAGGAGCAATCGTCCAAACGGTCTCCCCCTTGTTTATGGGATCTATTTTATTTATGAGCGTGCCAACATTTCCTGAAGGGTGCGGTCCCGACAGTTTGTGAATATTAATGTCTTGTAAATTTTCGAAAGGGGAGTCTGATGCCTTGGAAACACCAACGTGTACAGGACCGCCCATAAGTTTTGAGAGGGCTGTAACTGCGGCTTGTAGTTCAACCTCTTTTCCTCTAAGTGTGAAATTGTAATCAACTGCAAGCGGCGCTGTAGCATGAGCAGAGATAAAAATGGCTTTGGGCTGGAGCTCTGGTTTCGCGATTACATCATAGGGCCGCTGCTTGATAAATGGCCAACAACCCGAAGCAAGTAGCAATGATTTAATTTCATCTGCTTGGGCTGTTTTTAATGTGGGGGTTTCATATTTTTTGAAAGATATTTTTTTGTCCGCCTTGATTTTAATCTCAAGAATTCTACGTTTTTCTCCTCTTGTAATTTCTAGGATTTCACCTGAAACAGGTGATACAAACTTGATGGCTTCATTGGATTTGTCAAAAAATACACTTTCTCCGGCTTTTAACTTAGCACCTGCTTTAACTGCTAATTTTGGGGTTACTCCGTGAAAATCATCAGGCCTAAGTGTATAAAAATTACTTTTTATGGCATCTGTTATTGAGTGAGTAGCTTCACCTACAAGTCTGATGTCAAGACCTTTACTAATTCTAATTTCTTTGGACATGAATCTTTGGATGATTGAATTTAAATCTTAAAATCGAGCAAATTTACAAATAAACAATGCATATTTCATAAAATTTAATTGGATTTTTTATGTTAAAATTTAAAATTTAACGACCCATAATTTTTGGTTATATTTACTTTCGATTTTTTAGATAAATGCGCAATTTGAAGCTTTTTATTATCACATTGTTTGTGCCATTAATTTTGACAGCACAAGTCCAGGAGGTTGATCCACCCATGGACATCAAAACCATATCTTTGGGAGTTGTGGATAATGCCTCTGGTTTGGCAATTATCAATCTCAATGATCGCCTGGTCTTAGAATTTGATGTCCTAAACAATTTAGAAGAAGATTTTTATTATGTGATTGAACATTTTGACTCTGATTGGAATCCATCCCAACTGATGAAAACAGAATATTTAGCAGGTATGGATAACTTGAGAATTGTAGACTATGTAAATTCTTTTAATACCTACCAAATTTATTCCCACTACCGCTTACAAATCCCAAACCGACAAACACGTTTGAAAGTTTCGGGAAATTATATCATCAAAATATTTGACGATTACGATCATTTGGTTTTCAGTAGAAAATTTATGGTCGTTGAGCCGATGGCCAATGTGGCTGTACAAATAAGACGCTCAAGAGATGTAGCTTTGATTAACGAAACACAATCTGTGGATTTTAATGTGACACCATCCACTTCAAATTTCAATAATCCTTTGGAAACGATCAAAACTACTGTGCTTCAAAACAACAATCTTAAAACTGCGGTTCATGGTTTAAAGCCACAATACATCAGGGGTAATCAATTGGTCTACAGATACACTAATGCTTCTTTATTTTGGGGAGGAAATGAATATTTGTTTTTTGAAAACAAGGACATACGCGCTACAAATCTTGGCATACAATACATTGATTTGCAGGACCTTTATCACAGTTATTTATATACTAATATTGAACGTTCTCGACTAAAATATACCTTCAATCCTGACATCAATGGTGGTTTTAAGGTGACCGTTTTAGACCGTGAAGACCCAAGAATTGAAGCTGATTATACCTATGTTCATTTTTCTCTCAGCGCTAGAGAATTCATAGATGCCACCGTTTATGTTTATGGTGGATTTAATAATTTTTCAACATCAAAAGAGAATGAGATGGTTTTCAATCCAAAAAAAGGGGTCTACGAAGCAACATTATTGTTAAAACAAGGTTTCTATAACTACAAATATGTACTTATTGATAAAGAAAATACACTACATGAGGGAGCAATCAGTGGGAATTTTGATGAAACGGAAAACAATTACAAAGTGCTTGTTTATTACCGTGACCTTGGAGCACGTTACGACAAACTTATTGGATTGGGAGAGGCCAATTCTGTTCAAATGACAAATTAACTTAAAGCGATGATTCAGCAAATAACTGAAGGTGTAAAAATTTCCGTACAGTCTAATTTTGAATGCAGCTATTTCGACGGAAAAAGCCTTCGTTTTGGCTTCAACTATTACATAGAAATTGAAAATAACAA
>JBJKXC010000001.1:0-60474 GCA_045561735.1 Flavobacteriaceae bacterium | reverse complement strand
TGGCCGCATTCTTAAATTTATTGTAAACCAATTCAATTTTATCAAACGCACCCGATTCAAACTGCGCCATCAACATCTCGGCAATTGTTGCAACATTTTCAAAAGTTAAATCTTCAAAAACACTGCTTTGGTTTGAAATGACTTGGTACTCTTTTTCAAGTGCATCATTGCCTTTTTTCCCAATGGCCACTATAGAAACTTTTTGGTTCGTATAGGCCTTCGCTAAATGAGTCGCCTGTTTAATGATGTTAGAATTAAAAGCGCCACATAACCCTCTGTTGGAAGTAATGGCTACAATAAGTACTGTTTTTATGTCGCGCTGTTCTGCAAATTTACTGCCACTGTCGGCATCTAAAGTAGTACTTAAATTTTGTAAAAGCTCTGTGAGCTTATCTGCATAGGGGCGCATGGCAGTAATGGCGTCTTGGGCCTTTTTTAACTTGGCTGCAGAAACCATTTTCATGGCACTTGTGATCTGCATCGTAGACGATACAGACGAAATTCTATTTCTTATTTCCTTTAAATTTGCCATGCTTTAAACTAGTTGTATTTGGCAGACATGTCTTTTGCTACTTTTGTTAAGGTGTCTGTGACCCCGTCTGTAAGCTTCCCGCATTTAAGGGTGGCTAGAACGTCGCTGTGTTTTGCTTTTAAAAATTCAATGAATTCAGCTTCAAACTCTTTGACTTTAGTTACAGGGACATCGCGCAATAAATTTTTAGATCCTGCGTATATAATCGCAATTTGATCTTCCACCTTAAAAGGATCATTTTGTGCTTGCTTAAGGATTTCGACGTTTCTTTTTCCTTTTTCAATAACGTTCAATGTGACAGCGTCTAAATCTGAACCAAACTTGGCAAAGGCCTCTAGTTCACGGAATTGTGCTTGATCAAGTTTTAATGTTCCAGAAACTTTTTTCATAGATTTAATCTGTGCATTACCTCCTACACGAGATACCGAAATACCTACGTTAATCGCTGGGCGAACTCCTGAGTTGAATAAATCTCCATCCAAGAAAATCTGACCATCTGTAATCGAAATTACGTTTGTAGGAATGTAAGCAGATACATCCCCCGCTTGTGTTTCAATGATTGGAAGTGCTGTTAAAGAGCCGCCACCTTTTACCAATGGCTTTAAGGATTCAGGCAAATCGTTCATGTCTTTTGCAAGGCTGTCATCGTTAATGACTTTTGCAGACCGCTCCAACAAGCGCGAGTGTAAGTAAAATACATCCCCTGGGTAAGCCTCACGTCCTGGAGGACGGCGTAATAATAGTGAAACTTCACGGTAGGCTACGGCTTGTTTTGACAAATCATCATAAACAATAAGAGCAGGTCGGCCAGTATCTCTAAAATATTCTCCAATGGCAGCGCCCGCAAACGGTGCATAAACCTGCATTGGCGCAGGGTCTGATGCGTTTGCCGCTACAATTGTAGTGTAAGCCAAGGCCCCTCTTTCTTCAAGTGTTTTTGAAATTAATGCAACGGTAGACGCTTTTTGTCCTACCGCAACATAAATACAATATACAGGTTCTCCTGCGTCGTAAAATTCTTTTTGATTTAAAATGGTGTCAATACAAACCGCTGTTTTCCCTGTTTGACGGTCTCCAATTACAAGTTCTCTTTGTCCGCGTCCTACAGGAATCATGGCATCAATAGATTTTATTCCTGTTTGAAGTGGTTCGGTGACCGGCTCACGGAACACAACGCCTGGTGCCTTGCGCTCCAATGGCATTTGATAAAGATCGCCATCAATAGGCCCTTTCCCGTCAATGGGTGCGCCGAGGGTGTCTACCACGCGTCCTACAATCCCTTCTCCGACATTTATGGAAGCGATACGACCTGTGCGTTTGACTGTTGATCCTTCTCTAACAACTTTAGAGGCGCCTAAAAGTACAATCCCGACATTATCTTCCTCAAGATTCAAAACAATACCCTCAAGACCACCTTCAAATTGAACCAATTCGCCATACTGTGCATTGGACAATCCGTAAGCACGGACAATCCCATCTCCTACAGTCAATACGGTTCCTACTTCGTCTAAGGACGCAGTCGCTTCAAATCCTGAAAGTTGTTGCTTTAAAATTGCTGAAATTTCAGCTGCCTTTACATCTGCCATTTTAATTTATTTGAAATTTATTTTTTAATTCGTTTAATTGATTGGAAACACTGGCATTGTATTGCTGGTCCCCTACTCGTAAAATAAAACCTCCTAGAATAGTTTCATCTACTGTTTTCTTTAGGCTTATCTCTTTACTTGACAATGTTTTGAGCTTTGCCATCACATTTGCTTCCATGGCCGAGGTCATTGGAACTGCTGTTGTAACGGTCGCCTCTTCTTTGTTATTGAGCTGGTCACACAAATGCTTATACTGCAAAGAAATTTCCCCGAGTAAATCAATGCGCTTGTTTTGTGCTAAAGTTTGAAATAACGACTTTACTTCATCGCTAAAGCTGTTAAAGACTTTATCTAAGACCGCTACTTTTTCTGAAAGTTTTACTACAGGTGATTTTAAGGCTTCATTCAGTGCGGGATTAGAGACAATGGCATGTGCAATTTGATCCATTTCTGATTGGATTTTTTCTGATGTTTGTTTGTCTTTTGCCACGCTTAAAATGGCTTTGGCATATCGAATAGCTGCTCTTTTACCTGTCATAGTGTCCCTTTAGCTAAAAGTCGCGTCATCCAACATGGATTCAACCAATTTCTCTTGCTTTTCTGTATTTGATAATTCATCATGCACCACTTTCTCTGCTATTGAAATGGATATTTGTGCAACCTGTGATTTTAAATCTGCAATAGCGGCTTTTTTCTCTGCCTCAATAGCAGCTTGAGCTTGTGTGATCAGCTTATTAGCCTCTATTTTCGCGTCTTGCTTGGCATCATCAATCATTTTGCTTTTTAACTCGCGGGCGTCTTTTAGCATCGCTTCGCGCTCGGCGCGAGCCTCTTTTAAGATGCGTTCGTTGTCCGCTTGTAAATTTTCCATTTCTTTACGGGCTTCAACTGCGGAGGCCAAAGCATCTTTGATGCCTTTTTCTCTTTCACTGACTGCGCCCAAAATAGGCTTCCAAGCAAATTTTTTCAATATAAAAAGGAGCACTAAAAATGTTATCGAAGTCCAAAATATGAGACCAAACTCAGGTGTTACTAAATCCATTTCTTCTATTTAAAAATATTTTAATTTTAAAAACACAGAAGCAATTAATAGTTTACTTCTGTGCTTAATCCTTAACCTTGTAAAAAAGCTACAACTACACCAAATAGTGCAACCGCTTCAACAAAAGCTGCAAAAACTAATGCAGAAGTTTGAAGCTTTCCTTGCATCTCTGGTTGACGTGCCATGGCTTCCATTGCAGAACCACCAATTTTACCAATGCCAATCCCAGCTCCGACAGCTGCTAGTCCAGCTCCAATAGCTGCAATCCCTGTAATATTCATAATTTATAATTTAAGTTAGTGATGTTTTTCTTCTGTTGCCATCCCAAAATAAAGGGCAGACAATATTGTAAATATGTATGCTTGTATTGCCGTAACAATTACTTCAATGACTGTAATAAATAACGAAAATGCCACAGAAACAGGTGCTATTGCAATAGTTTTAAAAACAAATATTAATGACATTAATGCTAATATAATCACATGCCCTGCTGTAATATTTGCAAATAGCCTAATCATTAGAGATACTGGTTTAATAAAGATCCCTATAATTTCAATCGGCATTAAAAATATTTTCATCGGCACAGGTAATCCAGGCATCCAAAAAATGTGCTCCCAATAATTCTTATTGGCACTAAATGTTGTAATAATAAATGTAAGGGTCGCTAAGGTGAATGTAAAGGCTATATTGCCGCTTAAATTAGCGCCATTTAAAATTGGAATAAGGCCAAAAATATTATTTATCCAAATGAAGAAAAAGACTGTCAACAAATAAGGCATGTATCGGTCGTACTTTTGCTCTCCAATCATCGGTTTACCAATTTCATCTCTTACAAAAACGATCAAGGGCTCTACAAAGCTTGCAATGCCAGAAGGCACATATTTTTCGGATTTTTTATAGCGCTGAGATGCGGATAAAAATATAAAAAGCAACAAGGCAATGGAAACCCACATCATAAAAACATTTCGAGTAATGGAAAGGTCAAATTTTGGCCGGTGGGCGTTGGAGGCGTGCCCGTCTGCTCCTAATACGACCTGCTTGGCGCCAGGATCTAAAACATAAACCTTTTCATGAAGATTGATAAAGCGCTGGCCATTTCTTTCTACAATTTCGTGACCATGGTAATCGTGGTGAAAAGCAGAAGATGAAAAAACAGTAAAGCCTTTTTTTGTGTAGACTATAACAGGAAGTGGAATTGAAATGTGTATTGGGTGATCTTCGTTCGCGTTTAGCGTTGCAATGTGCATCCCATAAGCATCTTTAACGTGATGTAATATCATTTCTTTAGGGTTGAACTTTTCATCTGCTTTATCAACCTTGTCAGAACTGTTTGCAAAACTTGCAAAACAAAAAGATAAAAATAAAATTGTTAATACTTTAGATTTTATCGTAATTAATCTCATTTAAAATGCTTTTAAAATCCCTTATTTAAGTCCGCTGCAAATTTACACACATTAAATGAATTGACAAACATAATTTTTAGGTTAATTTTTAAAGTTTTTCCAAAAAATATTTGTGCTTACAGAGGTCTCAAAAATAAAACTATTCTTGCTTTTGCAGCAGCTTTGTTAGGCTAAGAATCTCAAAGAAAAGAAATAAAAAATAGGGCGCGAAAAAATTGACGACATCTAATTTTTTTGATTCAAAATCTGACAAAAATAAGGGCAGTAAAAATACAATTGAAAAAATCATTTTAAGCAAAGTCATGCCCATGAATAAATTAAAAATTGATTTTTGGACAAAAGAATGCCTGTAGTTTACTGCGGTGTACAGGGTCGTGGTTACAAAAAAATGAAAAATATAAATCTGCCAAATTGGAAAGAATGGCGGGTTTGAGTTTGAAAAATAATGTTGTAAATAAGAGTGGGTGATAAACAACACCACTGTGAGTCCAATCAATTGCAATAAAAACAAAACTTGTCTTTTCTTAAATGCTTGCATTGTTGTTTCTTCTATGGCCTGTTTGAATGGTTTATAATCTTTCTAACAACATATACTATGGCCAAAATAACCCCAGACAAAGCAAATCCTAAAGTATAGTAATTGTTGGTTGAATTTGAATAAAACACATCCAGCTTAAAGCCTAAAAAGGTACTAGCGGCAATGATAGCTAACATCTGAAAACCAAGGCCGAAGAGTGCCGCAAAACTTTTAAGCGGTTTGTTCTGATTTGTCACCAGTTTCTAATGTTGGTTTAAGAGTAGTTTTGAGCGCTTTAACCGCATCCTTCATTTGACAGTTTGCGTTAAAGGTCGCACCTGGCTCAACAGCAAGTTTCCCGGTTTGAACATCCCCATCTACGTGAGCCGATGCGCGCAAACTAAGCGTATCTGAAACAACGAGCTTTCCTTTTATTTGACCCTCGACATCCGCATTGTTACAATTTAAGCTGCCTTCTATCAACCCAGTATTACCAATAACGACTTTCCCTTTGGTGACAAGCGTACCTTTAATTATGCCTTCAATCCTGAAATCTCCTTCGCTTTTTAAATCGCCCTCAAAAACAGTTCCGTGAGAAATCATGTTTTGCTGCGATAATCCGCCTTGCTGTGATCTGGGTTTTTTTGAATCTTTAAACATAGCCTTTTTAATTTTTAATCTCTTTCAAATATTTTTCTAGGTTTTTGTGAATCTGGAGCGTTTTATAGTTGGTGGATGAAATCGCAAAGAAAGGTTTGTCAGTGATTTCAGCAGTTTCAATGTCTAGAAGCTCAGCGAATCCCAGCGCGCCACTCATACTTTTCAAGCCGTGAATGACTACAAATGTAGTGTTTAAATCATAAACATCTTCAGACAAGCTTAGGTTGAAGACTTCTTCGTCTTGAATTGCAGAATTAAGGGCTGTCTTAAGCGCTTCCATAGATTCCGTTTCTTTGTTAGAAAATTGAAAAATTGTTTTAAAGTTGTTCCCTGAAGTCGCCGTTTGAAAGCTTTCGTTTTCCAAAGTTTTAAGAAAGTTCTCCAAAAGATCCTGAGCTTCTTTACCTTCTGGGCTGTTAGGGTGGTTGAGTGCAATGTAATTCAGCCTGGCTGTATAGGCCGACAATCCCTTAAGGCGGCCTAAGGCGCTGGCTTTTAACAACTCAAACTTAGGGACAATATCCTCGCCTTCTAAACGGACAATTTCTAAATTACAGCCATCAACAACTTGTTGGTATTTAGCAGCCTCAAAAGCTTCAAAAAGATTTTTATAGCGCGCCTTGGGACTTTGACTATCTCCTTCCAAAATAGCAGATGGATTTAACAAAATTTGAGCATATTGAGAACTTGGATAATCGTTAATAATACTTTGCTTGATGCTGTTGGCTAAATCAGGCCTTTCTTGTAGTGTGTAAACTTTATACAAATTATATTTAGCTGGAAGAATCAAGCGTTCTTCGGGGTTTTGTTTTAATAACGCTTCAAGTTTGTCTTGTGACCTCTGGTAATCTTTAAATTTGTTTTTATAAATCAGCCCCAACTTAAAATATGCAAAATTTCGCACTTTTGATATACTGTCTGTGGCTTTGGTTGTGCTGGGAAGTTGGTTTATAAAAAAAGCGGGCGTCAGAGGCGCTTCATTGAAGGCCTCTTCGCTTTGAGGCGCGTTTTTGTCTTTAGAATTATCTACAATCGATTTATTTGACCAGCGCCAATTGTCTTCTAGTGGGCGTGCTCCCCAGAGGCTTAAAAACTCCCCCTTGCCATAGGCCACTGTTGTGGGTTGATAAAAATAAAAGCCGCCGCCATTCTTGGTTTTTGTTGTCACCATGTTGGACTTTGGTGCTGTTGCTTGGGCTTTAATGGCTTTTTCTGCTTCCTCTTTTTCTGCTTCTTCTTTTAGCGTCGTAATGTAATTGTTAAAATAGGCTTCAAGGGCATCAGCAGGCATAGCCGCCAATTTTAGAATGCTATCATTTTCTTTTGCGCTGGACTCATAAAATATGACATCTTCTAAGTTGTCACGGCGCTTCTTTACAAGCCTGTGAGGTTTGCTGTTTTTCTTATAGTGCGCCAAGGTACTGTCATAATATGCCCCAGCCAAGGTGTAATTGGAGTCGTCAAAATTAAGGTCTGCAATAGTGTGATAATTGAGCGCGTTCAAATAAGAGTCTTTAGATTTTCTTTGCAAAGATTTATTAAAATACGCGACCGCTGTAGAGTCTTCATCAAGGATTAAATAATGCTTTGCCATGACATGGTAAATACGATCTAAATATGGGCGGTTCTCGCGGTCTTCAACCAATGTTTCTAAAAAAACATCTAACGCAAGTAAGTCTCCTCGATCATAATCAAAATTTGAGATTTGTTCTAGAAATGCATTGACTCTATATGTTCTAGGGACTTTTCGTTTCAAATCTATTACTTTCTGAAACGCTGTTTGAGCACTATCCGTTAAACCTTTCTTATTATAAAGCTGCCCCTGAATAAAGTGCAAGCGCCCTTTGTAGGCCTTATCCTTAGTAATGAGTGCTGCGTTTTCTAAATGAACCAGCGCCGAATCTATCTCTTCAAGGTTCATGTAAAGCTGGGCTAATGTGGAGAAGGCCTCTACATAATTTTCATTCGTAAGCCCGTCTTTGGCCAATATTGCATTTAGATTCTCTAAGGCAATGTTCTCGTTTTCCAGCCTCAAGTTTGTTTTGGCGCGCCAAATTTTAGCGGTATTAATATTGCTGCTGCTCGGGTATTTAAAAAGCACATAATTAAACGCGTCTATTGCAGGGATAAATCGGCCGCTAAAGTAGCGTGCCTTCCCAAGCAAAATATAGGCTTCATCCACTTGATTGTTTTTTTCTTTACCCTTAATCTTCATGCCGTGAGTTTGGACCGCTTTGACGGCTTTTTCCTCTGCGCGTTCAAAATTTGGGCTTTGAGTCTCATCATCAAATCCAAATGCTCCCGTAACACTAAGGCGTTCGACTGGGAGAACGTCCCAATAATTGTCTGTGTAAGTAGTTTCAATCTCATTAAGGCCATCTATTAAGGCCATCTCACCATTGAACAATACGTTATATTTGGTGTTTAAGGCGTGCCAGTTCCGATTCAAAAAACGGTCTTTCTTGCGGGAACAGCTGGAAACTAAAAGCGTTAGACACAAAATAATTGTGATATGTCTGGAGATATTACTCAATGGTAATTTGATTTGTATTGTATAACTTAAAAACGATGCATATGGTATGCAAAGTTTGTAAAAATACTCATCTTTTTGAATAAATCTAATGTTTTAACCCATTTTACCGCTTTTTGAGTACTAAAGAATTCGATTGTTATATAAAAATTTAGCGGTCTCTTAACAACTCCATAAGGCGCATCTTTGTTATTTTTGCTTAAACAACGGCTATGGGGGCATTTAATTCCTTAGAAATAAAAAACATCACTAGAGAAACACCTCAAGCTGTAAGCCTATGCTTTGAAGTTACACAAGACTTGAAAAAGGCTTATATTTTTTTTGCTGGGCAATACCTAACCCTAGAGGCTGAAATTGATGGAGATGCCGTGCGCAGAGACTACTCGATTAGCGCAAGCCCTGAAAGCGGGGATTTGACCGTCACAATAAAAGAAATTGAAAGAGGGTTGTTTTCAACTTTTGCCAACCAAACGCTCAAAAAGGGGGATATTATTAGAGTTGCTACTCCCAAGGGACGTTTTACATACGATCCGACAAGAGATCAGTCAAAAACAATTGTCGCTTTTGCAGCAGGCAGCGGCATCACTCCCATTATGAGTATTGTGAGAGCAGTTTTAGAAGAATCAAAAGATCAAAAATGTGTTCTAATTTATGGGAATAAATCTCCAGAAAAAACCATTTTTTATCAAGCGCTTTTAGAACTTCAGTCGGCTTACGAAGACCGTCTTGAATTACAGTTTGTTTTTAGTAACAGCCACGAAACTGGAGCGGAATATGGCCGCATTGATAAGGCATACACACGCAGTGTAATCAATACAGTTCTTGACAGTCAAAAACCGGCCATCTACTATCTCTGTGGGCCAGAGGGCATGATTCATAACGTAAAAGATGTTTTAATAAGTCACAATGTTCCTGAGAGTAGTATTTTATTTGAACTTTTTACTGCCTCTGAATCTGTTAAGACGGAAACCATCGCAAATAGCAGTGGTACAATTGAGGCAACCATTTTATTTGATGATGAAAAGGAGGTGATCTCAATGGACAACGATACCACGATTCTGGAAGCGGCATTGGCAAAAGATTTGGAAGTACCTTACTCCTGCCAAGGAGGTGTTTGTAGCAGTTGTATCTGCAGAATCACAAAAGGAGCTGCTGTAATGCGACAAAACAGTGTTCTAACAGATAGTGAGGTTGCAGATGGGCTGGTGTTGAGTTGTCAAGCTGTTCCAACATCCGCTACAATTCACATAGATTTCGACGACATCTAAATCGCCTTTTTTACCGCCGATAAAACTTCCTCAACTGGAATTGAAGTCATTGCATTCTCGTAGCTTTTTGGGTGCCTATTTCCATAAATAGAGGTTGGGATTTTGGGATATTTATGGCGGTCAGATAGCAAACAGTTTTCTGATGGCTGATTAAAGGGTGCAAAGCCTGCATAGGGGTGTGTGACCCCCCATAATGTAATCACATTAACTCCCATCATAGCAGCCATATGGGCGTTGCCAGAATCCATTGCCAACATGACTTTTAAATGAGACATAAGTGTCAACTCCTCTTGCATCGTATAGGTGCCAGCGACAGATTTCACGCAGGGGTACTGGCACACAATAGCCTCAATAATTTTTGTCTCATATGCCCCGCCTCCAAATAATAAAACGCTGTAAGTGTTTGAGAGTGTAGAAATAACCTCTTTCATTTGCTGTATTGGATACATCTTAGAGGTATAGGCTGCGAAAGGAGCAATGCCAATATAAGGTTTTTTGCATCCTTTCAAATGAGTTTTTAATGCTTTTGGGAGCGGTAAAGGCTGTGGGAAATGGGGTTTGCTCAAAGACAGCTCAAGCCCAAAAGCACGAAAAACATCCGCATAGCGCTCAACACCTGTTTTGAGAGGTTTAAACACAGTCCCTTTTATGAGTTGTTTTTTCTCAGAACGTCCTTTGTCAAGAGTGGAGAAAGAAACATTGGGTAATAAAAATCTCAAAATTTTAGTTCTTAGGACATTGTGCATATCTGCGACGAAATCCACCCTTAAATCTTTAATCTTTTTGGCAAGTTTAAAAAGGCCGTAAAGCCCTTTATAATCGGTTTTAAAATCAACCCCTATAACTGAAACTTCGGGTAGGTGGTGAAAAAGGGGTGTAAATTGTTTCTTTGTCAGAACCGAAACCTTGTAGTGGGGATTAGCTTGTGAAAAGGCGGTAACAACAGGAACGGTCATGGCCACATCCCCCAAAGATGAAAACCTTATAAGCAATATGTGTTTCAAAGGATTTGACAAGAGGTTGTGTTATTTATTCCCTCGTAGGATGGGATTTAATTCATCGTCGTTATACATTTTCATTTGTTTGTAAACTTTCATGTATTTATGCCCGATTGAAATATCTTTTAAAAGGGCGTCAATCGCTGTCGATAAATCTGTTCGCTGATCAAGTAATATTTCTAATTTCTTTTGGCACGTAGATTTATGTACCGTTGTGGCGTCCTCTCTTACCGTCTCCAAGTGCATGTGATAAATTTTTAACGCTAAAATTGAAAGGCGGTCAATTGCCCAAGCAGGACTTTCAGAATTAATGCTGGCATTTGCTTTTGGGGTCACTTCTTTATAAAGATTTAGAAAATAACTGTCTATGTACTCGACTGTATCGGTTCTGTCCTGATTGGAGGCGTCAATTTTGCGCTTGAGTTTTAAGGCCGCGACTGGGTCAATATTAGGGTCGCGGATAATGTCCTCATAGGCCCATTGAACAGTGTCAATCCAACATTTTCTGAAAAGCAAATGAGAAATTAGATCTGCGTTTTTATCATATTTATTTACAAAAGGCTGCGCAACATCGTCCAATACTTTGTATGTAGAAATGGCGTCTTGAAAAATTTTGTTTGCTTTTTCAGTAAACATAATATTATTTTAATGCAAATATAATGCAATTCTTCAGTAAAGCGATATCTGATTTTCAATATTAAGACCTAAGTTTAGCAATACTAAAAAAAGGAGGACTGTCAAAAATAAATCGGACAACCAAGAACGTCTTTGGTACTGTGTGAAATTTGCCATGATAACTGCCAAGGGGAAAAATACAAAAAGCATATTTTCTACAAACATGTTGACTGCTAAAAGGGATATACTGAGCCCTGTAAATAGCATTAAAAATAAAACAATAAAATTGTTTCTGCTTTTCCTGTTTTTAAGAATCAATGGGGAAAATAAGCTAAGGACAGACCCTATAGTCATCACGGATATAATTGCGAGGGAAACTTTAATCACTTCTGGTGTGTGGGAGAAAAGGCCAAGGTTGACCTTTGGTGGGTAAAACATTAAAAACGAAGAGGGGGTGCCAAAAACACTCACGAATAAATAGACTAAAAGTCCGGCAGATCCAGCCCCAAAAACAAGTACCAGCAAATGTTTCACCCAGTCATTGGGCCTTAAAATAATTGTTACCAATAATGGAATGAAATAGAGAACAGACCACACGTAAAAAAGGGTAGCAATGCTCAGCCAAAGCGCAGCATCAAAATATTTTTTTTTCATGTTTAGTTTGGTTTCGAGGCTGAATATTCTTCTGTAACTGAGTAGTATAAATCCATTGGCTATAATAATTTTATGATCCGCCAAGGTTTGAGGCATTAAGGAGATGAAAATGAAAAAATAAAGTGCTGCAAAGCTATTTTTTTGAGTGAGTTTATTCTTTGTTATAATGAAAACAACCAAAAACATGGAGGCTAAAAAAAACAAAAAAGCTGCGCTCTCGATGACAAAATCAACCAATTGAATGCCGCTGTGATCTTTTAGCCGCTGATAAAGATAAATACCAATCAAGCCAACAAAAATCAGAATATAGTGATATGGCTTAGATATTCTAAAATTTCTTGTAATCATTTCTAGAGTTGGTTATATTTGCAAAGTAAATATAAGTCTATTCTTTACAACAGTGCTTTTGACAAATTTTAATCTATGAAAGATTTTTTTAATGCAATTCAAGATTTATTTGAATCCGTTTTGTTTGTTCCCTTTAATGTCCTCAGAGAAACTGAGCTAGAAAACTGGTGGATTGCAAACTTTGTAACCTGGGTCTTTTTAGCCATCCTTGTCGTTTGTTTTACCTACTGGATGCTGCAGCTTAAAACTTTTAGTGACAATGGCGAGGAAGACAAGAGCATCAGCTCCCATTCTTATTTATAGATCAAACCCCAAGTCTCTTCTATAGTTCATGCCTTGAAAAGTGATTTTTGAAATAGCTTGATACGACTTTGAAAGTGCCGCCTTGTAGTCATTGCCAAAAGCGGTAACTGCCACGACACGGCCTCCTGATGTCACAATCTTATCGCCATCATTCTTAGCCCCCGCATGAAACACCAATGCATTCTCAACAGACTCAAGTCCTTTAATTGGATGCCCTTTTTCATAAGGCCCTGGATAGCCTCCAGAGACAAGGACAACAGTGGTCGCAGTATCAGGGCTTATTTCAATGTCTATTTGATTTAAGGTTTTATCTTTGATGGCGACAAATATTTCCATCAAATCTGTATTGACGCGTGGAAGAACAGCCTCGGTTTCTGGATCCCCCATACGAACGTTGTACTCTATGACCATGGGGTCATTATTTACCACAATTAAACCAATAAATACAAATCCTTTGTAAGGTAATTGGTCTATTTTAAGACCTTCAATTGTGGGCGCAACGATGCGCGCATCAATTTTTGCCATGAGGGCCTCATTAGCAAAAGGGACTGGTGATATCGCACCCATTCCGCCTGTATTTAGCCCTGTATCGCCCTCTCCAATGCGCTTATAGTCTTTGGCCGTTGGGAGTATTTTATAATTTTCCCCATCAGTTAAAACAAAACAACTGAGTTCAATCCCGTCTAAAAATTCTTCAATCACCACCTTCGCGCTTGCTGCGCCAAATTTTGAATCCAAGAGCATCTGTTTTAATTCTGTTTTGGCTTCATTAAGATCTTTTATTATAAGCACGCCCTTCCCAGCCGCGAGGCCATCCGCTTTTAGTACGTAAGGAGGCGAAAGCGTTTCTAAAAAGGCATATCCTTTCTCAATTTCATGGGCTGTAAAACTTTGGTAGGCTGCCGTTGGAATTTGGTGTCTGAGCAAAAATTCTTTGGCAAACTCTTTGCTCCCCTCGAGCTGAGCCGCAGCTTTCTGAGGGCCAATAACTGCTGTATATTTTAGCGCCGGGTCGTTTAAAAAAAAATCGTGAATACCTCTAACCAAAGGGTCTTCAGGGCCGACAATCACCATTTGAATGTCGTGCTTTAACACTGCTTTCTTGATGCTTTGGAAATCGTTAACCCCAATTTCTAAATTTGTGGCAATCCCAGCTGTGCCCGAATTACCTGGGGCAACAAATAAGCTATCACAAAGTGGACTTTTTGCAATTACCCATGCAAATGTATGCTCTCGCCCACCAGACCCTAAAACTAATACATTCATAAATTAATACGCTTTTTCATCTCCTTTAATTGCTTTTAAGGTGGTTTTAATTATAATTTTAACATCTAACAATACAGACCAATTTTCAACATAATAAATATCAAACTTGACACGGCCAATAATATCAGAATCAGATTCCACTTCCCCTCTAAAGCCGCTTACTTGAGCCAGCCCTGTAATACCGGGCTTTACAAAGTGTCGTACCATAAATTTATCTACCTTGTTGGCATACATCTCAGTATGGGATAGCATGTGAGGCCGTGGTCCAACCACCGACATGTCTCCAATCAAAACATTAAAAAATTGAGGGAGCTCATCAATGCTGGTTTGGCGCATAAATTTTCCAACGCCTGTGACCCGATCATCAGCCTTTCTAACTTGAATTAAATCTGCTTCTTTATTAATAACCATCGATCTGAATTTGAAACAATTAAATGATTTGTAGTTATAACCATTTCTTTTTTGTTTAAAAAAAACCGGCCCGGAAGATTCAAGCTTAATAAGCATGGCTAAAATAGGTGTAAGCCAAGACATAATAAAAACAATAACAAGCATTGAGAACACAACATCGAAAACACGCTTCAGGGCCAAGTTAAAAGAGTCGTCTAAAGGTATAGACCTAAACTCTAAAACTGGAACCAATCCATAGAAATCACGCTTAAGCTCTTTGTTTAAAATTGTGTTTTGTTCAGGGATGAATTTGACAATTTTCAAATTATTATCCGCAAATTTTGTAATTGCCTTTACTTCAGCTGAACCAACCTCTGAAAGGGAACAATAAATCTCGTCTACTTTGTTCTGCTTAATATATTCAAAAAGGGCATTTAGTTCCTGTGATGTTGAGTTTTTAAAAGGAACAAGCTTGGTATTTATAAAGCCTGCTTCAGGGGTGTCATTGAAAAATTTTGCAACAGCTTTCGCTTGTTTATTAACCCCCAAAATAATTGTTCTACGGATGTTACCTTTAAAATAGGCACGATATCTTTTGAGTAAGAAAAATAAGATGTACTTGAAAATCGCAATGAAAAACAAACAACTAATGAGGTGTTTAAGTGTTTGTTTTGGGTCGATTTCAAGGCTGGGAAAAATCCCCGCATAAGCAAACATAAATAAAGAAAAAAACAACCCCTGTCGGACCAATAGATTAAACACTCTTACAACACTTGAGTGGCGATATACTTCGTAAAATTTTGAAATCAAGGCTGTTACAACCCAGCCAAGGGAAATTATTAGAACAAACTTTAATCTTAGCGCTTGGGGCAAATAAAACAGTGAAATTATTTGAATGACGCTGAGGTCCACAGCGCAAGAAATAGGTTTAATCAACCAAGAATAACGGCCTTGTCTAAAATTGCTCACTTATAATTTAATGTGTTTTTTAAAGTCTTTATGGTCAACTTTAGATAATTTACTTTTTGAGACGCCTTTAAAATGATTAAATGTTTTATACATACCATCGCTTCTTTGAGTCAATGGACTCCAATTTAAGATTTTTTTTGCCAAACTTATATCAGGCTGGCGCTTTAACGGGTCACCCTCAGGCAGGGTCTGGTATTTAATCTTGTGGGCGCTACCGCTTAGTGCTATAATTTCCTTTGCAAAAGTATTGATAGTAACCTCGTCTGGGTTCCCAAGATTAACAGGTAAGGCGTGGTTACTAAAGAGCAGGCGATAAATACCTTCTGTTAAATCGTCCACATAACAAAACGAACGAGTTTGATTTCCGTCCCCAAAAACAGTCAAGTCTTCACCTCTTAAAACTTGCCCCATAAAAGCGGGGACAACACGGCCGTCGTTCAAGCGCATTCGCGGCCCATAGGTGTTAAATATTCTAGCGATCCGAGTTTGAAGGCCGTGAAATCGGTGGTACGCCATGGTAAGGGCCTCCTGAAATCGCTTGGCTTCATCATACACCCCGCGTGGGCCAATAATACTCACATTCCCAAAATAGTCTTCTTTTTGGGGGTGTTGAAGGGGGTTCCCATAGACTTCGGAAGTTGAGGCAATCAAAATACGCGCATTTTTTGCTTTAGCTAAACCTAATAAATTGTGGGTTCCTATGGAGCTAACTTTTAATGTTTGTATGGGAATTTTTAAATAATCAATCGGACTGGCTGGAGAAGCAAAGTGTAAGATGTAATCAACCGATTGGGATATTGTTATGTGATTCGTCACATCGTGTTCTATAAATTCAAAATTCGGGTGGTTTAAAAGGTGCTGAATATTATCTATATCACCTGTAATGTAGTTGTCCATCCCAATAACACGAAAACCCTCAGCAATAAAACGATCGCATAGATGTGATCCTAAAAAGCCTGCAGCACCAGTTATGAGAGTGGTTTTTAACATTACAATAAATATCTTATCAAAGATAATTAGATTGTTTGGTTTACAGCAGTAATGAATGAAATTAGTTGTGGCATAATAAATCACTTACTTTTTTTGTCATTTTATTTAATATTTTTTCTTTTGAAAAATTTGAAAGAACATATTCTCTGGCGTCTTTACCCATTTTCTCATACCTTGAAGTGCTTTCGATTAATTTTTTCACATCATAAACTACTTCACTAGAATAGTTACTAAAAAACAGGCCTCCGTTAGAAGTCTCCAAAATTTTCTTTATTTCAGAATCCTTATTACCTATCACTAGCGATGGTATGCCGCTGGCCATCATACCTAATATTTTTGAGGGCATTACCGTATCTAAAACATCTGTTTTTTGAAATAATATATGAAGGTCTGCACTACATAATAAATCGGATAATTCTTCATAGGGTACTGGCGAGTGATAAGCCACATGGTCTAAGGCGCTTATTTCTTCTGTCAACCAATCTTTTTTTGCACCATCTCCAACAGCTATTATTTGATTTTTTGAAGCATCTATGTCTCTGCAAAAGGCCATAAAAATATCCCAATCCTGCTTTTCGCCTATATTACCTGAGTATAGTATTTTGATCTTTTTTGTGCCTAAAAGTTGATGCTGCTTAGATGTTTTGGGGTTTATTTTATTTTCATCAATCCAGTTGGGTAAAAAGTAGGTTTCACTACAAGACTTTTGATGTAGTGTTCTCATCATACTGTTGCTTATCGTACTGATAAGGCTAGCCCTGCTTAGCAATATTTTTTCGGCTTTAAAAAGAATTTTGAAGAATGTTGTGGTTGAGGAGGCCCCTAAGCCCGTTTGACTTGCCGCATCAAGCTCAAAGTCTTGTATATGTACCCACAATGTTGATTTGTGGCTTAGTTTCAAAAACCAACCCAATAAAATCGAAGTTGTGAAGGGGACAATTGAAATAACTAAATCTGGTTTTGATATTCTAAAAAGATTAAAAAAGTTACCAAAAGTAAAACTACTCAAATGAAGAATGCGCTTAAAAAATGTTGGTTTAGCTGGGACATATTGTCTGCTTCGAAAGACATTAACGCCATTTATCGTTTCCTTCAATAAATACGGTTTTGATTTATACTCTTTTGGAATCTCCCATTGGGGGTAGTAGGGAAACCCTGTAATAACCGTAACATCATAGCCATTATTGGCAAGATGTTCGGCCTTTTGTGTGGTGTAAAGCCCTATTGCGCTGTCTTCGGGGTAGTAATTAATTCCTATGATTGTAATTTTCTTACTCAAAAGTTCTTTTTTTAATTTTTTAGAAATTAGCTGTTCGACATCTGTTACGCATGCGTTTTTAGGCAAAATAAGGGGGTAATTACTGCGTGCTCTGTTGTTTTTGCCATCATTCGGGTGTAATTGTCTTTACCACCAAAAACCGCTTCACGGCTGCAGTCTTTATAACTAATTTCTTTATGAAATATTTTACTCAACAGCAACTTTATTTTAGCATTAGTTAATGCCGGGGCCTGTCTGATTTAATAAATATAGCGTCTTAGGACGGCAAAAACAACCTCGGCCTAATCAAATAATGTCCCTTTCTTTTGTGCGTAATATATAGAATGGCGGGGTAAGAAATAATTATGCCATGAAATGATCTTAAGGGTTGTCAAGAATTCTACTACTCCTGCTTTCTAGGAACAGGCTGGGCGTTTTTAAGTTCATTAAGTTTAAATGTATGATGCAACATGTGGGTGTTTATTAAAAAGGAAAACAAGATAACCCCCGACTGTCTGCTTAGAACATTTTCAAATAAAAATGCAACAAGAAAAAACACTAGAATCCCCAATAAAAAATAATCTCTTTTTAAAAAGGCTGTTTTAAAAACATAGAAAACAAAAAATAGAAAGATCGAAAGCCCTACTAAGCCTGAATTCAAACAAATAAAGAGATATTGATTGTGAGAGTTAAATTTTCTCTTTGGAAGGTTTAGCCCCATCAAGCTGTATTTGGCGTCTAGCTGATCCTGGACATCACCGATTCCATAGCCAAACAAGGGGCTATCTTTTATTAATTGAATAGATGCTTTAAAAATATGGAATCTAACATTTGTAGAGTTATTAATATCTATTTTTTCAAAAGATTGCTTGTCTACAAGCTCGTAAAAACGATTGTTTTGCTTGGGTATTGAAAGAATTATAGCCAGAAAAACAATCAGCCCCATTAACATCCAGAGTTTTGACCCTCCTCTTAGTCTTAACAGCCAAATGGAAAAAGTCGACGTAATCAATGCAATAATAATTCCCTTGCTCATGATTGCCAAAAGAATTCCAGTAATAAAAAGCATTCCTAGAACAACTAATAATTTTAACAGCGGATTTTTCAAATCGGAAGCACGAGAAAACCCACACATTAGCGCCAAGGAAAAGAAAATTGACACGTAAATTGGGTGCTCGCCGATTAATGGAATATCGCTTATTGCGCTTCTAATAAATGATGCATCGGTAAATAAAAATTTAGGAGATTTATAAAATTGTATTAAATAACACGAAAGCGCACCATAAACAACATTTGCAACAAAAAACACATTTTGAAAAACTTTTTTAATATTCTCAAAATCAATAGGATATTTTTTTAAAAAAAGAAAATAACATATTGGAAACACAATAAGGCTTAGCGCTGTTTCCATTTTTTTCAGGCCGTAAGATAAATTGGAGGAGAATGTAAGGCTTAACAAGTAAATGAAAAAAAGACTGCTTAAAATAAAAAATGGCTTTAAAAAAACCTCTCTATTTGGATTCTTAAAATAAAAATAAACGGCCGTCAATAGTAAAAAAATAGGCAAAAAACTTTCCTGCCTTTCTGGGATTAAAGGATACATCCCAAATAGAATGATCGGGGCAAAAAATAATTTGGGATGCCAACTCTTAAATAGGCCTTTCATAAATTCACTTTTTTTGCTTTGTAAATATAGAAATACGCCATGAAAAAGCCCATTGTTAGACAGAAGCCCTTGTGCATCCATATTGTGAAACTAAACATTGCCTCAATAAAAAAATACAATACCAAACAAAATAATATCACAATAGTATTGTCCCTTTTTTTAAGCCGAGTTGTGATAAAAAACATATACAACAAAACCAGGGCTAGAAGAATGGCAAGAGCCAGCCCAAAAATGCCATACTGTGCAATTAACTCTAAAAAATAGTTGTGAGGATAGGGTAATATCGAGAAGTACTGGAAGGCCTCAGAACCAATTCCGAAAGGGTGGCTGATAAATAGCTGCAGGCTGTCATAGTAGGCAATAAAGCGATCACTGGTTGATTTTTTAGTATAACTAGAAAAAAGCCTTTCAAATAAAACATCAAAATCAATATAGGCTATGGCGAGAAACAATATAAGTCCAACAACACTTCCTGAAATATAAAGAACTGATTTTTTGATTTTAACTTTTGACAAAACAATATAAAACAGTACGAATGCAAAAAATGAAACCATAACGCCTCTAGTGTTTGTGGCAAAGAGGACAATTAATAAAAATGGCAAAATAACCTTATTAAAATTTAGTCGGAATTTTGATTTAATGTTAAAGTAGGCTCCATTGGTTACGAAGATTAAAAAAGATGCAATCGCTCCAAGGCCGATTAGCTGGCTGTAGGGAATTGGGTGTACTCCTGGGATTGTTAGGCGCCAATAGCCTTGGCCAAAACCTTTTTGTACATATAAAATTGATGCTATAATTCCAAAAAAGATTGACAGCCAATATGAACAAAGTAAAAACAAGCCAATAAGGTGCTTGGGTTCGCTTGAGTTAGCTATAACAATTTTAGATGTGAAAAAAAAGGCAAAACTCAAAAACAAAAATTTAAAAAAGACCCCTAAGGCTGCGGCTGTATCGTAAGCATAAGCCGATGTGAAAAGAAGCACAAAAAGTAAACTAAAAAAGTAAAAATCTGCTACATCAATTGGGTATTTGATTTCTTTTTTGATGAAGTCTGATCTTAGTAAAATTAGTGAGAATCCAACCAAAGGCATGACCATGCCTAAAAAAATATCTGGTTCGTTTGGACAGCCAAAACAAGGGTCAACATAGTCTATTTTCAATGCGCCTCGGATAATATTAGTTTGAAGTAATAGTGCAAGGCCCAAGATTGGCTTCTTAAAGCAATAATAAACAACTATAATGAAAACAACAATGCTCATGAATAAACAACTAAATTTTTCTCTAAAAAGTATTTTTTGCAGAAACATTCCCGCTTTTAAAATAATAATACCCCAATAACAGTAAGAACGATTCAGTTAAAATTACTGATAACACTATCCCATAAATTTGATAAAATGGTGTCAATATCATACTGACAAGGAGGTGAAATACGGCAGCTGTAATAAAAATTTTCATCCTCACCTCATATTTTTTTGCAGCAGGAAGATACAAAGAAATGTATACCATATTAAGCCCAGAAACAATACCGATAACACTAAAAACTTTAAACACTATAGAGTATTGGTTTAAACTTGAATTATTAAATACCAGCATTAAAATTTCGTCTCCAAAAATTATTATTGTTAAACATGTGAAAGCTCCTACCAAAAAAACATAGGGAACTGTTTTCTTTATGAATGCCCTTTTTTCGTGCTCTGGCTTATTTGCTAACCAAGGGAACGCAGCTTGAAAAAATGGCGTATAAATGTTTTTAATCGCTAAAATTAGCTTTTCGAAGCTAGAGAATATTCCTACAATTGTATTGCCTGCAAAAAGCCCTAAAATCAAAATATTACATGTGGTAAAGATATTTGTAGCCAACTTGCCAGAGAACAAAGTAACAGAATCTTTAAAAAGTTTTTTTATTAAACTAATCTCCGGCTTTCTAATGCTGACGTGTTTAAATGCTAAAAACAATCCAATAATTCCTGCAATTAAAAACCCAATAGAATTAAAAGCAGGCACTAAGTAGAAGTCTTCTTCTTTGTTTACAATAAAAAATATCAAAAGCGTAAAAATTAACTTTGCAAGAATGTTTATAATGGTTACAAATTTCATTCTTTGAATACCCTGGAAAAACCAGCCTGGGAAAAGTCCTTGGCCAATAACTACTCCAAAATTTAAATAATAAATGTTAGAATTGACTTTTAGTTTGGGAATGCATTCTACCAATAATATCAATATTAAAAGCCATAAAAAAATGAGCAATATCTTTATTGTAATAATTGCAGAAAACACTTTGGATATTCTTTCTTTGTTAGTGTTTGAAATGCTAATCTCTCTTGTGCCACTAATATCAAATCCAAAATCAACCGCAATAACAATAAATGTAATAAGCGCTTGAGAAAACATGACAATCCCAAAGTTTTCTAAATCAAGAACTCTAACCAAAAAAGGCAGGATTATAAGTGGTAAAATATAATTCGCCACTTGAAGAATTGTCAAAGAGAAAAAATTAGATAAAATGGTGTGCGTTTCTTTCTTTTTGAAGCCTATCATGTGTTTAATTTTCTAATTCTTGAACTTTTAAACTTTCTGGCAATATAAGAATGTCTTGCCCATTTTTAGAATTATCATACGCCTCCCATATGCTAACTTGTTTTTCAGAAGCATCTGTCGGCCCAAATATCAGCCTGAAATAACTTGATTTTATCTCTGCATCAAGAGTGTATCTACACCACATGCCTTCCAATGGCTCAACCCTAATTACTTCATTTTGAACTAACTCACTTTCTTTAAATATACCTACTACAGATTGATTTTTTAAATCATAAACGACATCAAATCTGTTTGGGTAAACCTCTTGCACTCTAAGTCCTAATAGAGCTGCTTCAGTAGAGTTTTTAGCGACTATAGTAATTCTATAATTGCCGCCCATATATCCAATTTTTATATTGTTTATTGCTACAAAGCTATAAGGTTCGTAGTGGTCTATAATAGTTAATTTGAGGCCTGCTTGATCTTGATGCTTGTCATCTACTATTTTGGCGGAAATTCCTCTTAACTCCCAATCTCCAATGGCTGGTATAATCAAATCGGCTTTAACTTGTTTTTGATTTGGATTGACTTTATCGCTGTCTGTTCTAGCGCTGGAGGATTTTAATTGATTGCAACTAAGTACAAGACTCATTAGAATTATGTTTAAAACCCTGTTCACAACAATAGGCTGGATGTTATAAAAGTTTATTTTCACAAGCATGGTTTAGCGCATTATTATTTCCAATATTTTGTCCAAAAATAATTCTTTTTTGAACTTTTTCTTTGCATATGAATGATTGTGCTTTATTATATCTTGATAATAATTGGAGTTGTTTTTAATCTTAATTAGCTTTTGATAAATGTCCTGGGGGTCCCTTTTCTTGATAAAACATCCGTTCTTTTCACTAAAAATTTCTGGGATTCCGGCATGATTTGTAGACAATAAGACGTTGCCTGTTACCATGGCTTCAATTAATGCTATCGGCTGCCCTTCCATTTTGTAATATGTTGGAAAAACAAAAACATTCCCCCACAACAAAAGGTTCTTTTTCCTCTCAGATTCAACAACGCCCAAATATGTTACATTTTGTAGTTCACTAATTTTTTTTAAAATATTGTCTTTGATTTTAATATCAATATTGCCTGCTATTTTCGCTTCATAATTAATGTTGTTTTTCTGCAAAAGTTCTATGGCGCTTAATAGATCCATAATGCCCTTTTCCTGCATTAAATTACTTAAATATATGATTTTGAGTTTCTCCAAACACTTATTCTCTAGAACATCTTCAATGCTTTCTGTCAAATAGTCCTCAAAAAAATTATTTACTGTCTCTATTTTTTCGTCAGCTATAAAGGGTGATAAATTCTTCTTTAGTGATTTTGATAATACAATGCCATAATTCGCTGCCCCTATAAGTTTCTTTGCAATCATCTTATTTGTTTTTTTTAATTTGTCATATTCCTGATGTAAAAAGTTTCCGTGAATGTGAACAATAATCTTTTTCCTACATAATTTGGCTACGATTATAAAAAAGGCATATTTAACGATACCAAAAAAAGATTGTCCTGGAGTAATGTATAAAACATCCGCACGAGCTACTTTATAAACTTTTAAATTGTAGTAAACAGCATTAAAAACCTTTTTAAAAGAAAAACTTCCCACGCTTTCGTCAAACTTTTTGCTTGATGTGGAGATTCTGTCAGTGATTATATCTTCTTTTTCTTTAGCGCCTTCATATACGACTTTATTTGAAAGTCCGTTTCCGGTAATTGGTGGTGGGAATGGCCCGATAATTAAAACTTTTTTTAAATTTGCCATTGTATTAAGCGTTGTTTTGAAATGCTTTAATAAATGCTCCCGCCATTGCTTCGATTGAATATTTCTCTCTACAGTTTTTAGAAATTTGATCCCTTCTATTGTACCACTTTGAGCGATTGTTAAAAATAGTTATTATTTTCTCTTTTAAATCTCTTTCGTTGTCAGAATCAAAATATAACGCATTGAATTCTTCTTTTGCGAGCTCAATTTCTGGAGAATGGTTTTCTTGTTTGGAGATTAGCATCGGAACTCCAAACCACAAGCTTTGGGTAATTGACAGTCCTACATAGCCTGGCGATATGCTAAAAAATGAGGTTGAATAAAACTCTGATAAAGTATTGTAATCATTCAAATGGCCGGGCGTGTAAACCCTGTCTAATAATTTGTGCGTTTTACAGTAATCTTGTATTTTTTGTTTTTCAGGGCCTTCGCCAATAATGTACAACTTTACTTCATGGCCTAGCTCCTTAATTGAGTTGTGGAACGCCTTTAAAAGTAGCATTGGCTTTTTTGATGGGACCAAGCGCCCTACATATATTAAATTATTGATTTCCGGTTCAGGCCTTAATGGCGGACTAATAGTATCGTCATTTTGATAAATAGCATTGGGGGCATATTCTACCGAAGTGCTAGGTTCGGCGAGCTCTAATTCCCTCATTTGAGAGAGCGTATAAACAATTGTTTTGTCACTTATAGACCTCATTATCGTTCTTAATATGTTAGTTGGGCTTGCTTTTCCTTTGCGTGACCAAAGATGTCCCCAAACAATTGTTTTTTTCCTTATTATTTTTCTAAAAATTAAAATTATCCAATTAGAAATTATTCTGGGATTTAACTCTACTACAAGAACTTTAGCGCCCATTGCTGCCCGCCACATTCCAAATTGGAATAAAAGCGTTCTTTTAAATAAATAAAAATTAATAATCTTGACGTAACCAGCTGTATTTTCGTCTGTTTTTATTGTCTCCTGAAAATATTTTGAGCCTGCAAAAACTGAAAATTTTTGTCCTAAATGGTTGTTTAAAAAATTATAAAACTTTGACCTGTAGTCTGGCGCAACCGTTTGTAATATTATGTATTTATTATTTTTATCAGTCAACTCTTAATATTTTGTGGCGACATTGTCTAGTTGTTCTTTTCAATAACTTGTTGTACTTCAATAGATTCTGGTATGATTTTTATTTCTTTTATGCCCCCAGCTTTTGATTCCCAAATACCAGGTCTTATTCGTGAGTTGGTAGGGCCAAATATAATTCTTACTTTTTCGGAGCTAACGCGCCCCCTGATTTCACATTTTATCCAACCGTCGTCCAATTCCAAAGCGCTAGCTTGAGTCAAATGAAAATCCCCTCCGGAAAAAGTGTTTTTAACTTCTGAACTAAATAAATCAAAAACAGCATCAAGCCTGTCTGGATAGACTCCTGAAAGCCTCAATCCCAAAAAGCCCTTATGCTGTGATGGTTTGGCAAGAACACTCATGGAATATTCTTGCCCAGTGGCGACTTTGAAGTTTTGGCTGGCAGCATATGAAGAGGATGTGTCATTAGTTCGTTCTAAGCGTATTACCCTGCCGTACTTTGACTTTTCTAAAAATTTAATATCATTATTGATATGTGTCCAATTATTGATGTTTTTATCAGGTTCAATGTTTTTCACATTAATAAAACTCTTTGATGCGATTTTTATTTTATCATGCAGTAAGGTATCGTCTGTAAAGTAAAAATAGCCTCGCTTTATTAGAAATTTAACAAGCTTGGTGGTGGCCATAACAGCACCTTTGGTGTTTAAATGCCCCATGTCCCTAAAGTGGCTTTCGTTAAAGCCAGATTCATTAAAAGATTTGTTAAAGTTTATATAGTCAACGCCTGATTTCTGACAAAATTTATCAAGTTGAATATAAAAGTTTTTGGATCCTGGGTAATTAAAAACGCTATAAGCTGGTGCTGTAACTAAAATTAATTGTACGTTGTTTTTTTTACAAATTTCAATTGTTCTTTTCAAGGCCGAAAAATCAAAATTTGTTCGTTGCCCTTTTGTGAGGCGGGTAGGGTTGTTTATAAAGTTATTAAAATTCTCATTGTTAGACTTAATTTTTTTTAAATGTGCTTGGGTCAAAACCTTGTGAGATCCCGCATATCCTTTTGACCACAGCAATTTTGGTTTTGTTTTTTTAGCTTTGTCACCAAAAAGTTTGTCCGCCCATTGATTGTGATTTCTTATCGTGGGGCTGAAAACAGAAGGCAGCTCTTGAATTTCGTAAATTTCGTTAGAAACCCTAAACTTCTCCAAGGAAAAATTCAATTCGTCAAGTCCTATTAGTTGAAGCCCCTTCTCCTCATCAGTGTCAGGATAATCAAAAGAACCCCAAAATAAATCTAAGGCTACGACCTTAACTTTTGTTGTTTTTAAAAATTCCTTTAGCATTGCATTGGTCACAACCAGTCTTTGGCCGCTACACCCAAAGTTGTGTGAATTTATGTTTAAAACATTGTCAAAAATATAGGGAATATAGCTTTGTTCGGCATGTGAGCTTCCTAAAAACATTAGATCAAGAGTGTCTTTTTTTGAGGCTTTAAACTCGACGTTTGAATGGTGAAAATTTGTGACTCTTTTGAACCTTGGGTCAAGAGTACATTCTAGAATATAAAGACATATTACGATAAAACACAACGCCTTTAATAGTAGCTTTTTCATCTTTAAAATTGAAAATAAATGAATTCTGATGCTTGGTTTTCCCCATAAATTCCAAACAAAATAAGAATATAAATAATAACAAAATACAACGACCATCGAAAAATAAAGATTTGGGAATTTAAAAACCTCAGGATTTTAAACCGTTTATGTGCAACCTCAAATACCAAAAGCAATGCTATGAATGTTATTAGCGAATAAATCTCTAGAGCTTCCAGGGCCGAGCTATAAACGGGCGAGGTTGGCTTTTTAAAGACATTAGATATGATTTGAGTAGCATCTTGAATCGAATTTGATCTAAAAAAAACCCACGCAAAACAAGTAGTTAAAAAAGTCACAGGAATTCCAATTATATGGCGCAAACGGTTTCTCTTCCCCCCAAAAAATCGATTCCGAGCGCTACTAAAATGCTTTTCCAATACAATAATAAATCCGTGCAATGCCCCCCAAATTATAAAACCAAAGGCAGCCCCATGCCATAACCCGCTAATAACAAAAACCAAAAATAAATTAGAATAAACTCTAGCAGGAGCAGCCCTATTTCCGCCAAGCGGGATATAAACATAGTCTTTAAACCAGGTGGATAAAGAAATGTGCCATCGTCTCCAAAACTCTGTGATTGATTTTGAAAAATATGGAGTGTCAAAGTTTTTCATCAACCTGAAACCCATTGTCCGAGAAGCCCCTATGGCGATATCTGAATAACCTGAGAAATCACAGTAGATTTGAAATGCAAATAACAGTGTTGCAAAAACTATATGTAAACCCCCATGATCATTGGGGTTGTTATAAACTTGATTTACAATAACTGCCGCTTTATCTGCAATAACCATTTTTTTAAAGAACCCCAGCGCCATCATTAGCAAGCCTGATTTTACTTTATTATAGTTGAATTTATGGACAACTAAAAACTGCGGTAAAAGGCTGGACGCCCTCTCAATTGGCCCGGCGACAAGCTGAGGGAAAAATGCAACAAACGAAAAAAAAGCTAATTTGCTTTTTGTTGGCATAATATTGCCCCTATATATATCAATGGTGTAGCTTAGTGTTTGAAATGTATAAAAACTAATACCTACAGGCAATATTATATTTAATGTTGAAATATTTAACTTTTGCCCAAAAATCGTGAATGCGTCCACAAAAGTTTGTACAAAAAAGCTGGCATATTTAAAATAGAATAAAAATCCAAGGTTAATAGCAAAGCTTACACAAAGAAGTGTTTTTCTTTTTTTCCTCGAAACCATGGGTAGGTTTTGACCTACGTAGTAATCAACAAATGAACTTATTATAATTAAAGCTAAAAACCGTGCATCCCATTGCGCGTAAAAAAAATAACTCGCAATTAAAATTAGTGTGTTTCTTAAAACTAAATGCTTTGAAACGGTCCAGTAAAGCAAGAACGTGATTGGGAAAAAAATCGCAAAATCTATAGAATTAAATAGCATTCAGCATCTCTTTTTTTGTGAAACAGGAATTCCCTCAGGGGCTTTTTGAAACTGCTTTTTTTGAGCTTCTAGGCTAAGTTTCATTAACCTTTTCTTTGCAATTTAACGCATCTAAAACAATAGCAGCTCTTATGTTTTAATCGATTTGTGATTTTCCAAAAACGTTATAAGCTCTTTGCCCAATATAAAAATAAACACCACTGTTAAGGCCAGAACGATATAATAAAGCTTGAAAGGAATATCGAGGCCAAGGAACTCTTTTGTGTCGTCTTCAAATCCATTGTCTTGCTTACTTGATATCATGTCAATGATATTCTCTTTGTCTTTCAATTCCCTCTGAATCTTTACGACTCTTTCTCTTAGTTCAATATCATTTATATACAACTCAAATTCTTTGGTTTTTTCACTTTCGTTGGCGCCCTCAAATGTAATTCCAATTTCAGCGTTTGATTGGGCATCTTTTGAGTTCTCCAAAACACGCTTGTAAGTCTGTTGCAAAGAATCTGACTGTACAAGGGAAATCTCTATTGCCTGTTTAGTTTGCTGGAGCTCTAATATGTCTTTGGCTTGTTCATTAACAAAAAAGGAATTGGTCTCAATATTATTGATAATGTTTGAAAACACTCCTTTAAAATCAGCTCTTGTTTTAGATTTGATACTAATTTGCTGGTAGCGATGCTTGTACTCTCTAATATTTTTTACATATTCCTTGTATTCAATTTTAGAGGCCGCCAAAGAGTCTAAATTTCCGATGTATTTATTAAACATGACCAAATATTCATTGTCTGTGATGATAGGTTTTATATCAAAACCTACAATCTCTCTGGAGGCTGTTTCTGTTAAGCCTAAAAGCTGCCCCAATATTTTGTAATCGTTATCTTTTAATAGGCCATTGTAATAGTTAATGGATTCATATAAGTTTTCGCCGGTCTCATAGTTTTGTTTTACAGAAAGTGTAGATTTATAAGTCGGCGGCACTGACATGTCAAGTACAACACCAACCACAAGCCCAAGAAATCCGGCAATGGTCAAAATAATTATCTTCTTTTTTATAAAGAGAATCAGCCACACGAGAGCGAATAAGAAATGATTAAAAATAGAGCCAATAAATTTGTAAAGGCGACTGAATACGCTTCCAATCATTTTAAAAAGTTGTCCAAGTTCAACTTCCTCACCGGGTTTTGAGTTTTTAGTTTTGCTCATTATTATGTTTTGTTTTCTTATTTCTTGTTTTAGGTTTTCATTAAACCTATATAATGTGTTTAACAAATAAAATTCATTTTTATTGCCTTTAGATTGGTCTGAGTATTTAAATTTAATCTTTTTGCTTTACAAATATAGCTATTTGAGAAGATTGTTGTTGTGAATATATGATGCCATTTTTCGATCATTGGATAAACGAGGTGTTTTATTTTGGCCTCCGAGCTTTCCTATAGATTTCATATACTGCTTAAAGCCCCCTGCTTTTACTAAAGAAATTTTCAAAGTCTGCAGGACCTTGCCTTTAATCAAATCTAAATAATAACTGTTTTGTTTTTGCATCTCCAGATCTATCGCTTTTTCAAAAACCTCTAAGTCTTTAGGGGGCGCTTCAAATTCAATTAACCACTCGTGATAGGGCAGCCCTTCTTTTGGATTGATTTCTGGTGCAACTGTAAATTCTGTCACACGAATCTTAGTTCCCTTAACGGCTTGAATTATGGCTTGCTCAACCTCATTTGCGATCACATGCTCGCCAAAGGCAGATATAAAATGTTTAATGCGGCCGCTTACGATAATCCGAAAAGGTGCAATTGAGGTAAATTGTACCGTATCACCAATATTATAGGCCCACAGGCCGGCATTGGTCGATATGATTATTACATAGTTTACACCCAACTCAACGTCTTTTAATGTAAGTCTCGTTGGGTTTTCATTATAAAAGCTTTTTACTTCAATAAATTCATAAAAAATTCCAGAGTCTAACTGAAGCAGCATTCCTGTTTTATTTTGACGATCTTGAAAAGCAAAAAATCCTTCACTGGCGGGATAAAGCTCTATACTATCAACCTTTCTGCCAATCATATTTTCAAATTTTTTACGATAAGGCTCATAATTAACCCCTCCAAAAATAAATAGGTTAAAATTTTTAAACATTTCTCCCACTTTTTTTTGTTTTCGTTCAATCAGCTTTTCAAAATACATCTGAACCCAGGATGGAATTCCCGCAATCGCAGTCATGTCTTCCTTTAAGGTTTCGTCGACAATAGCGTCTATTTTTGTTTCCCAATCATCAATACAATTGACGTCCCAACTAGGCATTCTGTTTTTTAAAAGATAAGAAGGAACATAGTGCGCAGAGATTCCTGAAAGGCGGCCTGTTTTAATGCCGTTCTTTTCATTGAGGTTTGGACTCCCTTGTAGAAAAATCCATTTCCCGTCTAAAAACCCTGCTTTTCCAGTCTCATGAATATACATCAACATCGCATTTCTGGAGGCCTCGACTTGAGCCTTTATAGAAGCTGCGGTAATAGGGATGTGTTTTGCCCCTGATGTTGTTCCGGAAGTTTTGGCGAAATACCGCGGCTTTCCTTCCCAAAGGACGTCCGACTCTCCTCTTACCGCCTTTTCCACATAAGGCTTTAAAGCCTCGTAATCTCTAACTGGGACATTTTGAACAAAGGCCTTGTAGTCTTTTATCAGGCTGAAATTATGATCTTTCCCAAACTGAGTGTTGATAGCAGACTTAATCAAGTCCTTAAAAACCCGATTCTGCGTATCAATTGGGTGGTCAGACCAGCCCTTTATTTTTCTGGCAATATGAGCCGCAAAAAGCTTCGATAAATACGCTTTGATAGAGGCCATAAAAACTAAAAATCAATAAATGTTGTTGGGTCAATAGGGTTGCCGTCGTTCCAAAGCTCAAAATGAAGGTGAGGGCCTGTGCTAAGTTCCCCAGAAGAACCTGATCTTCCGATAACCTCTTGTGCTTTCACAAAATCACCTTGTTTTTTCGTTAAAGCGGCATTGTGTTTATAAACCGACAGAATTTGGTTACCATGATCAATGATGATAACATATCCAGAGTCTGAGGTCCAAGAAGCCAAGACAACGCGGCCTTCAGCCACAGCCTTAACGGGAGTGTTTTCTGAAACTACTATATCGACAGCATAGTGTTGTAGTTTGGAGTTATATTCTGAGCTTACGGTTCCTTTTAATGGTGGGAAAAAAACAAAATTTTTAACCGATGTTGCGGTTTGAAAAAGATTGTATTTGTCCTCATTTTCTACTTGCGCTCTTAACAATGAGTCTGCTTTGGAGGTGCTCAGCGCCATAGGATCCAGATTAAGATTTATTGACGCAAATATAGAGTCCTTATCAATCGATTCAAATGCTGCCTCTCCGTTTAAAACCTTTTTTATAGAAGCAATATAGCGGTCATTCATTCTTGTGATTTGGTAAAGAGAATCAGTCTTGTTTTCAAGTGTAATGGCTTGTTTTTGAAGGGTTGGAGAGGTATACCCTGGAATGTATTCTCGCAAGGGCGTAAAAGCAATAAACGCTGTGGTTAGAAAAATCAAGAAAATGGCAGAGGTGGCTCCGAATAAAAACACATTAAGCCGGGTCAATTTCATTGCAAATTGTTCTTCAAAAGTGTCTTCGTTCAAAACAACCAAACGGTACTTGTGAAGCCACTTTTTCTTTAATTTTTTTTTGTTTTGTTTTTCTACTACCATTCCAAACAAAATTAAACAAAATTTAAGCCATTGCTTGATATATTAAATACTTAAATTTGTTTTAAGCCTATTTTTATCGGAATATTCTTAACTTTGTTTTTCAAAAAAGAGAACACATGAGTTTATATATTTTACCTTTAGCAATCGGGCCTTGGCAAATCGTATTGGTTGTTTTGGCAATTCTTTTACTCTGGGGCGGGAAAAAAATCCCAGAACTAATGAAAGGCTTGGGTGGGGGCATCAAAGAGTTTAAAAAAGCCAGTCGTGAAGACGATGATTCGCAAAAAGAAATGGAAGAAAAATAAATCCCTTCCCGGTAATCACCGGGATTTTTTATTGTACAGAAATGGAGCGCATCATTGTTTCTAATTCAAACATATAATCCCGTTTAGTTTCAGACGGCGCATACACAAATCCTTCTGCAACAAAAAGACGACTGTTACCCTTGTCTACAAAACAAAAATTAACAAATGGCCCTGACATAAATGCGTCTTCAATTTTCCACAAGCTTCTTATTTCAAGGGCTGTAACATTTGGCGCCTCTCGCAAAACACAAAATGGTGTATACGCCGTTTCTGTAGCCATGTAATTCCCCTTCAAAGGCCCGGGGATATACTGTTTGGCAATAGAATCCCTTTTGCGAATGACATGTTCGGAAAACGCTTCCGGAGTTTTAAAATTTTGCATCGGTAAGTTATATAAAAGTAAATTTAAACTTCCGGTTTTAGTGTCTCTACGAATCCAAAAAAAATCTTCTTTTTCTTTCGCTACTCTATATAATGATGAGAGTCTGAGTTTTATCTTTAATGCTGTTTCAATCCGACTTGTGTTGAACAAAGCCTTGTCAATCCGACGCTGTTTTTCCTTAAATTCAAAGCTTTTAAAGCTTGAAATCAGTGTTGGGGCATTTAATTGAATTAAATCAATAAGGGTTTGGCGGTCAGGCCCACTAATAACAGCCATTTTTTGTGGTGTGGCATACGGGTCTTTATAATATTTAATACCGATCACGTCAGATATCTGTATTTTAATTACTATCCTGTTCAAACGAACAAAATTAGAAAAAACCTCCGTGGGAACTTGCCGCAAATCAAACTGAGGCTCAATTTGTGGCAACCCATAAATTTCACCACCTAAATTTTCTCTAAGAACGTCTCCCACACTGCCAATCCAAAGCGCGTTGTCTATAACCACCAAAAGACTGTTAATATTGCCAGAAGAGGCCGATTTATAAATTGTTTTTTGGTTATTGCTTTTGCAGCTAAACAAAGTACATAATGCCATTAGGTATATCAAACGCTTCTTCATTACTTAATTTGATTTTGAAATAATCAATTTCATTCCAGGTTTTAAATTCTTACCGCTAATACCATTCCAATCTTGTAGATTTTGAACAGAAACACCAGAAAACTTTAGAGAAATACTCCACAATGAGTCTCCTTGTTCTACCACATAGGTTTGCCCTCGCGTTATTTGATTGGTAGCCGCTTTAGTATTTGACAGGTGTTGAGGCTCTAAGTTTCGAGTGTATACCGTCAACAAGTCTCCGGCCTTCAATTGATCGTTTTGTAAATCATTCCAACGTGTGATCTCGCTAATACGCACCTTAAATTTATTGGCAATTTTTCCTAAATAATCGCCGAGTTGAACCTTGTATCGGACTTTTGAGTCCATCTTATAGAACTTTGGAAGTGGGGGCTGCTGTGCTTCAAATTTCTTTTGAGCAAACGCGTAAACCTCAGCTTCATTTGAAACAAATTTTCCAATTAATTCAACAGGGAGTCGCAAAACGTAATTCCGCTCTTTAATTGCTGGAACCGTATAGAGCCTATAGGCGGGGTTTAAATCCTTTATGAGGCGCATATCAATATTCAGAAATTCACTAATGTGTTCAAAATGAATCGTGTTTTTTATGCGAATTGTATCAGTTTGTGCCATTAGCATTTGAGTTTTAAGGGGCGGAAAGCCGTGTGCGTGTGCGTATTCAAAAATATATAAATTCGCAATAAAGGCCGGGATATAATTAGCGGTCTCTCTTGGTAAAAATGGCCTTATCTTCCAATAATTTGTCTGGCCGCCTGACCGCCGTATGGCCTTGGTAACATTTCCTGGGCCTGCATTATAGGCGGCCAATGCCAGGTCCCAATCTTTAAAAATAGAATGTAGTTTTTTTAGATATTTTGCGGCGGCCGTTGTAGAGCGCAACGGGTCAAAGCGCTCATCCACGTAACTGCTTACCTCTAGATTGTAGTGCTTGGCCGTCGAAAACATAAATTGCCAAAGACCTTTAGCGCCAGCGGCTGATTTAGCCGTTGGTCTAAGCGCCGATTCTACAATAGCTAAATACTTTATTTCTAAGGGCACTTCTTCTCGATCAAAAACTTCTTCAAATAGTGGAAAATAATAGCGGCTTCGTGACATTACTGTTTCAAGTACTGATCTCCGTTGTTGAAGGAAAGTGCAGATGTATTGCTCCAATATAGGGCTGTACACAATATTTAATGGTGTCTTGGCGTCGAGCAGTTTAAGGCGCTTTTTTAAGGTGTCAGTGTGTATCTTTGAAGTGCTTTTTACTAATGTTGAGTCGTTTTGCGTTGCAGATTCAAGGGATGAAAACGCTTTCTGAAACAGAGAATCTACGCGTGACGCATACAAAAACGTCTCAATTTCAACGTATGTTGAGTCCTTGTTTTTTATAAGGTCTTGGCTAGCGGCAAGGCTTATACCGAGTGCTAAAAAGAGAACAGTAATTGGTCTCATATTTAAAAAAATATTAATTCTTTTGCATAGCGGCAATGCCTGGAAGTTTTTTCCCTTCTAAGCTTTCCAACATGGCGCCACCTCCAGTGCTTACATAACTGACTTTACTATCAAATCCGAACTGTTTTGCCGCAGCAACAGAATCGCCTCCCCCAACTAATGAGAATGCCCCGTTTTTAGTCGCTTCAGCAATAGCATTCCCTAAAGCAATTGTTCCAGTGGAAAAAGCTTCCATTTCAAAAACCCCTAGAGGGCCATTCCATAAAATGGTTTGACTATCTTGAACAACTTTTTGGAAAATTGCCTTGCTTTTTGGTCCGCAATCTAACCCTTGCCAATGTTTTGGAATGGCGTCGATGTCCACAGTTTGGGTATTTGCGCTATTGCTAAAATCGTCCGCAGCCAAGACGTCTACTGGGAGGTGAACTTTCACATTTTTCTCTGCCGCTATCTTTAATATCTCAAGCGCTAATGCCTGCTTATCATCCTCACAAATAGAATCTCCTATCTGACCGCCTAGTGCTTTTACAAAGGTAAAGGACATGCCACCACCAATAATAAGGTGGTCGATTTTGTCCAATATGTTCTCGATAATTGTAATCTTTGACGAGACTTTAGCCCCTCCTAATATGGCTAAAACAGGCTTTTCCCCAGAGATCATGACCTTATTAATGCATTCAATTTCCTTGGCTAAAAGAAGCCCAAAACATTTTGCGCTTGGAAAAAATTGCGCAACAACTGTGGTGGAAGCATGGGCTCTATGGGCGGTCCCAAAAGCGTCATTAATATATATATCTGCCAACGCTGATAATTTTTCTGCAAACTTAAGGTCTCCTAATGTTTCCTCTTTATGGTATCTAAGATTTTCCAATAAAAGGACCTGGCCAGGCTGTAATTCTGAAGCCATTTGGCCTGCTTTTTCACCAACACAATCGCTAGAAAATAAAACTTTTACACAAAGAACGTCCTGTACACTATTGACTATGTGTGCAAGAGAAAATTGAGGATCATTAAACGTGGGGCGACCAAGATGAGACATCAGTATACAGCTGCCGCCACCCTCTAAAACTTTTAAAATGGTTGGTTTTGCGGCGCGGATTCTTGTGTCGTCAGCAACTCTAAACTCTTTGTCAAGAGGTACGTTGAAGTCTACACGAATCAACACTTTTTTGCTTTTAAAATTTATGTCCTGAATGAGGCTCATAGGTTTGTGGTTAATTGTTCGCAGAAAATAATTGCACCAAAGGTAAGTATTTATTTAGGTTGATAAAATTGCTTGCTTGGAAGTTTAAAATTTAATTTAATCGTTCTTTTTCATCAATTCAAAAGCGCATCAAGAGGAAAACTTTATATTTGTTTAATGGCATTTGAAAAAATCATCGGGCAAAAAATATTAACCGGGCATTTGCTTCGCAATATTGAAGCTAAGCGTACACCCCATGCACAATTGTTTGTCGGAAAAAACGGCCATGGCAATCTCGCAATCGCTATGGCTTATGCGCAACACCTTGTGGCGTTTGAGTCCCAATCGAAAGGGGTTATAAAGCCGTTAAATCACGCAGACATACACTTCTATTTTCCGGTTGTAAAAAAGGGGGGCTCAACAACAACAAGGATCTCGAAAGACTATATTTCGGAGTGGAGGGATTTTGTCGGTGCTTCGGCATATGGCAATTTAAATGAATGGTATGCTCATATTGATGCCGGTAACAAACAAGGGGCAATTACTGTTGATGAGGCGCAAGATATTATAAAGACACTATCGCTTAAGGCGTTTTCTGGTGGTCATAAGGTGCTTATTATTTGGCACGCTGAAAAAATGAATGCCGCGTGTGCAAACAAGCTTTTAAAGTGGATTGAGGAGCCCAACAAAGACACATCTATATTGTTACTTACAGAAGAAGAAAACGGGCTCCTAAAAACCATTCAATCGCGCTGCCAAACAATTCACATCATGCCGCTGCTTCCAAAGGATATTTTTGATGCATTAATTAAAAAAGGTGTTGACCCGTCAAAAGCGAAAGAGGTTTCAGAAGTTTCAGGGGGTAACTATGGCAGCGCATTAACCTTGATAAATGAAAACAAAGACAGCTTGATATTTGAGCAACTATTTATTGAATGGGTGCGTACAGCGTTTAAGGCCAAAACTGACAAAAAAAGCATCAACGGTCTTATTTCTTGGAGTGAGCGCGTGGCAAAGCTCGGTAGAGAATTAGAAAAACAATTTCTGCATTACAGCTTAGACGCATTTAGACAAGCGATGCTTCTTAATTATGGTGCTGAAGAAATGGTGTCGCTAAAAATACATGACCCCTCCTTTTCATTTGAAAAATTCTCTTTATTTATTGGTTCTGCAAACATTGAAGGTATAAGTCGTGAAATTGAGGATGCTATATACCACATTGAAAGAAATGGAAATGGAAAAATCATACTGATCGATCTCTCAATTAAGCTAACACGCCTGCTACACATAGAACAATAAGAAACACCTATCAAAAACACCGAGGCAATAGTTTTTTATTATTACATCGGCCTTTAAATAAGTCTATTTTGCAGGCGCTAATGTTTTGGGTCATATAGTTTAGAGACAGGATTTAAAAAAACGGCTTAAATCGTCTAATTTTAAGTATTCTTGTTTTTTATAACAAAAACCAAGGAAGAATATTCTCCGCTAAAATATGCTTTGATGTTTGAAAGCAAGCCAATGGCAAGGCCTTTTATAATTTTCATTCGGCCCGATTGATATTTCGTTGAAAGTAAGCTCACATAAAATGAATCAAAAATCATAGGGTAAATGCATTCTATCTCCATGTCAAAATCTTCAAACAAGGTCGAGATAGATTCCTTAGAAAAGTGCCATAAATGCCTTGGAAGGTCATAGGCGGCCCAGTAACTTTTAAAATGCTGAGCGTCATAGCTTTTAAAGTTTGGAACGGCGACTACCAAGCGGCCTGAGGGCCTTAGCAGACTCTTGAATATTGTTATTTCGCGCTCTGGATTTGGCAAATGCTCCAATACATGCCACAAAGTTATTACTGCCTGACTGTTAGGTAAAAGTGTTTTGAGGTGGTCTGCAGGGTAAACTGTATTATGTTTTTTTACATTGGCTGTAGTGCGCGCCTTAATGTTAGGCTCAATACCGACGCAATCCCACCCTTTATTTTGAGCAGCCCTCACGAAATTTCCTACGCCTGCGCCAAAATCTAAAATTCTATTGCCGTTGCTTTTATAGCTTGAAACCCATTTGAGCTTTTGGCGCAATGTTATCGCTCGAACTGAAAAATAAATAACTTGAAACAGTGTTTTTTTTGCCTTCGCATGGGAAATGTAGTTGTCGCTTTTATAATAATTTAACAAAGACTCTACGGGTGGCTGCGGTGAGGTAACGAGCAGCTCGGGTATGTCGCAATAACACAGATCAAAAGGCTCGCCTGTGATAGCGTAGTCCTTCGATTTAAGAAAAAACTTGTTTTGCTTATTTTTTTGTTCCACGTGGAACAAATTTAGAAAAAGATCTACACTTAGCGCCCCATATACACCAACAAAACTGAGATATCGTTTGGTGATACGCCGCTAATCCTAGAGGCTTGGGCAACTGTTTTGGGTTGTATAGCATTAAGTTTTTCTCTTGCTTCAAGACTCATAGATTTAATTTGTGAATAGTTAAAGCCTTGGGGGATTTTTACGTATTCCAGCCTTGTAAGCTTGTCTGCGTTATTTTTTTCTTTATTGATATAGCCCGAGTACTTGATTTGAATTTCGGCCTGTTCAATTGTTTCATCGTCGAACCGCTCCTTATTAACAAAATCCTTAACTTCTGGGAATTGTAAAACATCGTCCATAGTAATATTGGGTCTGGAGAAAATTTTGAATACTTTGTTGGATTGGCGAATTGCCGCTGATTCCTTCTGCTGCAAGACAGGGTTGGCTACTTCGGGCTTGACACTTTGTTTTCTAAAAAAAGATATTAGTTTTTCTGATTTTTGTAGTTTTTGTCGCATACGAGTTAGCCGTTTTTGGCTGGCGACTCCTAAGTCGAATCCTTTTTGAGTTAGGCGAATGTCGGCATTATCTTGCCTTAACAATGTTCTGTATTCAGCTCTAGAAGTAAACATCCTGTAGGGCTCTTCGGTTCCTTTGGTAATGAGATCATCAATTAAAACACCTATATAAGCCTCGTCTCTACGGAGCACAAAAGGTTCCTTGTTTTTGACGGAGAGGCTGGCGTTTATGCCTGCCATAAGTCCTTGGGAGGCAGCTTCTTCATAGCCTGTTGTCCCATTAATTTGTCCAGCAAAAAACAAGTGATCAATTATCTTTGTCTCTAAAGAATGGGTGAGTTGAGTCGGGGGGAAGTAATCATACTCTATCGCGTAGCCAGGTCTAAAAAAACGGACTTTTTCAAAGCCCTTTACAACCCTCAAGGCTTTAAACTGAACTTCTTCAGGCAAAGAGGTAGAGAACCCATTTATATAATACTCAACCGTATTCCAGCCTTCTGGCTCAACAAAAATTTGGTGTCGCTCTTTGTCTGCAAAACGGCTAATTTTGTCTTCTATAGAGGGACAGTATCTAGGGCCAATACTTTGGATTCTGCCGTTGAACATTGGGGACCTGTCAAAGCCCTCTTTTAGTAGGCTATGAACCTCATTGCTGGTATAGGTCATATGGCAAGAGCGCTGAGACTTTAAGGGGGTGGTTGTGTCGAGATAAGAAAACTTTTTAGGGCTGTGATCGCCTGGTTGCTCAATCATTTTAGAAAAATCCAAAGAGCGGCCGTCCACTCTTGGAGGGGTCCCTGTTTTCATGCGGCCAGAATCAAAACCTAGGCTAATCAGCTGCTCAGTAATTCCGGTAGCCGCTTTTTCGCCTGCGCGGCCGCCTCCAAAATTCTTGTCGCCTATGTGTATAAGTCCATTTAAAAAAGTGCCATTGGTGAGTACTACAGCGCGCGCGCTTATCTCAAGCCCTAAAGACGTCTTAACACCAACACAGCGCCCGCCTTTAATCAAAATACCTGTGACCATTTCTTGGTAAAAATCAAGGTTTTGAGTCTGTTCTAACATAAGCCGCCAATCCTCTGCAAAACGCATACGGTCACTCTGAACCCTAGGGCTCCACATGGCGGGCCCTTTGGACTTATTAAGCATTTTAAACTGTATGGCAGAAGTGTCGCTCACAATGCCGCTATAGCCACCCAGGGCATCAATTTCTCTTACAATCTGACCCTTGGCAATCCCGCCCATGGCAGGGTTGCAGGACATTTGAGCGATGTTTTGAAGGTTCATGGTGACCAGTAAAGTACTGCTGCCCATGTTGGCAGCCGCGGCTGCGGCCTCGCTGCCTGCGTGGCCCCCACCTACAACAATAACATCATAATCCTTGTCAAACATGTCTTGTGTTTATTGTTCCACGTGGAACAATTTTTTGCAAATATACGGTTATCTATTCAGAAAATAATTGAGACAAATAGAACTCCTCTTTGTTGCGCATGATTATCTTTTCATTTTCATTAGCGTCTTTGTAGCCGCACAAGTGTAAAACACCATGAATCATGACCCTGGCCAGTTCATTCAAAAACGATACGCCATGATGCGCTGCGTTCTCGCGAATCCGTTCTGTTGAAATGCATATATCCCCATGAATCTTATTTCCGACATTGTACTCAAAAGTTAGAATGTCTGTTAGCGTGTCGTGGTTTAAAAACTCAACATTAAGTTTGTGTAGATGGGCGTCATCACAAAACAGAAACGACAATTCGCCGAGCTCAAAAGATTCGTTTTCAATTACATCAAAGATCCACCTCTTATAGGCCTCTGGCTTGTCGACCTTAAACGCCTCTTCTGTTATAAAATTAATCATATTTCAATTTAAAATAGTCTTGTATTCGCTTTTTATAGTCTTGTCTCAAAGGCAGTGTTTGCCGGTTGAGCTGTTCCTTGGTGTTGAGTTTTTGCTGAGGAGAATCAAATAGGGCTGGGGCCTGAGGGTCAAAAGCATCAGTATTTGTGTTTGATTGGCGGCGAGTGTCTATGCCTTGCTTTTTTAGGGCGCGCTCTAATTTAAGTAGCTGGTACTTTAGGGCTTGCATTTCTGCCTGTGTTTGGGCGCTAACCCCTTGATTAATAAGGCTTTGCTCTAGTTTTTTCATCATCTCAAGAGCTGTGTTTCCTTCTGGGCTATAGCCCTTTTCCTTTAGAAGGCGTTCTAATGATTGGCGCAAGTCATTTTGTTTTTGATAGAGCCGCATTAGTGCTTCGCTTGATTCTTCGGAATCAGGAAAAGCACCCGAAGCTCCTTGTTTACTGTTAGACCCTGATTTTCCATTGCTATGGTCAGCCCCCTCACCCTGGCTTTGGCTGGGCATTTTTCCATTATTGTCCTTGTTGTTCTTTTGGGGCCCTGAACTGTCTTCACCCTCTTTATGTTCGCCCTCTGACCCGCTACTAGGGCCTTCCTCTTGGCGCTTTTGTTCATTGCCCGCTTGGTTTTGGAGCTCTTCTTGGCTCATGATAATGTCTGGCAATTGCATGTCTCCCTCCCCTTTGCCTGGGGACATTTCCATTTGCATTTCCATAGAGTTTAGCACATTGCTAAGCATATCTGCCAGGTTGTTGGTGGCTGTTACAGCGTATTGTTGGGCGCCTGCGGCTTGAAAGGCTTGATTTTCCGAAAAGAGCTCAAGAGACTTATCGATGTTGTAATAGACATTAGATATCTCTTTGTTGACTTTTTCGGCAATGCTTGGTTGGCGTAAGGATATTACAAATAGGCTGTCATCTACGTGTTCAAAATGGGTTCGTATGTTTTTTTGGTCAACCATATTGGCCGCGTACTCAAGCTGTTGCCCTTGGCTGGATTTAAAGCGCTGCATTAACACTTCTTGTTCAAAAGAAAAAAGCAAAAGATTGTCTAGAATTTGGCGAAGCATATCAACATCCTCTTGCATTTGTTTTTGGCCGCCCCCGGATATTTTTTGCGCCATTTGACTTGCCAGTTGGAGCATTTTGAGGGCTGCTTTCTTTTGAGCTTTCTGGGCTTTTTTTATTGGGCTTTGTTCCTTATTTGAGCCTTCTTGCTGTTCGTTTTGTTGCAGCTGTTTCTTTGCATCCGCCTGGTCGTTTTTAATTGAGCGCTCTTCAATTGATGTGTCGGGTATAGCGGTTGGCCTTGACAACTCTTTGTTCTTTTCTCGCAGCTGTTCGAGCTGTTCTGCCAGCCTATTAAACGCCTTGTTGATATCGTCCTGGTTTTCTGAAGTGTTTTCGGCCGCCTCCCTGTCTGATAAGCTCCGCTGTTTTTCGCCTAAGGCCTCTAAATCTTTTTGAATCTGTTTAGCCTTTTGTTTAACGTAATATCGCTTGGTTAATTCAAGCATTTGCTCAAGGCTCCTTTGTTTGCTTTTGTTTTGCTTAGCCATGTCTTCTAAGCGTTTCATCAAATCTTCCTTTGCTAGGTCCTTAACGAGGTCCTTTAGTTCGTTTAAAAGTTTTTCGTCTTGTTCCAGTTGTTTGTTTTGGCGAGCAAGTCGGTCTTTTAGTGCCTCTCTTAAAGAACTCGGCGTGTCTTTATCAATTTGTTCCAAGGCCTGGTCCATTTTTTTATTATAGTTTTTTATAATCTCATCCTGCTGCTTTTGACGCTCTAAAAACGCTTTTATTTTTTCTCGGTCGTTGAAGGTAAGCGCGTCCTTTTGTTGCTGGTTTTGCTTTAAAGACTCCAAAACAGCTTCTTGTTGCTCAGTCTTTGAAAAGGCCTTTTCAAGGTCGTCAAGCGCGTTCTTTTGCTTGCTTAATTGGTCTAATTTTAAAGTTTGTTGGCTTTTGTTTCTAAAAGAGAATACCCTAGACCTTGTGCTGTTTGGTTTGGGAAAAGGGTAGTTGTCAAAGGCCTCGAAATACAAATCATAAGTCGTGTCTGGAATGAGATCAATATTATTCGGGAAAGCATAAGAAAAGTCGAGGTTGTCTTTGTTGAAATTGGAAATCTCTATTGTTTTTCTTAAGTCCTTTCTGCCTCTTGGAAAATAGTTTAAGTTTAAAGATGTTATTCCGTAATCATCACTCATTTGACCATAAAAAAACAGCGCTTCATCCAGCGTGTTTGTGGTTTGAGCTTGAATTTTAATTTCTGGTGGCATGTCTTTAATTGCGCGCACTGTGAAATCCAAGATTTCGTGATTTTTTAAAAGCGTGTTGTTGGTTGTTATGCGGTAATCCAGGTCCGCGTAAACGGAGCGAGACAGCAGAAACTGGTCCCCCTTTTTTTTAAAATATTCGGTTTTAGGGCCTTCAATAAATGAGATGGTGTCTGTGGCGGCAGCCGATAGTAGCCAGCTCAAGACAGTGCCTTCTGGTACTGTAATGTTTCCAAAATTTGAAACCGTTGTATTCTTTTTCTTAGTGTATTGGGGGAATTTCATCGCAAGCTTGGAGCCAATTATTTTGGGAGCTTTAATCACTTTTAAAGTGTGGGGGTTAGACCTGATGTCTCCTGAAAAGAGTTGAAAATGAATATCCTTTTTAGGTTGGGAGAATTCAAATAGAAAGCGGCGGTTGTTGAGAGTTTTTAAAAAGAAGGTTTGATTGTCAAACTGAATCTGTGCTGCTTCTGGAATAACCTCTCCTTTAATGTCAACCCAAAGCTCAAAAGCAACGCCCTCAATAGTTTGAAGGGTGTTATTTGAAATATGGAAAAAGAACGGTGGTGGCGCGATATAAGTGGTCTTATAGTCCACCATCCGTTTAAAACTTTTCTCAAGACTGTCTTCTTTGCCAAACAAATAAAATGGCGCTAAGATTAAAAGTGGGGCGATGGCGTATTTCAAATACTTTAAATTGTCCTTAAGTTTAACGGCGCGCTCAAATGAAAACGGATTGAATTGAAGTGTTTTTTGCTGAATGCTTGCCAAAACAAGCTCTGAGTCCCCCTGCGTTTTGATTTGAATTGTATTGAGCAGCTTGTCTTTAATCTCAGGAAAGGCAGCGCCAATTAATGCCGCCGCTTCTTGGCTGTCAATGCCGTTTTTAATCTTAAAATATTTGGTGGCGGGGACAAAAATAAGGTTGTAAAATAGAAACGTCTCAAAAGCTAAGAGACACCAAAAAACAAGACCCCTCCCTGTTGATGGGAGCCAAAAAAAATGTTCAATAAAAACCCAGAAAAGCGCATACAACATTCCAAACCCAAAAAACAACATACCGCCCCGTATAAGAGCGCTTAAATAATAGCGCCTTATGAACTTGTCGAGTTTGGCTTGAATTTCATTAAAAGGGTCCAATGGCATAAAATTAGACGTAAATCTACAATAATATTAATCATCTAAAAAAAGAATAGGTGAGACTAATATTTCGTTTGGGGGTTCGCTTTAAGCGGTCTATCTTTGTGGCAACAATAAAAACAATGGAAACAGCGATACGTGTTCGGTTTGCTCCTAGCCCTACTGGCCCGCTTCATATAGGCGGGGTGCGTACGGCTTTATTCAATTATCTCTTTGCAAAAAAGCACAACGGGATCTTTGTTTTGCGGATTGAGGATACTGACCAGAACAGGTGTGTTGATGCTGCTGAAAGCTACATTGCTGATGCGTTGAGCTGGTGTGGAATTCCATTTGATGAAGGGCCGGGAAAAGACGGTGGTTATGGCCCTTATAAACAAAGTAAGCGTCGAGCTATTTATGAAAAACATCTAAAAATATTGTTGGACAAAGGTCTCGCTTATTATGCGTTTGATACGCCTGAAGATTTAGGCCGTGAGCGTAAAAATCACGAGGCTAAGGGAAAAACTTTTATTTATAATTGGCACAATAGGTCCCGCGGTCGGCTTGTCAACTCTTTGGTTTTGTCAAAAGACGAGGTTCAAAAGAGGATTGATAGCGGTATACCATATGTAATTCGTTTTTTAACCCCAAAAGACGCTGTGATACACTTGTCTGATCTGGTCAGAGGGGAAATTGAGATTGACAGCAATACATTGGACGACAAAATTTTGTTTAAATCTGACGGAATGCCAACCTACCACCTGGCGAACGTCGTAGACGACCATTTGATGAAAATTTCTCACGTAATAAGAGGTGAAGAATGGTTGCCGTCACTTGCTTTACACCAGTTGCTCTATACTGCTTTTGGGTGGAAGGCTCCAAAATTTGCGCATTTGCCTTTGATACTAAAGCCCAGCGGAAAGGGCAAGCTCAGCAAACGCGATGGAGACAAACTAGGGTTTCCGGTGTTTCCGATTGCGTGGAATAGCGGTGGGTCCTACACTGCGGGTTATAGAGAATCTGGGTATTTTCCTGGTGCCGTAATTAATTTTTTAGCTTTTTTAGGCTGGAATCCTGGAACAGAAAAAGAATTTTTTAAGCTTAATGAGTTAGTTGAAAATTTTGATTTAAAGCAAGTTAACAAAGCAGGTGCGCGTTTCGACCCTGAAAAAATCCTGTGGTTTAATCGGCACTACCTTCAAAATAAAACAAACACTGTGTTAGCTGAGAGAATGATCGCCGAAAATGAAACCCTTAAGTCTGTGGATCCTAATTATGTCGCGCTGGTTGTTGGGCTTGTAAAAGAGCGCGCCAACCTCAGTTCTGATTTGTGGGGGCTTTGTCATTACTTCTTTGAGGCGCCAAAAATATACAACGAGAAAGGCTTCAAAAAAGCATGGAAGGAGGAGAGCGAGGGTTTAATGTCGGCGCTGTCTGCGGCGCTTGATCGTTTTAATGACAATTCCCCAGAGGCCTTGAAAACGGAATTCAGCCAGTGGATTGAAGAGCGGGGGTTTGGGTTTGGAAAAGTCATGATGCCATTAAGGCTGGCCCTTGTTGGAGCTTTAGAGGGCGCTGATGTGTTTGATATTATACACTGCATTGGAAAAGCCGAGGCTGTTTTCAGAATCAAATCGCTAATAGATAAAGCCTAGTCCCCTCCATTTATCACGCAAATTTAGTTACTTTTGTTTGCCATTAAACTTTATCACACTCCTAATGAAAAACATTCGTAATTTTTGCATCATTGCTCATATTGATCACGGCAAAAGCACACTAGCGGATCGCTTGTTAGATTTTACTGGGTCTGTTACAGATAGGGAAAAGCAAAATCAGCTTCTGGACAATATGGACCTCGAAAGAGAGCGGGGTATTACCATCAAATCTCACGCTATTCAAATGGAATATGAGCTAAATGGAGTCTCTTATGTTTTAAATCTGATTGACACGCCTGGTCATGTCGATTTCAGCTATGAGGTTTCAAGGTCGATAGCGGCTTGCGAGGGCGCCTTGTTGGTGGTTGATGCTGCGCAAAACATTCAGGCGCAAACCATTTCTAACTTATACTTAGCGCTTGAGAACGATCTAGAAATCATACCTGTGCTTAATAAAGTAGACCTTCCAAGTGCAAACCCAGAAGAAGTCACAGATGATATCGTAGATTTGCTGGGATGTGATCCATCTGAAGTTATCCCTGCTAGCGCAAAAACAGGTGTTGGTGTTGAGTCGATTTTAGAGGCAATCATCAAGCTTGTTCCGCCCCCAAGGGGTGATGAAAACGCGCCACTACAGGCGCTGGTTTTTGACTCTGTTTATAATTCCTTTCGTGGCGTAGAAACCTACTTCAAGGTTGTTAACGGCAGTATTCAAAAAAACCAGAAGGTTAAATTTCTCGCCACAGGAAAAACCTACGGTGCAGATGAGGTGGGGACCCTCAACCTAACACAGACACCAAAAAAAGAAATTAAGACCGGCGATGTTGGATATTTAATTACCGGTATTAAGGATGCGCGGGACGTGAAGGTTGGGGACACAATCACTGATGCCCAACGGCCTACAACTGGTGCGGTTGAGGGGTTTGAGGATGTAAAACCCATGGTTTTTGCAGGAATATACCCTGTAGACACTGAAGAATACGAAGAATTGAGGTCTTCAATGGAAAAGCTGCAGCTGAATGACGCTTCGTTGGTTTTTCAAGCGGAAAGTTCAGCGGCACTTGGTTTTGGTTTTCGCTGCGGTTTTTTAGGAATGTTGCACCTGGAAATTATACAAGAGCGGCTTGAGCGCGAGTTCAATATGACAGTAATCACAACGGTGCCCAATGTATCTTACCAGGCCTACACCCGGAAAAAACCTGAGGACCCTATATTGTTGAACAACCCCTCGGACCTTCCGGAGCCCTCAACAATAGACCGGATTGAGGAGCCCTTTATCAAGGCCTCCATTATTACAAAATCTGACTATGTTGGCAATGTGATGTCGTTGTGTATTGAAAAACGCGGTCAAATTACCAACCAAACATATCTAACCACAGAGCGAGTAGAATTGACTTTTGACATGCCTTTAGCGGAAATCGTTTTTGATTTTTACGACCGATTAAAAACTGTTTCGAAGGGGTACGCTTCTTTTGATTATTCCCCCATTGGGTTAAGAGTATCAAAGCTTGTTCGTGTTGATGTGTTGCTCAATGGCCAAGCAGTAGATGCTTTGTCCGCGCTAATTCACCTCGACAACGCCCAAAAAATTGGTCGCAAGATGTGTTCAAAATTAAAAGAATTGATTCCTCGACAGCAATTTGACATTCCAATCCAGGCGGCAATTGGCGCTAAAATCATTTCTAGAGAAACCGTTAAGGCTGTGAGGAAAGACGTTACGGCTAAATGTTATGGAGGAGATATTTCTCGTAAAAGAAAACTCCTAGAAAACCAAAAAAAAGGAAAAAAGCGAATGCGCCAAGTGGGGAGTGTTGAAATTCCGCAAGAGGCCTTTATGGCTGTTCTTAAATTAAACGACTAGCCCTTGTTTTTTTTTTAAATAAAGTGCTATCTTTAAATACAATAAAATTTAGATTCTGCCGACGTTTAGAACGCACTTTTGCTTTCCGCGTGTGGACTAAAAAAGATTCATCCCTTAACTATGACTTTATACCCTTTAAATGTTGGCAACTTTAAGCTTGATGGCGGGGCTATGTTTGGTGTGGTGCCAAAGTCCATTTGGAACAAAAGCAATCCTGCTGATCAAAACAACATGATTGATATGGCGGCACGCTGCCTATTAATCGAAGACGGAAGGCGCCTAATCCTTATAGACACTGGGATGGGAAACAAACAATCAAGCAGGTTTTTTAATTACTATTATCGTTGGGGAGAGCAGGGGGTTGAGCCCGCTTTAGCAAAACACGGGTTCCATAAAGACGACATTACGGACGTATTTTTAACACACCTGCATTTTGACCATTGTGGTGGTGGTGTGGAGCGAAACTTAAAAAACGAAAGGCTTCAGCTTACTTTTAAAAACGCCAAATACTGGACCAACGAGAAACACTGGGGTTGGGCAAAAAGCCCAAATAGTCGTGAGAAGGCGTCTTTTCTGAAAGAAAACATAGAGCCTATTGAAGCTTCTGGGCACTTAAACTACATTAAAACACCTGAGGGAAATATTCTAAAAAACAGCCCGCTAGGTTTTGATATTTTGTTTGCAGATGGCCATACAGAAAAACAAATGATACCAATAATCCGCTACAAAGAAAAAACAATCTTCTTTATGGCGGATCTCTTGCCGACGGCAGGACACCTGCCCATTCCTTTTGTAATGGGTTATGATGTAAGGCCGCTAGTAACGCTTAAAGAAAAAGAAGCCTTATTAAATCTTGCTGCAAAACATAATTATTACTTATTTTTGGAACATGATTCGCAACATGAACTCATTACTGTAAAACACACAGAAAAAGGGGTGCGTCTGAATAAAACTTATTTAATTAAATCAATTCTCTAATACTATGATAATGCTTAAAAACTCTAATCTTCTGAAAATCTTTATAGCTTTTGGTTACCTACTTTTTAGCGGCTGTGGTTCGACAGCGCCTATTCTTTCTACGCCTATTGAAAACATAGACCAAACACCTGTAAAAATTTCTGGCCTGTCAGAAAAAGAACAACAATCCTGGAGCCATTTAGACCTTATAAAAGACACCGTCCCTGGAGTAAGTCTTGAGCTTGCTTATGAAAAGTTGGTGAGGCCTAAAAGCAAGACAGTGATTGTCGCCGTTATCGACTCTGGTATTGATATTTCTCACGAAGACCTCAATGCTAATGTTTGGGTTAATGAAGATGAAATTCCCAACAATGGAATCGACGATGATAAAAACGGATACATAGACGATATAAACGGCTGGAACTTTCTTGGAGAGTCGTGCAACGAACAGCTTGAATATGTAAGGCTATTGGCTTCTAATGATACGTCTAATCCGCGCTTTGAGGAGGCAAAGAAACTGCACGAGGAGGAGGTCTCGAAATACAGCGGAACCAGAGAAAGATACTCCGCAATAGTTACACGACTAAAAGCCTCTAGCGCCGCACTTTTAGAATATTTAGATAAAGACAGTTTTACAAAAGATGAGATTCTTGCTATAAAAACAGAGGACGCTGACCTAACAGAGCATTTGGAGGTTATTAAGCAGGCTTATGGTTTTGGGTATGACTCAATTACTGAGCTTGTTGAAGAGCTTGATGGCTACTTAAAAAGCTTGAATGAGCGCTTGGATTACTATCTAAATATCGATTTTGATGGGCGTAGCGTTGTGGGGGACGACCCAGACAATCTTGACGATCGCGACTATGGAGACAACAATGTAATGCCAAAAAATGGCAGTATCCACGGCACGCATGTCTCCGGAATTATTGCCGCGGTTCGTAACAATGGTTTGGGTTCGAACGGGGCGGCCAACAATGTGAAAATTATGGCGATTAGAAATACTCCAAACGGAGATGAATATGACAAAGATGTTGCGCTAGGTGTTTATTACGCCGTTGATAACGGCGCTAAAATTATCAACATGAGTTTTGGTAAAAGCTTTTCACCTCATAGTGATTGGGTAAGAGACGCTATTGCTTATGCTGCAAAAAAAGATGTTTTAATTGTCGCTGCCGCTGGAAATGACTCAAAAAACACAGATGAAGGGCAATACTACCCTAACGACCAAATTGGTATAGGCGAGGAGGTTAGTGATACCTTTTTAAAGGTAGGCGCTACCACATACGATTACGGTTCAGGAATTATTTCTGGTTTTTCTAATTACGGGAAAAGCAGTGTTGATGTGTTTGCGCCAGGGTCAAGAATTTACGCAACGGTTCCTGATGGAAAATATCGTTTTTTACAAGGAACCTCTATGGCTTCTCCATTGGTGGCAGGCATTGCCGCGCTTGTGCTTTCACAGTACCCAAAGCTTAGCGCAGCTGAACTTAAGCAAATATTAATGAATTCTGGTTTGCCCATCGATAAAAAGGTAAGTTTAAGCGATGATGCTGTTGTTCCTTTTTCAGAGTTGTCTAAATCTGGGCGGCTTGTTAATGCTTATAACGCCTTAATTATGGCATCTAAAATATCTAGGTAGCTGCATGAAAAGCCGGTGTCTTTTATTATTCAATATCGCAGTAGTTTTTTGTTGGGTAGAGCTTGGTGCACAACAAAGCGGGACTTCTGGTTATTGGCAACAACACATAAACTATGATATTGAGGTCGACATGAACGTCGAAACATCTCAATATGAAGGCAAACAAAGAGTTATATACACTAATAATTCGCCAGACAAGCTTATGCGCGCGTTCTTTCACCTTTACTTTAATGCTTTTCAGCCAGGTAGTGAAATGGATGTTCACTCTAGGAGCATCGCAGACCCTGACGCCAGGGTAATGGGGCGCATCGAAAAATTAGAAAAAAAAGACCAAGGCTATTTAAGGGTTTATTCAATAAAACAAGATGGTGTTGAAATAAGCAGTCATGTTGCGGGAACTGTATTAGAAGTAGGGCTAAATAAACCAATAATGCCCGGAGAAAGCACTGTTTTTGATATGGTTTTTTCGGGTCAAGCTCCTTTAATAATAAGAAGAGCTGGAAAACAAAACAAGGAGGGGGTTGCGCTATCTATGGCGCAGTGGTATCCTAAGCTAGCAGAATACGATTTTGAGGGCTGGCATGCAGACCCTTATATCGCCAGGGAGTTCCACGGCGTTTGGGGAGATTTTGATGTTAAATTGACCATTGATAAAAATTTTGTGGTTGGTGGAACAGGTTATTTACAAAACTCCGAGGCAGTCAAAGTGTCTTCAAATAAAAGTACCAGCAAAAACACTTGGCACTTCATCGCCCCAAATGTTCATGATTTTACTTGGGCCGCTGACCCAGATTACATACATGACAGTTTACAAGTGGAGGGGGGGCCAAAACTGCACTTCTATTACAAAAACAATTTGTCCGATGAACAATTGAAGAATTGGAAAAAACTACAGCCTATAACAGCTAAATTAATGTTGTTTTTTAATGAAAATATTGGACCATATCCATACGAGCAGTACTCCGTTATTCAGGGTGGTGATGGTGGTATGGAATACGGGATGTGTACGCTCATTACGGCAAACAGGTCCTTTGAAAGCTTGGTTGGGGTAACCGCTCACGAGCTGGCCCACAGTTGGTTTCAGTTTGTTTTAGCAACAAATGAGAGCAAACACGAGTGGATGGACGAAGGCTTTACAGAATATTATTGTACACAGGCAGAAGCTTTAATTATGGGGATAGATGAAGAGAGGGTGTTTAAAGCATCTTATGATCGTTATAGAAAACTCGCACTTAGCGGGGTGGAGCAATCACAAACAACCCACGCAGATCGCTATAAGTTTAATGCTAGTTATGGGGTTTCGGCTTATACAAAGGGTTCTATTTTTTTAAGGCAATTAAAGCATATTATTGGAAGTGTTGCTTTTGATAAGGCAATGAAAGACTATTTTTATCTCTGGTCTTTCAAACACCCGACTCCGAATGATTTTATCCGTTGTGCTGAAAAATCTTCTGGGGCAGAATTAGACTGGTATCTAACAGACTGGGCCAAGACGACCAACACGATTGATTATGCTATCGATTCGGTTACTGTGTCCGGGGGGGTGGTAAATGTGAATTTGAATAGGATTGGTTTAATGCCAATTCCTGTTGAAGTGGAAGTTCTTTATGAGGAGGGTGCGGAGGAAAATTTTTATATTCCTCTTCAAATGATGCGGGCAGAAAAACCCCTTCCGGAAGAAACAATACTATTGAAAGATTGGGCTTGGGCGTACCCTAATTATAGCTTTAGTTTTGTGAAAAATGGAAAAATTAAGTCAATAACTCTGGACCCTGACAATAAAATAGCTGATGTTAATTTGGGCAACAACAGCTATATAAAAGACATTCTTGAATAAGCTAAAAGGAAGAAAAAATATAAAAACGCTGTTTGAAACTGGTGAAAAAATCTTTAAACACCCTTTATGTCTTTTTTATAAAAAAAACAATGACATGGCTTACGGAATTAGTGTTGGGAAGGGGTCGTTTTCTCTGGCCGTGGAAAGGAATAAAATAAAAAGACAGCTGCGAGAGGGTGTCAAAAAACATTTGTTATCTGCGTTTGATAGCTTTGAGAGTAATTGTCATTTTATGGTTTTATATTTAGACAAGAAAAAACCGGCCCCTGATGAGCTTGAGGGAGCCTTCAAAAGATTAGTGAAAGAAATAAAAAAAGAGCTGTTTTGATAAATAAAATAAAAAAACGATTTGCGTTTATATTCTTGTCTTTACTGATTGTATTGAGTCTTGTTTCGTTTAAAACCGATTTTTTTGAAATTGCTAAACAAATAGAAATATACAACTCGCTTTTCAAAGAAATTAACATGAACTATGTGGACGAAACAAACCCTGCTGAACTTATGGAAACAGGGGTAAAAAATATGTTGTCCGAACTAGACCCGTACACCGTATACAGCAGCGAACAGGATGTTGAAGATGCAAAAATGCGCCGTTCCGGGGATTTTGTTGGTATTGGCGCAAATCTCCGCTTTATTGATGAGGCACTAACTGTTACTGAGCTGTATAAGGGTTATTCTGCCGATAAAGGGGGTATAAAGCCTGGAGATGTAATTCGCAAAATTAACGGCATCAGTGTTGATAATTCTATCAACAGGGTTGATGTGTTGCTTGGTGGTGAAAAAAACTCTGTTGTAGATATTACATATGTAAGAAACAATGTTAGTAAAACAATTTCCCTAAATAGAGACGGAAGAAAAGAAAAAGCAGTGCCCTTGTTTAGGGTGCTTGAAAATGATATTGGTTATATTGCTCTAACCCGGTTTTCAAGAGGAGCTGCTAGGGAGGTTGAATCCGCATTAAAGTTCTTACTGATTGATGAGGCTAAGGGCTTAATTCTTGATTTGAGAAATAATCCGGGGGGGTTGCTTCAAGAGGCTGTTAATGTTGTTAACCTTTTTGTGCCTAAAAATCAACTGGTCGTTAGCACACAATCGAATATCAAGAAATACAATAATCGTTTTATGACAAAACAGCAGCCCTTAAGTTTAGATATACCTCTTATTGTTCTTGTAAATGAGCGCAGTGCTTCGGCCAGTGAAATTGTTGCTGGGGCATTACAAGATCTCGATCGCGCTGTTGTAATAGGAAAGCAAAGTTTTGGCAAGGGCCTCGTCCAACAGCCAAAACCACTGCCTTATGGGGCGCAAGTAAAAATAACAATATCTAGGTATTTTACACCCTCCGGCCGTTGCATCCAGGCCCTAGATTACCGTAGAAAAACCAAATCAGGGGCTGTTAAAGACGTTGAAGATAACGCAGGTGTTTTTAAGACAAAGAACGGGCGAGATGTTTTTGGGGGTGGTGGAATAATGCCTGACATTAATTTAGGTGTTTCTTCTAAGTTTGATTTGATAAAAGTTCTTAAAAAAAATAACTTTGTATTTAATTTTGCACTTGCATACCATCAAAGAAGTCCTGTTAAAAATCTTAAAGATTTTAGTTTAAAAGAGTCTGTTTTTAACCAATTTAAAAAAGATTGTTTGTCTAGGGGTTTTAGCTTAGAAACAACCACAGAAAACCTATTGTTGAGCGCTTATGAAGCAGCTGAAGAGGAAAACTTAAATTCTATTATTGAGTCTGTTGCGTTTTTTAATGATGCTTTAAATAAAGAAAAAGAAGCAGAGTTTATGTTGTTAAAAAGCGAAATATTAACCCTTTTGTCTGAAGAAATTATAAAAATGGCTTTTTATAATGAAGGGGTTTATGAATATGCTTTGTTAAACAATAACGCTATAAATACGGCAAAAATTCTTCTAGATGATTTGGAGCGTTACGCTACATTATTGAAATAATTTAAATATCTTGAAACATGTTCCGTTTTCTTTTTTTGTTTTTGGTCTCATTTAATGTTTGTTTAGCCCAAACTAACCGCAAACATGTAGTGTATTTTGAAACAGATAAGTATAATGTATTAGAAACAGAACAAAATCGTTTATTGTTGTTTATTCAAGAATTAGAAAGAAAAGAAATAAAGCGGGTTTCTATATACGGGTTTTGTGATGATAGGGGCACTGACCAGTATAATCTAGACCTATCACAAAACAGGGCAAACGCAATAAAAGATGTTTTTTCTGGAGCAGGAATTAAGCAGAAGCTCATAACTAATGTGGACGGTAAAGGAGAAATTCTATTAAAAATAATTACATCAGAAAATGTAAATATTATACGTGGTTTGAATCGTAAAGTTGAAATAGAGATTGAGTATAAGAGTAGTAAAAAAAAGGTGGTTGTTAAAAAAAATAAAGAAACTGTAGACAATATTAATATAGATGATAAAGGAAGAGTTTTGCCTTTGACTTTAGAAAGTGAGTTAATGGTAGGGGATAAAGTTGTTCTGAAAGATATTTTATTTCAAACAGGGTATAGCTATATTTTAAAAGAATCTATACCTGTACTCAAAAATGTAGTTAAAAAATTAAAAGAAAAAAATAATATATATTTTACAATCGAAGGTCACGTTTGTTGTACTACGCAGGGAAGAGATGCGGTGGATAGAGGAACTGGAAAGCGTAATTTATCACTAACCCGAGCGCAGTATATATACAATTATTTAGCACGCAACGGTATATCAAAAAAAAGAATGAAATTCATTGGTTTGAAACATAAATTTCCACTAGGTGGAGATATAAAATTTGACCGTAGGGTAGAAATAGAAATAACTTACATCAAAGATTAGTTTTTATCATTGTAATATGAGGAATTCCATCCTCTAAATATTCTTCTCCTGATGTATTAAAACCTAAATTTTTATAAAACTTCTTTAAATATGTTTGAGCTGAAATTGATATTTTAGATTCCTTAAATTTTGTTTTTATTGATTTAATAGAAAATTCCATTATTTTATTTCCATAATTATGCTTCCTATTGTTTTTACATATTAAAACACGTCCAATACTGGCATTTTCTAAAAAATCCCCTTTTTTAAATATCCTTGTGTAGCCAATTATTTTATTATTATTTTTTAATAAAATATGAAGTGCTTTTTGATCTTTATAATCAATGTCTTGATAAATACAATTTTGTTCAACAACAAAAACCTCGGATCGTAGATGTAGAATATCATACAATTCATTAGTAGACAGCTGATTAAAACTTTTTATAAGATATTCAACCATGCTATTTGCTTTATGATTTGGAAAGATTTATTTTATTAATTCTATTTTGGTGTCGGCCGCCTTCAAATTCTGTTTGTATAAAAACATCTACCATTAAAAGTGCTTCTTCTAAAGAAACAAATCTGGAAGGAATACATAAAATATTAGCATTGTTATGCTGGCGTATTAATTTAACAATGTCTGTATTCCAACAAATACCTGCACGTATTGTATTGTATTTATTAGCTGTGATAGCTACGCCATTTGCACTACCGCAAAGCAGTATACCTATATCTGATTCCTTATTAGATACAGCATTGGCTACTGGGTGAACAAAATCTGGGTAATCAACACTATCTTCTGTGTTCGTTCCATAATTTTTAAACTTTATTTGTTTTTTTTCTAAAACCTCTATTATTTTTAATTTATAAACTGTTCCTGCATGGTCATTACCAATCGCTATTTTCATTTGTTATTTTTTATGAGATTTATGTAAACTTACAAAAAAAGGGTGTTGTTAATTAAGGTATATATAAAGTGTTGATAAATTATTATTACTATTAATAACTTTGACATATAACCAAGTTTTTAATATTACTTAAAAATAAATTATTGTAGAGCAAAAAAATTTATAATTTTTAATCTTCTAAATTAACGTTAGATAATAACCTTTTATAAACAAATTTTATATGTAATTTATTTCTAATTACAGGTTATATTTATAAAAATTAAGATAAATTTTAAAGATATTAACAAACAATAATAATCAACATTTTTTTATATATAAAATAAAAATAATTAGATGATAATATATAAAATGTGAATAAACTCTTATCCGCTTTTATTTGATGAAATTAAAGTAGTAGTTTTGTTGTGTTAGATTTGTCCATAATGCCTAGAAAAAAAAAGAATTTTTATTCTACAGATAAATATACTTCAACTATTTTATCTGTTTTTAAATCGTCCCCAAAAAAGCCACTAAACTATAAACAAATTTGTATGCAACTTGGAATTCTTAATCCAAGCGAAAGAGCACTGATAATAAAAACATTAAGTGTTTTAACTCACAATAATAAAATAAAAGAAACTACACCTGGAAAATATAAAATAATTAATACTAAAAATTACTATCAAGGTGTTTTTGATGTCACATCGAAAGGATCTGGTTATATAAAATCATATGATTTTAAAGAAGATATATTTATTCCATCACATAAAAAACTTAAAGCTCTTAATGGAGATGAAGTACAATTTTATATACATAAAAGACGCAACAACAACCGCTTAGAAGGAGAGGTAACACAGATTATTAAACGTTCAAAGCAAGATTATGTTGGTATTATTCAAAGAAATAAAAATTTTGCTTTTGTTATTCCAGACAATAGAAAAATGCCTGTTGATATTTACATCCCTTTAAAGAAAACTAAAAAAGCGGAAGATGGTCAAAAAGTTCTAGTGAGAATAGAAGATTGGCCAGATAAAGCAGATTGTCCTAACGGGAAAGTAATAGAAATACTAGGTATTCCAGGGGATCATCAAACAGAAATACATGCAATTTTAGCAGATTATGGCTTGCCTTACAAGTTTACACCAGAAGTAGAAGATTTTGCAAATAAAATAAACACGAATATTTCTGAAAAAGAAATAAAAAAACGCCGTGATCTAAGAAAAGATTTAACTTTTACAATAGATCCAAAAGATGCAAAGGATTTTGATGATGCGTTGTCTTTTAAAGTATTAGATAACGGTAATTACGAAATAGGAATCCATATTGCAGATGTGTCTCATTATTTAAAAGAAGGCACAATATTAGATGATGAGGCTTATAAAAGAGCCACCTCCGTTTATTTAGTAGACCGTGTTGTTCCAATGCTCCCTGAAGTTCTTTCAAACAACGCTTGTTCTTTAAGACCTCAGGAAGAAAAATACACTTTTTCAGCTATCTTTGAACTAAACAATAATGCTAAAATAACCAATCAATGGTTTGGAAAAACAGTTATATACAGTGATGCGCGCTTTGCTTACGAGGAAGCTCAGTATATTATTGAAACAGAAAGTAATGAGATACCTAGCCATATCTCTTTAACTAATGAAACATATAAAACAACAAAAAAAATAAAAGAAGCAATATTAAAACTAAATCAGCTTGCTAAAAAATTGAGAGATAAAAGAATGCTTGATGGTGCTATATCTTTCGATAAAGTAGAAGTTAAATTCAACTTAGATCAAAATAACACACCTTTAGGTGTTAATTTTAAATCTTCAAAAGCGGCTAATAAACTTATTGAAGAGTTTATGTTGTTGGCAAATAAAAAAGTAGCAGAATTCATATTTAACAAATCACCAAAAAAGACATTTATTTATAGAATACACGATGCACCAGATCGTCAAAAACTAGAAGGTCTTCAACGTATTGCTTCTCAGTTTGGTTATACATTAAATTTAAAAGACACAAAACAAATAAACACGTCACTAAACAATCTTTTAAAATCAGTTGTTGGGAAAAAAGAACAAAATTTAATGGACACGCTAGCGGTTCGAACCATGAGTAAAGCAGAATACTCAACAAACAATATAGGGCATTATGGTCTTTCTTTTCAAAATTACAGTCATTTTACATCACCAATTCGACGTTATCCAGATGTTATGGTACACCGCTTGTTACAGTCCTACCTAGGTGGCGCTCACTCTGCCAACGCCAATTTGTATGAGGAAAAATGTAAACACAGTTCAAACATGGAAAATATTGCAACCAAAGCAGAGCGCGACTCTATTAAATACATGCAAATTAAATACATGCAAAACCAAAAGAAAACCGCTTTTAAGGGCGTTATTTCAGGAGTAACAGAGTGGGGTATTTACGTAGAAATTATAGAAAACAAATGTGAAGGCATGGTGAGGGTAACAGATATTAAAGGAGATTATTTTATATTTGATACAGAAAACTATGCATTGGTAGGAGAAAAAACAAATAAAAAATACCAACTGGGAGACCCAGTATTGGTACAAGTAAAAAAAGCAGACCTAGAAAAAAGACATCTAGATTTTATTTTAAATTAATTTAAAACGATGAAATATTTACAGATAATATTATTTATAGTTTGCACACAACTTTTTTCGCAAACAGCAATAACAAAAACTCTTGGGGAGTTTTCAGAACTAAAAGTTTATGACCTTATTAACGCTGAACTTATAAAGGGACCAGAAAACAAAATTGAAATTTCTGGGGCCAATAGCGAACACATCAGCATTGTACAAAAAAACGGTACTCTAAAAATTAGAATGAAAATAAAATATAAATTTAACGGCGCAGACACACAGGTTAAAGTTTATTACACAGGAATAGATATAATTGATGCAAATGAAGGCTCTTTTATTTTTTCAAAAGATTCTATTAAACAATACGAGATATTTCTGAAGGCTCAAGAGGGCTCCAAAATTTCTGTAAAAACAGAGACTAAACGATTGCTCGTAAAAAGCGTTACTGGAAGCACAGTAACAGCAGCAGGCACAAGCGAAAATCAAGAAATCACTATTAGAACAGGGGGCGTCTATAAAGGCTATAATAATACCGCAGAAAACACGGATTTAAGTATAAAATACGGAGGCGAAGCATATGTAAGAACGACAAATGTTTTAGATGTCAATATATTTTCAGGAGGAGACACTTTTATTTATGGAACTCCAAAACAACTAAAACAAAGGAAAATATTTGGAGGAAGAATAATTTTTAAAAACTAGTTTGGTTTGTTAGAGGATATTCAAGCCGCTATCCCTTTAGGTTTTTTACTGGCCTTTATGATAGGCCCTGTTTTTTTTATACTATTAGAGACAAGTGTTATTAAAGGATTTAGGGCTGCTGTTGCTTTTGATTTAGGGGTTGTTTTCTCAGATATACTTTTTATTTTATTAGCATATTTTAGTAGTTACCAGCTTTTAGAAAACCTTAGTAACCAACCGGGGCTGTATATTTTTGGAGGAACCCTATTAGCAGCTTACGGCACAATTATTTTTTTTAAAAAAACTAAAACAACACACCATAGATCAAAAATAAGCCCAGAAAAAGCAAACCTTTTAGAGCTGTTTGTGAAAGGTTTTTTTCTAAACGGGATTAATGTTGGGGTTTTGGTTTTTTGGCTTGGCTTAGTCATTGTAATTGGGCCAAGTCTGGATGGAAAACCAAAAAGGGTTTTGTTGTTTTTCAGCACGCTTCTTATAACCTATTTTATAATAGACCTTTTAAAGATAGCACTCTCAAAACGCCTTCAAAGGCAACTCACCCCCCCACATCGTTTTAAACGTAAAGAAAGCAGTAGGAGCGGTTATTGTTGTTTTTGGAATGGTATTAATTGCTAAGGGCTTTTTACCAAAAGAACAACTAAATCCGTCAGAAATAATCAAAGAAATAGGACAATAAAAAAACCACAACAGAGTTGTGGTTTTAGAGGCGTCTAGCGGATTCGAACCGCTGTAAAAGGTTTTGCAGACCTCTGCCTAGCCACTCGGCCAAGACGCCAAAAAGGAACGCAAATTTAATCAAAAATAGGCCACATACAATAGATTTAGAAATTAATCTAGAAAAAGGGACAATTGTAGGATTATAATGAATTCTAAAACAAGCATACATTTCATAATCAATACAATTTCAGGGAAAGGAAACAACACCCTAAACCAAAACCTAGTCAACTCTGTCTTTAACCCAAAAGAATACCACACGGTATTAAAAAAAACTAAAACCCCCACTGACATAATTAACTTCACAAAAGAATCTCTAAAAGATCGCCCATGCACCATTGTTGCTTGTGGAGGAGACGGTACGATAAATGAAATTGGCTCACTCTTGGTTAACTCTTTAACAAAACTTGGGATTATACGCTTTGGATCTGGCAACAGTCTTGCGCGTTCGCTCAATATACCCAAACAGGTTCTTTTTGCGCTTAAAGTAATAAAAGCAGGACAAACCAAAAAAATTGATGTTGGCCTCATAAATAACCGTCATTTTTTTTTGTAATTTAAGTCTTGGTGTCACCGCTAAAATCATACACCATTACAGCACAAACCAGAACAGAGGTCTCTCTGCTTACATGCTGGCCATAACTAGAGTCATTTTTAAAAAAGCAACCCCCCGTACAATAAAAATAAAAATAGATAAAAAGGAAATTGAACTAAAACCATACCTTTTTTTCATTTCAAATTCAGGACTAATAGGATATAATTTATCTTTAACCCCAGGAACCCCTTTAGACGATGGGCAGCTTAACCTTTTGTATACAGATGAAATGAGCTTTATAGAAAAACTTGTTTTTATTTACTCTGTGGTTACAAAATCTGTGCTAAAATCAGAAAAGATACACCGCATCAAATTTGAGTCCTTAGACCTATTTAGCATACCTAAAGAAAAATTTTTAATACAAATTGATGGAGAGTCGGTCTTAACAAAAAAAGACACACTTCAAATAAGCATTAAAAAGAAGGCTTTACAAGTATTAACCTCAAAACCCTAAGAACGGCTCATTTCTAATACCACAACCACTTTTTCAACATCACCACCAAGAGGCGGGTTTATTTTTGCAACCGACACATTAACCCACCGTATCAAAGGACAGGCATTAAAAACCCCATCAATAATACGACCGGCAACAGTCTCCAACAACTTAGATGGTTTTTTCATTTCTCGGACGACGACAGCGTTAAGCGCGACATAATCAACAGTGTCTTTTAGTTCGTCTGAAAGAGAAGCGTTTTTTAAATCAGCCATTACTGCTAAATCGACCCGGTAATGACTACCGATAATTCTTTCTTCAGGAAGACAACCGTGGTGCGCAAAAACTCGAATATTTTCAACTTTAACAAGGCCCATGGGAAAAAAATTAAAAATTAATTTTACAAAAATAATATTTCTTAGAAAGATATGCGTTTACAAATTATATAAAAGAATAGTTTTGTATTTTTAACCTGATGATAAATAACAGTTTTATGGCGAACAACCCCCTTAATTTTATTGAACAAATTATTGAAGAAGACATAAGCAAAGGGCTTTTAAAGTCTGATTTATGTTTTCGCTTTCC